>NZ_CP143545.1:458750-820000 GCF_046237625.1 Paraperibacillus esterisolvens | reverse complement strand
CACACCTCATCCCCGCACTTTTCAACGTGCGTGGGTTCGGGCCTCCATTCAGTGTTACCTGAACTTCACCCTGGACATGGGTAGATCACCTGGTTTCGGGTCTACGACCTCATACTCATTCGCCCTATTCAGACTCGCTTTCGCTGCGGCTCCGTCTCATCAACTTAACCTTGCATGAAATCGTAACTCGCCGGTTCATTCTACAAAAGGCACGCCATCACCCGTTTCCCAAAAGGGACATAGGGCTCTGACTACTTGTAGGCACACGGTTTCAGGATCTCTTTCACTCCCCTTCCGGGGTGCTTTTCACCTTTCCCTCACGGTACTGGTTCACTATCGGTCACTAGGTAGTATTTAGCCTTGGGAGATGGTCCTCCCTGCTTCCGACGGGATTTCACGTGTCCCGCCGTACTCAGGATCCACTCTGGAGGGAACGAAGTTTCGACTACAGGGTTGTTACCTTCTTCGACGGACCTTTCCATGTCTCTTCGTCTACCCCGTTCCTTTGTAACTCCGTATAGAGTGTCCTACAACCCCGAAAGGCAAGCCTTTCGGTTTGGGCTACATTCCGTTTCGCTCGCCGCTACTTGGGAAATCGCATTTGCTTTCTGTTCCTCCGGGTACTTAGATGTTTCAGTTCCCCGGGTCTGCCTCCATCACCCTATGAATTCAGGTGAAGGTACTGTTCCATTACGAACAGTGGGTTTCCCCATTCGGAAATCTCCGGATCAAAGCTTACTTACAGCTCCCCGAAGCATATCGGTGTTAGTCCCGTCCTTCATCGGCTCCTAGTGCCAAGGCATTCACCGTGCGCCCTTTCTAACTTAACCAATTCGGCTGATGTTCTTCCCCTAAGCCCGAAGGGCTGTCAGGTCTTGAATCATCGACCTATAATAAAACAATAAAACTTAACTCGGTTTATTACTCGATGCGGTAAAATGACGCAAATCATTTTTGCCTTATATTGTTATCTAGTTTTCAAAGAACGAAAAAATAAATGATAAACGTCGCTCTTCTTCGTCAGCTTCACTCATTCACATCCTCACGTACGTAAAGTACGATCCGGTGTTCATTCGCTTGCTTCCTCGAATAGCTCGCTTCTAATTTATTTTTGGTTTTGAGAGAATGCTCCCTCAAAACTGAACGAAACAAGATCGCTTTTTCCTTAGAAAGGAGGTGATCCAGCCGCACCTTCCGATACGGCTACCTTGTTACGACTTCACCCCAATCATCTGTCCCACCTTAGGCGGCTGGCTCCATAAAGGTTACCCCACCGACTTCGGGTGTTACAAACTCTCGTGGTGTGACGGGCGGTGTGTACAAGGCCCGGGAACGTATTCACCGCGGCATGCTGATCCGCGATTACTAGCGATTCCGGCTTCATGCAGGCGAGTTGCAGCCTGCAATCCGAACTGAGAATGGCTTTATGGGATTCGCTCGGCCTCGCGGCTTTGCTGCCCTTTGTACCATCCATTGTAGCACGTGTGTAGCCCAGGTCATAAGGGGCATGATGATTTGACGTCATCCCCACCTTCCTCCGGTTTGTCACCGGCAGTCACCTTAGAGTGCCCAACTGAATGCTGGCAACTAAGATCAAGGGTTGCGCTCGTTGCGGGACTTAACCCAACATCTCACGACACGAGCTGACGACAACCATGCACCACCTGTCACTCTGTCCCCCGAAGGGGAACGTCCTATCTCTAGGAGTGTCAGAGGATGTCAAGACCTGGTAAGGTTCTTCGCGTTGCTTCGAATTAAACCACATGCTCCACCGCTTGTGCGGGCCCCCGTCAATTCCTTTGAGTTTCAGCCTTGCGGCCGTACTCCCCAGGCGGAGTGCTTAATGCGTTAGCTGCAGCACTAAAGGGCGGAAACCCTCTAACACTTAGCACTCATCGTTTACGGCGTGGACTACCAGGGTATCTAATCCTGTTCGCTCCCCACGCTTTCGCGCCTCAGCGTCAGTTACAGACCAGAGAGTCGCCTTCGCCACTGGTGTTCCTCCACATCTCTACGCATTTCACCGCTACACGTGGAATTCCACTCTCCTCTTCTGCACTCAAGTCTCCCAGTTTCCAATGACCCTCCACGGTTGAGCCGTGGGCTTTCACATCAGACTTAAAAGACCGCCTGCGCGCGCTTTACGCCCAATAAATCCGGACAACGCTTGCCACCTACGTATTACCGCGGCTGCTGGCACGTAGTTAGCCGTGGCTTTCTGGCCAGGTACCGTCAAGGTGCCATCAGTTACTATGGCACTTGTTCTTCCCTGACAACAGAGTTTTACGATCCGAAAACCTTCTTCACTCACGCGGCGTTGCTCCGTCAGACTTTCGTCCATTGCGGAAGATTCCCTACTGCTGCCTCCCGTAGGAGTCTGGGCCGTGTCTCAGTCCCAGTGTGGCCGATCACCCTCTCAGGTCGGCTACGCATCGTGGCCTTGGTGAGCCGTTACCCCACCAACTAGCTAATGCGCCGCGGGCCCATCCTTGAGTGACAGCCGAAACCGTCTTTCCTCTTTCCCTCATGTGAGGGAAAGACCTATCCGGTATTAGCTCCGGTTTCCCGAAGTTATCCCGATCTCAAGGGCAGGTTGCCCACGTGTTACTCACCCGTCCGCCGCTGACTTCAGGGAGCAAGCTCCCTGAAGTCCGCTCGACTTGCATGTATTAGGCACGCCGCCAGCGTTCGTCCTGAGCCAGGATCAAACTCTCCGAAAAGTGTTCGATATAGCTCATAAATTTTAAAACTTGTTTTGTTTACTTCCTATAAAATAAGAAGTAACTGGCGTCTTGTTTCGTTCAGTTTTCAAAGAACATTTTGTCAAAAGCGACTTTATTATCATACCATGTTAGCAAGTGGTAAGTCAATAGCTTTTTTCTAAAGTTTTTTTCGCCGCTAGCGAAAACGTAATGTCCCGCAGCGACGTTTATAAATATATCACCATTCAGAAGGAGGGTCAATACTAAAAATACTTTTTTACGATAACTTTTTTACACTTCCCCATGAACTGTATAATATCGATGATAAATGCCCTGGCCTTTTGTCTCCACCTCTACTATATCCACCACATTCTTATCGACTAGATATTCGAGTACAATTTCCAGATCAACCGAGTAGTATCTCAGTTCCGGGTGCTGAATAAGTTCGGCAATGGACCAATACCCCTCTTTGGCACTCAATACATCAATTATATGCTGTGAACCCAATTGTGTTCTTGAGTGAATTAAAAACTCACTTGCCAAAAATAATAATTCCAGCCTTTTGCTGAGTGACTCCTGGCTGGATACCAGTTCTTCATACAGTTTGAAGATCTGGGGACGGATCAGCCTTACCTGATTCCATACTGTAACCTCAGGATGAAAGCCTTGATCGATTATTTCCAGGCGTGCCAGGTGATGAAGCGAGTGAATGATATGATTGTACGCATCCAGGAAATGGCCGTTCTCAAAGAAAGACTTGCCATCCAGATATCTTCTGATCAGCTTGGCAAATTCGATGCCCGTTTTTAGCTTGCGGCCGTAAAATGGAAACTCCTGCAGCTCGGTCCGCAGATTTTCAAGGTATTCATTACGATCAAACACGATCCTGCCATTGAAAATCCACTCGATGATTTTCTTGTTTGTCCCAAGCAGCATCCATTCATCCAGCTGATCCTGATGAACGATGTGCAGGGCGGCTTTTTGATCTTTGTACATATAATGCTTAATGGTAACAGGCTCATCCGAATCATTTACCACCATCAGCAAAATGTAATCAAACGTATCGGTTGTCGAAACTTCATTGGGATTTTTTTCAATCAGGAGCACGCCCAGTGTAGAAGGCCAGCTGGCACGTTCCTGGTATATTGGTCGAAGTATATCTTCCATATGAGTACCTCCAAGAAACCTATTTCTCATCTGATAAACAAAATCTTCTTTTAACCAGATTCGATAAAAACCTTCATAAATCCTTTTTCTTTTTTATGTTAATTCTTACGACTCATTTATGATATAGTTAATTATCGGGAGGGACAAGCATGGCTAAATACTCAAATAAAATTAATAAAATTCGGACTTTTGCATTAAGTTTGATTTTTATTGGATTCATAGTAATGTACGCCGGAATCTTTTTTAGAACATCGCCGCTTGTGATGACTATATTTATGATCCTCGGCCTTCTCTTTATTATTGCCAGTACGGTCGTGTATTTTTGGATAGGTATGCTGTCCACAAAAACAGTACAGGTGCAGTGCCCTAACTGCGGCAAAGTTACAAAAGTGCTTGGCAGGGTGGATATGTGTATGTATTGCAACGAACCGCTCACACTCGATAAGAGCCTTGAAGGCAAGGATTTTGATGAAAAGTACAACAAAAAAAGAAAAGACCTGAATGCATAACCGCATGAAGGTCTTTTCTTTTTGAAATAAAAAAAGCCGGTCCGCCGACATCAGCCAGGCGCGAGTGGCCGGCATGGTTTGGCAGTCAGGCTGACTGATGCTGATGATCTTAATGAGCCTCTTTTGCTGAGCAGTCGGCACAGGTTCCGTACACCTCGAGCCTGTGGCTGTGGACTTTGAAGCCGGCAACATGGGATGCCAGGTGTTCAACTTCATCAAGTCCGGGATAATGGAAATCGACCATTTTGCCGCAGGACTCACAGATTACATGATAGTGGTCGGTGGTGACAAAGTCGAATCTGCTCGAGGAGTCTCCGTAATTGAGCTCTTTCACCAATCCCACTTCACGAAATACCCGCAGGTTATTATAAACAGTGGCGACACTCATGTTCGGAAACTTTCCTTCTAGGGCTTTATAAATATCATCGGCTGTTGGATGTGTCATGGATTGAATAAGATACTCAAGTATCGCATGACGCTGCGGAGTGATTCTTACCCCAGTTTCTTTTAACGCTTCTAATGCTTCTTTAAGCTGAATTTGGGACACCGCCATGCACCTCTTTTCTAAATAGGATTTATTTTCACATTATAATGGTTATAAATAGTGTACAGCCCAGCTTGCTTTTTTGTCAACTTTTCCTTGCTGTATAAAGGGTTGCCTCTCTTACAGTGTATTCAATGAAGATAAAAAAATTCAGGAGCCTATTCCTGGTGGAGATTCAATTCATTTGCGCCAAGTTTTGCATTTATGAACCTGGCCGCAACAAAAAGATAGTCTGAGAGCCTATTCAGATATGAGAGCACAAGCGGATTGACTTCTTCACCGATACCAACCGCGTTCCGTTCAGCTCTTCTGGCAATGGTCCGGGCCACATGGAAAGCAGCCCCGGCTGGATGTCCGCCCGGCAGGATAAAATTTTTCAGCGGCGCAAGGCTTCCTTCCATCCTGTCAATAGCCCCTTCCAGCTGTTCAATATGTTCAGCCTTAAGCTCCCAGCTGACCTTTTTTCCTTGGGGCGTAGCCAGCTCAGCTCCTACATGGAACAGGATGGTCTGAATCTGGTTGATATCGCCTGCGAGCAGTTCCTTCCCCTCAAATTCTGTTTCGTGCAAATAACTGAGGCCAAGACCGATTGCGGAATTTGCTTCATCACACGTCCCGTAAGCCTCTACCCGCATGTCATTCTTGTTCACTCTCTGACCGTATATAAGTGATGTAGTGCCCTTGTCTCCTGTTTTCGTATAAATCTTCATGCTTTAGTACCCTCTTTCCAAGTCAATTTCATTTTTAAAATCCTTTTTTCCCTTCAAGAAGCGCTGTAGATTATACTCAAAGATCTCAAAGCAGCGCGGCAGGTAATTTTGCGAAATGCTCGATATATGGGGAGAAATGGTCACTGAATCCATTTCCCAGTATGGGTGTTCAGCAGGAAGCGGCTCTTCATGAAAAACGTCCAGTATAGCATGCCTGATGCATCCATTTTGGAGGGCTCCAAGCAGCACCTTTTCCTCTACAGCATCTCCTCTGCCTATGTTGATGAATATCGCACCTTCCTTCATGGCATTAAAGTGCTGATCTGTCAGGAAATGCTTTGTCTCCGCGGTGCTTGGCAGCACCGACACAATATAATCACCGGCAGGAATCTCGTCCATCAATTTCTGCATGCCTGCTGTTCTGTCGAAGTGCTCTGCCGGCCGGCCGTCTCTGTTGATTCCAGCCACCGACATTCCAAATGCTTTTGCAAGGCGCGCCACTTCACTTCCGATTGCGCCGGCTCCGATCACAATCATGGTCTTTCCGTATAGCTCCCCAAACTGATGATCTCTATCCCAGATATGTTTTTTCTCTAATTCCCGCAGCTCCCGCATTTTCTTTTCAACTTCCAGTATCCTTCCGATGGTAAACTCAGCCATCGGGATTTTATGGATCCCTCTTGCGTTCGTAACTCGGACATCCTTATCCAGCAAAGCTTTGAAAGGCATTCTTTCAAGCCCTGCAGACATGACCATGACCCATTCCAGGCGCTTTGCATGTTGTATATGTACATCCTCGAGGTCTTCACCGTATGTGACCAGGATTTTCGCTTCCGGAAGATAGCGATCATCAGCTGCTATGGACTTCTGAAACCTGAAGGTGATGTCCGGGTAGTTGTTTATTAACTGCTGCTGCAAGTCAGCCGGCGGTGTGAATGTGAATTGTATAAGCATGAAAAAGTCATCCCTTATCAATGAATTTTAAGAAAAGTTTATCACGCCATGGGGCACAGGGGAATTTTCAGCCAATAAAAAACGGGCCGCCAGGGCCCGAAAGGTCATTCATCTGAGGAGGTATTCCTAATGTAATGATATGCATTTTCCAGATGAAGGAGTGGACAAATACCCTCTTTGGATAAAAAGGGCTTCTTAGATCAACCGTTCAGGATTTAATCCTTCAAGTTCCTCTATAACAAATAATCCATCTTTGCGGATCAGCACATCGTCGAAGTAAATTTCCCCGCCTCCGTATTCAGGGCGCTGAATCAGCACCATATCCCAATGTATGGATGAACGGTTGCCATTGTCGGCATCTTCATACGCTTCCCCAGGAGTGAAATGCAGGCTTCCACAGATTTTTTCATCAAATAGGATATCGCCCATCGGCTCCTTGATCATCGGATTGACACCGATGGCAAACTCGCCAACATAACGAGAACCTTCATCTGTATCGAAAACTTTATTGATTTTTTCAGTCTGATCTGCTGATGCCTCAACGATTTTTCCGTCTCTGAATGTCAGGGAAACATTCCTGAAGTTAGTCCCATGATAAGGGCATGGAGTATTAAAGGCGATGGTTCCATTGACACTGTCTTTAACCGGAGCAGTAAAAACCTCGCCATCCGGGATATTATTTTCACCAGAGCATACAACGGCAGGAATTCCTTTAATTGAAAAAGTCAGATCTGTTCCCGGCGAAACAAGGCGCACCTTATCCGTTCTTTCCATAAGCTCCTTGAGGGGCTGCATGGCTTTGCGCATATTACTGTAATCGACAGTGCATACATCCAGGAGATAGTCTTCGAATCTCCTTGTGCTCATGCCCGCTTTTTGAGCAAGACCCTTGGTTGGGTAATTCAGGAGGACCCACCTTCTGTTATTCACATAAAAGAACGTTCCCGGCTTCATGATTTCCCCTCGTATCCTGTGTTTTTCTGAAGGGATTTCGCTCATCTCAGAATCATTTTCTTCTCCGATCACAATGATGACTGCATCGACATCTTCATATTTCTTCAACATCCACGCCGCCTGCGTCTCGAGCTGCTCCCTGGTTGCCCCCATAGCAAGATGCTGGCTGATTTCTTCTTCCATTAGTTCTACATAAGGATATGCACCAAGACTATAGGCACCATCGATCAATTCCTTAATAAGAGGCTGGGCAGTAACACTCCCCCTGATCAGCACGCGTTCATTCTCTTTTATAGCCACAGAATGGGTCAGCAGCACATTTGCAAGCTTCGTTAACCGATTATCTCTCATGATTTTTTCTCCCTTTGTCTATAAATTTTCTTTTATATATTGCAGGGCTTCATCAACATGCCCTTTTACCTTTACCTTGCGCCAGTCCTTGACCACTCGGCCATCTTTACCGATGATGAAGGTCGAACGCTCAATCCCCATATATTCTTTCCCGAAGTTCTTTTTTAATTTCCAGACACCATACGCTTCTGCAGCTATATGGTCAGGGTCTGCCAGCAAGAGGAAGGGCAGGCCATACTTTTCTATAAAAGCTTCATGCTTTTTCACCGGGTCTGGGCTTATGCCGATGATGACAGTATCAAGCCCTTCAAATTCCTCATGCTTATCCCGGAAATCGCAGGCTTCCGTGGTACAGCCCGGGGTCATATCCTTTGGATAAAAGTACAGCACCACATTTCTACCTCTGTAATCGGACAGGCTGATCTTCTCCCCATTGCTCGCTTCAAGGGTAAAATCCGGGGCAGTATTGCCCGTTTGTATTTCCATGGTAACGCCTCCATTTGAAGATAATACATGCTATAAAAGACAGCCTGCAGGCATGAAAAGTATTTTTACGGCAGCGGATATTCATGGTTTATCAGACGCCCCTCCGTGGAATACCGACCTTACGACAAAAGCTGCCGGGAGGGCATAACCCATAAAGGCTTGAATGGATGCCACAATCCGCCCGAATCCGCTCGGAACCAAATCGCCATAGCCTACAGAAAAGAACGTGATGGAACTGAAATACAGGGTGGTACCAAGTTTATATATGTAACTTCCCTCTAAAGGCTGTCCCTTTTCAAGCAAAACTGTATAGCTTTTTAATTCCAAAAGCAAGTAGATGAGTGCAAACCCTAGTGTAATAGTACCATATAACAGTCCAAGCCAAATAAAATTCCTTACCGTCAGATTTTTATCCAGCTCACCAATTGGAGTGAATAGTCCCTTGAGACTCATAAACATGCAAAAGATCGCTGCCATCAGCAATATGTTTATCAAGTAGCATCCCTCAGTTATTATTTCTTTAGGCTGTTTCGCTTACATTACGGCTTTTGAACAGGAAAGTTGGTTTTCCGCTGCAGGTACTCCATTTGAGCGGGGCGGGCACTGAGCCTCCTCGGCTTTGCCTGCGGGGTCTCACCTGTCCCGCAGCTCCCTCAGGCGAAAAGCGGAGAACGGTTCCTGCTAAATTTGATAACATTAAATGTACAATGTTTTATCAATTTTAATTATAAAAATAGACTAATTTGGCAGGCAGTTACCCGAAAAGCATAAGTCTCGCAGCTGGAACAGGAGTCTCGCGCCTTCCGCTCCAATCAACTTGTTTAATTATTTTTATCTCCTTACAAAACTCATTACAAAATAACAATCTTTTAGAAAAGATTCCTCTTTATTATAAATGTACGGCCCGTCCTCCCGGCATATACCTGATTGGAAAATTAAGCATGAGACATACTTCTGTATTCAAGTATGTCAAAGTGCTAGAATAATGGGAGGCTTGAAAAGAAATGTTGGAGGTAAGTATGGAATTCCTAAAATCAGAATCATTACATAAAGAAGCACAGGAGCACATTGTCGGGGGCGTCAACAGTCCATCCCGTTCCTATAAGGCTGTTGGCGGCGGGTCGCCGGTGGCAATGGAAAGAGCAAAGGGAGCCTACTTCTATGATGTGGACGGCAATAAATATATCGATTATCTGGCAGCATATGGCCCCATCATTACGGGACATGCCCATCCCCATATCACAGCTGCCATAACCAAGGCCGCCGAAAATGGTATTCTATTTGGAACGCCGACACCCTATGAAGTGACCTTTGCAAAGATGTTGAAAGAAGCCATGCCTAACCTTGAGAAAGTGCGTTTCGTTAATTCAGGCACAGAAGCTGTCATGACGACCATACGGGTGGCCCGTGCCTATACCGGCCGGGACAAGATCATTAAATTTGCCGGCTGTTATCACGGCCACTCAGACCTTGTCCTGGTGGCAGCAGGATCCGGCCCTTCCACACTCGGTACACCGGATTCCGCAGGTGTGCCGAAATCAATCGCCAATGAGGTGATCACGGTTCCTTTCAATGAGACGGAACCCTTAAAAGAGGCACTCGCCAAATGGGGCGACGAAATTGCCGCGATCCTGGTGGAACCGATTGTCGGCAACTTCGGCATTGTCGAGCCAAAGCCCGGATTCCTCGAAGAAGTGAACAGGCTTGTGCACGATGCGGGCGGCCTTGTTATTTACGACGAAGTGATCACAGCCTTCCGGTTTATGTATGGCGGCGCCCAGGATCTCTTAGGCGTACAGCCTGATCTTACGGCTCTCGGCAAAATTATCGGCGGCGGCCTCCCTATCGGAGCATATGGCGGCCGCAGGGAGATCATGGAGAAAGTGGCTCCGCTCGGCCCGGCGTACCAGGCAGGGACCATGGCTGGGAACCCAGCTTCCATGCTTTCAGGGATTGCCTGCCTTGAAGTCCTGAAAGAAGACGGTGTATATGAAGAGCTTGATCGCCTGGGAGCCATCCTTGAGGATGGGATACTGCATGCGGCAGCAATACACAGCGTTCCCATTACCATCAACAGGTTAAAGGGAGCCCTGACCATTTACTTCACCAAAGAGAAAGTAGTCAATTATGAACAGGCTGAAAATACAGACGGCGATCTGTTTGCAAAGTTCTTCAAGCTCATGCTGAACCAGGGCATCAACCTGGCCCCTTCCAAGTACGAAGCATGGTTCATCACCACAGCCCATACGGATAAGGATATAAAGGAAACCATTCAGGCCGTCGAGCAAGCCTTTGCACAGCTGGCATAAAAAGTAGTTATAAATATACATTTATTATTCACTCCCGGGCGCTTTCATCCCGGGAGTTTTTTCTCTGAATAAGTTTGAAAACGCTTACAAAGAAAGTTTTAATTTTTGCCTGATTTTATATACACTTTCAGGCATATTCACCTACTTGCATATTCATTGATTTTTCCAATTTAAAGTGCTACTATAAACATACTATTCTGAAAATTTTGTGCTATCAGTTTAAGTTATCCCATAGGAGGTGAACGGCAGAATATAAGGTTCGTTCCTTATATCGCCTATCCAATGACCCAGACATGGAATCCGGCTTCATTCAAAGAATATTATAAGCACGAACATGACGCCTGCGGAATTGTTGCATGCATTGAAAAAGAGCAGGTTCCGACGCGGGCCAATATATTCTCCTGTATCGATGCATTGGTGACGATGAATCACCGGGCAGGGTTTATCAACAACGAAGGTGACGGAGTTGGCATCCACATTGACATCCCCCGTTCATTATGGGAGAAAAAGCTTGAAGTATCCGGCATTGACTCTGCACTTTGTGCCAGTGAAGCTTTTTTTGTCGGCCATTTTTTCTTCAACAGTAAGACAGATAAGAAACCGTTGAAGGAATTTATCCACAGGAAGCTTGCGGAACGCGGCCTTTCTGTTGAATTCGAAACAGATGGAGTCCATGATCCAGAGGCCCTTGGCCCGATTGCCCTTCAGGAGAATCCTTTGTTCTGGCAGATAGCCGGCCTTGCCCCTGCAGCCGATCAGCAAGAGCGTTCAAAGATGCTGTTTGAATTGATCGTTGAACTTGAAAGTAATGAAAATATACATGTTTCGTCACTCAGCCAGTATCATGCGGTATATAAAGTGATGGGGGCGGGCGATATCCTCCCTAAATACTATAAGGACCTTTCCGACCCGCTGATCGCTTCCACCATGACACTTGGACATAATCGCTATTCAACAAATACATTATCCAGCTTTTTCAGAGTCCAGCCGTTCAGTGTGCTGGGACATAACGGAGAAATCAATACCATAGCCAAGCTTCGCGACGAAGCACGGATGATCGACGTTCCCCTTGTAAAGCAGGGCAGTGATTCACAGGATTTGAGCAGGACGATTGAAACGCTTATCTGCCGGCATGGTTACTCCCTTTTTGAGGCTATGGATGTTCTGTTCCCGCCTATCATCAGTGAAATGAAGCAATATCCTGAACATCTGCAGGATCTGTATACTTACCTGCGCGAGGCATGGGGACATTATGCCCAGGGTCCTGCCGGCATTATTTCCAGGTTCGGGCATGAAGCGGTATTCTCCGTTGACGCCCTTGGCCTGAGACCGCTTTGGCAGCTTAGTACGGAAACATCGTATCTATTTTCCTCGGAGCCGGGGATTATAGCGTCTGCTGATTACACAGCCGACCCTAAACCGCTCGGACCCGGTGAAAAGGTTGGCCTCAAGTGGGAAGATGGAAAGATAAAGGTCTATGAATACAGCGCATACCAGGAGGAGGTCTATTCGCTGTTCCAGCAGAAGCTCATGCTTTCCGGCGACCGTGTCCGCCTCCTCCCGCCGGCTGTAGAGAAAGTGGTCACACAGAATACAATTGAAAAACTGCATAACGGCATGTATAAATCCTTCGGCTGGGAGCGTGACCATGTCCAGCTCGTAGAGCAGATGGCTGAAAAAGGGGCAGAACCAATCAGGTCGCTCGGTCATGATGCGCCTCTTGCAGCTGTAAATCCCGAAAGGAAAAACATCGCCGATTTCATTAAGGAAAGTGTCGCAGTGGTAACCAACCCTGCCATCGACCGGGACCGTGAGACTGAACACTTCTCCACCCGTACGATCCTTGGCAGAAGACCGTCATTATTCAAAGCGGAAGAAGCCCATTCAGTTATCGAGCTTCTCTCTCCCATCGTCCTTGAAGGACTGCCGGGTACAATCAGTTCGCCTGAGATCATACAGCCGGGCTATGAGCAGATTCTGCACCTCTTTCAAAAGGATGGCCGTGCAGCTGTAATCACGGCTGCAGTCAAGACTGATGAATCTGTGATGGATGCATTGAAGAGAATCAGCCTGGAAGCTGAAGATGCAGCCCGCTCAGGAAAAGCATTTTTGGTCCTGGATGACAGCAAGGTCCATCTGGATGGTCACTACTGGCTGGATCCGTTGCTTGCAACCTCGGCTGTAGACCGCCATTTGACGAATGCCGGACTGCGGCGGGAGTGCTCCATCCTGCTCAGGTCAGCCTCCATCCGCTCATTGCATGATTTGATCCTGGCCTACGGGCTTGGCGCTAATGCCATCAATCCTTATTACATGTTCCTGACGGTGGCAGATACCGATCCTAAGCCGCTGATCAATCTTTATAATGCCCTCGTCAAAGGCCTTGAAAAGGTCATCTCGACGATTGGAATCCATGAACTGCGCGGATATGGACGGCTGTTCTCAAGCATCGGACTGCATGAGGATCTGGCTGAGGTCCTGGCCATTGTAAACTTTTTCGGCTCTGATGCCATCTCCCACGATATCAGCTATCTGAAGCAGGATGCCATGGAGAGGGCAGAACATTTCTATAATGAAAAGGAACGGGCAGCCAAATCGTTCCACGTCTTCCCGCGAATTTGGAAGGCTATCGGTGAGATTGCCGCTACTGGTGACTACTCAGCCTATAAGGAAAAGATTTCTGAACAGGAGCAGGAGAACCCGACAGCGATCCGCCACCTTACCAGCCTAAAGACTGTGAAGGACCCTCTGCCGGCTGAAACTGTCGACATCAGCGTAGGGGAGCACAGCCTCCCGTTCCTCATTTCATCCATGAGCTTTGGCTCGCAAAACGAGATAGCATTCCGGGCCTACGCGGAAGCAGCCGACCGGATGAATATGATCAGTTTAAATGGGGAAGGCGGAGAAATTAAGGATATGCTGGGCAAGTATCCGCGCACACGCGGCCAGCAGATTGCATCCGGGCGTTTTGGCGTGAATGCAGAACTCCTGAACTCATCCAATCTTCTTGAAATCAAGATAGGCCAGGGAGCAAAGCCCGGTGAGGGCGGCCATCTCCCAGGTTCAAAGGTGACTGCAAAGATCGCTGAAGCAAGGAACGCCACCATCGGTTCCGACCTGATCTCGCCATCCAATAACCATGATATTTATTCCATTGAAGACCTTGCCCAAATGATCCATGAACTGAAGACGGCCAACGATCAGGCCAAGGTTGCAGTAAAAGTTCCTGTTGTACCCAATATAGGAACCATCGCTGTCGGTATCGCCAAGGCAGGCGCAGATATCATCACCCTCTCCGGATTTGACGGCGGTACAGGGGCTGCCCGGATTCATGCCCTGCAGCATGTGGGCCTCCCTGTTGAAATCGGCGTAAAAGCAGCCCATAATGCCCTGCTTGAAGCAGGCATTCGGGATACCGTGGAAATTTGGGCGGACGGCGGCATAAAGAGCGCAAATGATGTCCTTAAAGTCATGCTCCTCGGCGCGAACCGCATCGGCTTTGGCACTCTTTCCATGATTGCTGTCGGGTGCACAACCTGCCGCGGCTGCCATCTTGACACCTGTCACGTCGGAATTGCCACTCAGATTGAGACAGAAGCACAGGCCAAGGAACATGGACTTAGAAGATTTGTCCCGCGTAAGTTTGATCTGGCCGTGCAGGGGCTGACCAATCTTTTCACTGCATTCGGGCAGGAACTCCAGGAGCTGGCGGCAGCAGCCGGGATTAAAAACCTTCAGGACGCAGTCGGAAAATCCAATATGCTTGAACAGGTGAAAGGCCAGGATAAGCTTGATCTTACCTACCTGCTCAAACCGCTTGATATCAGCCAGATTGCATACAGAGAAGCTGCCGCATCACGAGAGCAGGAATCCTTTGCAGTGGCGGCAGGTGCTGAATATCTGGATTCGAGCGTTGATGAGCTTCATCAATCTCGGAAGTTTGACTCAGTACGGTCTGAACAGCGGGTGCTGGCGAGCAGGGTCTCCTGCCACAGAGTCAGAAACCGCCTGGACGGATCCTACAAGCAGCTGCCGGATATCAAGCTTGCCTATCAGAATTCCATCCCTGGCAACGGTCTTGGAGCATATAACAGTTTCGGGATTGATATAGAAGTTTCCGGCGGTGCACAGGACGGGATCGGCAAAACTTCCTTCGGCGGAAGTGTCCGGGTTTTCAAGTCTAAAGGACAGGATGGCCGGTTCTATAACGGTTCTGTCGGGAAAGGCTTCGGCTACGGCGCGCAGGAAGGCCTTTTGATCGCGCAGGGAGATGCAGATGCGAGAGCAGGAATCAGGCTCTCAGGTGCCGATATTATCATCGGCGGAAGATTGAAGAAGCCCCTGCCTGCCAGGGAACACGGAAATATCGGTGTGAATGCCAATATTAAAGGGTTTGCATTTGAATATATGACAAACGGAAGAGGCCTTGTCCTCGGCGATCCGGGACCTTGGATATGCGCCGGCATGACTGGCGGAAGCGTATATCTTAGGCTGCAGCCTGATATGGGCCTGACCAGGGAAGCCATCGAAAGACGGATTGCCATAGGGGCCAAGGTTTCCATTACGGGACTTTCAAGCGGGGGCATAGAAGATGTACAGGAACTGCTAGGTCAGTATATCACCCTTCTGGAAGAGCAGGATCAAACTGCTGAAGCAGAGGAATTGCGGAAACTTCTCAACTCCCCTTCTTCACACTTCGTGCAGATCCAGCCGGTCAAAGAACAGGCTGACCCGTCTGTTTCAACTGAATAACATTAAAAGAGACTGACCCCCAGGGCCTGACTCCCCGGTTGACCCAAGTAAGGAACGGCAAATGCTTCCTTAATGGTTCTACAGGTGTCAGGCTCCTGATTGCGGCCAGTCTCTTTTTTTTTATGATATTTTTTCTTTTAAAGAGGGTATGTACAGTAACTAAAGGCATAATTTTAATAAAAGTGAGCCCTGCCTATTGAACTTCTTACTGAAAGCTTGTATATTACATAATTGTTTACTAAAAAAATGCCACGGATTCTTTGATCAAAATCCAGAAAGGACATTTATTCATGAAGCTCGGCGCCCGCATTTTAAAAACGGGAATTGCAATTGTCTTAGCCATCTATGTATCACAGTTCTTCAACATGCCCACACCTGTATTTGCTGCAATTTCAGCAATATTTGCCATACAGCCCACTATATATCGTTCATATGTAACGATACTCGAACAAATCCAGGCTAATTTGGTCGGCGCTTTTGTTGCCACTTCATTTGTTCTGCTGTTCGGGAATCATCCATTCTTTATCGGGCTTGCTGCCATCATCGTCATATCGATCAACTTGAAATATAATATGAAAAACTCTATCTCCATAGCTCTTGTAACGCTGATTGCGATTATGGAGAGCCAAAGCGGCAATTTTTTAAACTTTGCATGGCTCAGGTTCTCAACCATATTGATTGGGATATTATCTGCATTTGTTGTAAATTTAATTTTCCTGCCTCCCAAATACGAAACAAAAGTATACACCAGGATCGCTTCACTTGCTGAGGAAATATTTCAATGGATACGGATTAACACCCGTCATGCAAGTGACCACGGCCAGCTGAAATCCGAAATCGGCCGCTTCAAAGAAGAAATCATCAAGCTTGAGCAGCTGTACCTGATGTACAAGGAAGAAAGAAACTTCCTCAAGCGGGAAAGGCTAGCAAAATCCCGGAAACTCGTCGTATACCGGCAGATGATTTCCACTGTAAAAAAAGCTCTGGATACACTGAGAAGGCTTCATCGCTACGAGAACGAACTGCAGCAGATGCCTGAGAAGTTCCAGGCCAGCATCCAGCAGCAGATGGATATGCTCATCTACCAGCACGAACAAGTAATGCTGAAATATAACGGTAAAATCAAATCACATACCTTCAGCACAGAAGAAACCGGAAATAAAGTGGAACTGGTAAAGCTCTTGCTGAAAGGGCCGGAGGATCTTAGCGATGAACAATACTGCCTCCTCTACCATATGATGCCCATCGTCTCCTCCATCATTGAATATGAGGAAGATATCGAGCATCTTGATACACTTATCACCAGCTTCTTTTCTTTCCACAGTGAAACGAATGATGTATCCATAAATGATAAAGATTCCTAAACCTGCCTTAATGGCAGGTTTTATTTCGTTTTGCAAGGAGTGGCTGTAATTTGTTATCGCGGGAGCTCCTCTGTTCAGGAGGATATGAAAGACATATCTTTTTACTTTTTCCAGGAAGATGTTCTTCATCCACCTCGATGAAGGACTTTTTACTCCACCATCCGCTCCAAAAAGTCCTTCATTCCCCTGATGAAGGGACGTTTCACTCCAATCCGCTCCAAAACGTCCTTCATACTCCTGAGAAAAGGCGTTTCACTCACACTCCTGCTCTGAAATATCCTTCATTCCACCTTATAAAGGACATTTCTTTTCATTTTCGCCCTGATAATATCCTTCATTCCCTTTTTCGGCCGTAAGCCGGCCGCCTTTAAAGGGCAAAGGGCGGCCTTTTAATGCCGCCCTTCTCACGCTTGTCAGGCGTCTGCTTTTCTGCTGAGTTTTTCTGTTATTACACGATTTGTACTTCATTCTGTTTTATATATATACTCTTTGAAAAGCACCGTTCTCCGCTTTTCTAGTTGTCCAGCTCCAAGCTGAGATCCTCGAGTCATAAGCCAAGCCGGCCATGAGAAGAAGATCACTTCTCATGGCCGGCTCGTCTTATGCTTGGCAAAAGCATAAGGGCGACTATGCTTCTGTCTTCGCTAACGCTCGCCAATCAGCAAGTCTTCTTTATCGGATCTCTGCCTTCCTGCTTAAACTAGCTGGTTTTACGAAATTGGCAAGTCATAGTATTATTCCTTAGTCTTAGTTGGGAGGCACCGCTTTTCGCCTTTCTAGTTGTCCAGCTCCGAACTGACGCCTTCGGTCGTAAGCTGGCCGCCATTAAAAGGCAAGGGCGGCCTTTTTATACCGCCCTGCTTACGCCTGTCAGGCGTCTGCTTTTCTGCTGAGTTTTATTCCTTTGACTCTATTTGTATGTCATCATGCTTTTTAAATATTTCACTTGAAAAGCACCGTTCTCCGCCTTTCTAGTTGTCCAATTGCTGTACTTGAAATAATCGGTAGTATCCGCCTTGTTTTTTCATGAGTTCTTCGTGTGTGCCGATTTCTGCGATTTGGCCGTATTCGATGAGTACGATGCGGTCGGCATGGGTTATGGTTGAGAGCCGGTGTGCGACGATAAAGGTGGTTCTGTCCTTGGCTAGTTTCTCGAGTGCTTCCTGGATTAGGTGTTCGCTTTCGAGATCAAGGGCAGATGTTGCTTCGTCGAGTACCAGGATTGGCGGGTTTTTCAGGAATACCCTGGCGATGGCTACTCTTTGCTTTTGACCGCCTGAGAGCTTGACGCCGCGTTCGCCGACTTTGGTGTCATAGCCCTGCGGCAGGTTGGTAATGAAGTCATGGGCATTGGCAGCGCGTGCGGCCCTGTATACTTCTTCTTCGGTTGCATCGGGCTTGCCCATCAGGATGTTAGCCATGACGGACTCGCTGAACAGGATGTTATCCTGCAGCACCATCCCAATTTTGTCCCGCAGACTTCTCACCTTATAATCTCTGAGATCCACTCCATCCAGGAGGATGCGTCCCCCTGTCACATCATAAAATCTCGGGAGCAGGCTGACCAGGGACGATTTTCCGCCTCCGCTCATCCCTACCAGGGCAATGGTTTCTCCCTGCCTGACTTCAAGTGATAGGTTTTTCAGGACATCTCCTTCCCCTTCATTGTATGCAAAGGATACATCTTCAAAAGAGAGCTTTCCTTTGATATTCTTTGCTTCCTTCGCATCAGGGGCATCTTCTATGTCATACTTGACATCCATGAACTCAAAGACTCTGTCCATTGACGCAAAAGCCTGTGTCAGGGTGGTGGACGAGTTGACCATCCGGCGCAGGGGGCCGTATAGGCGGTCAATGTATGCGACGAATGCTACCATGGTTCCTACTGTAAGGTCTCCGTGTATGACAAGGTATGCTGAGTATCCTATAACAAGGAGCGGTGAAATATCCGTGATTGTATTAACAACACCGAATGATTTGGCATTCCAGCGTGTGTGATTAAGTGCTTTGTCGAGATAATTTTTGTTTTGGCTTCCGAATCTTGCCTGCTCATAATTTTCAATGGCAAAGCTTTTAATGACCGGCATACCCTGGATTCTTTCGTGCAGATAGCTCTGGACTTCTGCAAGCGCCTGGGAACGCTCCCGTGTAAGCGATCTGAGTGTGCCAAAGAAGTATTTGATGGATAGAGCATAGAATGGGAACATCAAAATTGACACGAAGGTCAGCTTTACATCAAGGGTAAACATGATGGCCACAACGAACACGATTGTTGCCAGGTCGAGCCAGAGATTCATCATCCCGGTCATGACGAAGTCTTTGGTCTGCTCAACGTCATTGATGATCCGTGAAATGACTTCCCCGACCCTGTTATTTGAATAATACTTGAAACTGAGTTTTTGCACATGTGTGTACAGGCGGTTCCTGATGTCAAACAAAATCTTACTTCCTGTCCACTGGGCAAAATATTGCCGGTAATATTCCACCGGCGGCCTTACTATAACAAAAATGAATGCCATGATTCCCATGGCCCAAAGAAGTTTTTCTGTTTTGGCGCTGGCTGATAGGCCAGGATTGCCGATTACGTCGTCTACCACATATTTTATTAAATATGGCAGCAGGAGCGGGATCCCGAATTTCACTAAACCGATCAGGATCGTCCCGGCTATCTGCCATTTATATGGCTGGACGAACTGCATATATCGCCTGATGCTCCCCAAGATGGTCACCTTCTTATTAAGTATTCAATAGAAAAACCTGTTGATGGGACAACAGGCTTTGAAACACAGCATATAGGTATCTTGTACCCTGGAATTCCAATGCGGCAAACTGATTTATTTCCTGTAGGTTAGAAATCGTTCATACCAATTATCGATGAAATCTGGTGAAAACGGTCCTTTTCGCTGACG
Organism: Paraperibacillus esterisolvens; assembly: GCF_046237625.1. GTDB lineage: Bacteria > Bacillota > Bacilli > Bacillales > DSM-1321 > Paraperibacillus > Paraperibacillus esterisolvens. The sequence continues at coordinate 800,289 of NZ_CP143545.1, read as the reverse complement.
TATCCAATGGATGAGATTGTCCATATTCCGCCTGAGTATCTTGTCGATAACCACGGGATATCCCATTTCCCTGCCATGAAGCTCATATTCGTCTTCATCGAGGATATTGAAGGTCATATCCGGATACACCTTGATATCGAGGTCATAGTCAATATACTTAAGCGCTTCGTTATCATACACAAACGGCGAGCTGAGGTTGCAGTAATAGTATACACCGTCTTCTCTCAACATTCCCAGGATATTGAACCATAAGCTTGAATGGAAGTAGCAGATTGCCGGTTCTCTTGTAATCCAGGTTCTGCCGTCTGATTCGGTGACCATGGTTCTGTCATTTGCAGCGATCACGAGGCTCTGTGTGCCCTTCAAGACCGTGGTTTCTTCCCAGATTCGATGAATCCGCCCATTATGTTTGTAGCTTTGTATTTGGATTTTTTCTCCTTCTCCGGGAATCCCCATATTTTATTTCTCCTCTGCTTTTAAGAATACAGTGAACCTTCACCTGTACCTTTACTTTGCGGCGACATAAGCGAACGAGCATCGCCTCCTATAACGCTTGAATAGTGGTATTGGCTATAAGTTATTCTACTATTATAACGATAATAAAATCTTTTTAAAACAAAAGAGTCATTGAAATTCAATGACTCTTAAAAAAAGCGGTTAAATTGTATTTAAATGCGCTTCCTGATAAGAACGGATAACTTCCTCTGTCTGGTTTTCAAAGGTTTTTTGAATACTCCTTAAGTTAATTTTCATCAGGTCCATTTCTTCCCTGAGAGCGGCAAGCTCCGCCCCTTCATCAAGAGAATCCAGCTCCTGTTCAATGTCCTGGCATCTTTCCAGCTCGGTCTGCAGGTACAGCAGTCTTTCCATTGTCTTTAACTGCTCGTTTACCAGGTAATCAAAACGCTTCAAGCGAATCCCTCCCGCCAGTTCCTTCTTTACTACATAGATTCTTTTTGACCGAAGGATTCCCTTTGACTTATTCTGTAGACTTTAGAGAAGTTTTGTCGATGAGGATGGATTCCGAAGAAAGAGAGAGCGGATATGATCCGCCCTCTCTAATGGGGTAGCAATTATTTTTGGCTGCTGTTGCGTTGAGCTTGAGATTGAGCCTGCTGGTTTTGTTGTCTTACTTGCTGAGCGTCAGTTTGACGTTCAGAAGCAAACTCAGTGCCGAATTGGCCTTGAGAAGCAGAAGCGCCCATACCTTGAGAAGCTTGTTGGTTTTGTTGTCTTACTTGCTGAACGTTAGTTTGACGTTCAGAAGCAAACTCAGTGCCGAATTGGCCTTGAGAAGCAGAAGCGCCCATACCTTGAGAAGCTTGTTGGTTTTGTTGTCTAACTTGTTGAGCATTAGTCTGTGATTGAGACTTTCCGAAGTTGTTTGCCATGATTATCACCTCCACGAATTTTAATGTAACCAAGAGCCGTGGAGTATATCCGGCATTTTTAAAATTTTTTCTGTTTTACATGATCAGGGAACGTCCGCCGTCCACGATGATTGTCTGGCCGCGGATCATGCTTGAATCATCTGAAACAAGGAACATGATAGTGTTGACCATATCCTCGATTTCCACCATTCTTCCTGCTGGGGTCTGGCTTGCAGCATCCTTCAGCAGTTCTTCACGGTTCGGGAAGTGCTTGAGCGCCTCGGTATCAATTGCCCCGCCTGATACCGCATTTACACAGATATTCTTCGGAGAAAGCTCTACAGCGAGATATCTTGTCAATGCTTCCAGTGCGGCTTTGGAAACACCCACTGTCGTGTAGTTTTCAAGCACCCGGATGGAACCGAGGGAACTGATGCTGACCATCTTGCCTCCGCAGTTTTTCTCCATGAGCTTTGCCGCTTCCTGTGCGCAGAAGAGAAAAGCCTTGCTGTTGATGTCCATCGTCCAATTCCAATGAGATTCCTGCAGGTCCATCGCCGGACGCAGTACACCTGATGCAGCATTGCTGATAAAAACATCAAGCCGCCCAAAAACATTCTCTATTTCGTCAAACATAAGCTTTATTTTAGCCGTGTCGCCGACATTTGCTTTAACCAGCAGCACTTTCCTGCCCATTGCTTCAATTTCGGCAGCAGCCTCGGCAGCTGCCGTCCTGCTCCTGGCATAGTTTATTACGATATCATATCCTTCACGGGCTAGCCGGAGGGCGGTAGCCCTTCCCAGCCCCCTGCTGCTTCCTGTTACTAATGCGACTCTTTGTGTCATAATTAACACCCTTTCCAAGATTTTATGAATAATGAACGGCCATCTGCAGGAAAAATAGGAATTCCAGGCATCCTAAAAGGAGGAAGATTCTATATGTATGTTGGCCGTGATATGACGGAACTTACCATGGTACCTAAAACCGAGTGGGCAAACAGCGAGCTCGCTTTTTTTCATCAGTCCCTGCAACAAATGGTACCCTATCTTAATTCAGAAGGACAAGCCATCCACAGGGAAATTGTTAAAGAAATTGAAAATCGCCAGGGCATGAAGAGAAATGAAGCAGACTATACCCACGGCACCAGGACCAGCTATGATTGAAGGGGGCATCGCCCCCTAATTTATTGAATCGAGATACGCCTTCCAGATTTTTTGATGGGACACGGGAAATGCATAATTTTCGATTTCCGATTCTGCAGCCCATCTGTAACCCTGCTGCAAAGCTTCTTCAGGAATGCCATCCACTTCGCCTGCATACACTTCCATTTTCCATTTCAGATGCGAGAAGACATGCTCGAGGCTGAGCAGGTGGGGTCCGAGCTCCGGGACTGCACCCAGGCTCTCTGAGAAAAGCTGCCTGAAGCTCTCCCGCCTGGTCATGAGCGCCCCTGCATCCTCAAAGTTCGGGAATTCCCACAGATTGGCTAATAAACCGGTGGACGGCCGCTTATGGATTAATATTCCCCCTTTTCCATTTGTCAGCACAGCAGCGGTTATCGGCACGGTCCTGCTCTTCTTCTGCTGATTCTTGACCGGCAGCCCCGCTTGCACTCCTTCTTGAAAAGCCTTGCAATGCTCCCGTACAGGGCATAGTAAACAAGAAGGTACACCCGGTGTACAAATGATCGCTCCAAGCTCCATCAGGGCCTGGTTGAAGGAAGATGTATGTTCATGATCAATCAGCTCCCTGACTGCAGCTTCAAAAATCTTTCTTGTCTTCGGCTTTGCAATATCTTCTTCGATAAGCAGTATCCGGGAGAGAACCCTCATGACGTTCCCGTCAACCGCAGGCTCTGGCCTGCCGTATGCAATACTCAGGATGGCTCCGGCTGTATACGGACCTACTCCCTTAAGCTTCGAAATTTCCTGCGGGGTGTCAGGGACAATTCCGCCATATTCCGCTTCCACTTCCCGGACAGCACTTTGCAGGTTCCTGACCCTCGAATAGTAGCCAAGCCCTTCCCATGCTTTCAGTACCTTTTCCTCATCCGCTTCAGCCAGGCTTGAGATGGTAGGGAACCACTCAATAAACCGGTTGAAATATGGGATTACGGTATCCACCCTCGTCTGCTGCAGCATGATTTCCGATACCCAGACTTTATAGGGGTCTCTGTCCTTTCTCCAGGGCAGGTCTCTCTGCTCCCGGTCAAACCAGCTTATCAAGTCCTTCTGGAAGCCCCGGACATTTATTTTTTCTGTTAAATGATCATTTTTCAAGGTTCTTTCCTCCGTGATGTTAACTTTTAGTTAGAAAGGGAATATATTAATATGATTTCTGGACTGATATGCAGGCTGCCTGTTGCCGTCAGCAGGTCCGCTGCTGGATAAACCGGGCAATAATCATCCAAAATAATAATATAATTTTTTTATCTATAGGGCCGTTCACCCACGCTGCCTCTTAAGGGTAATAAGCAAAAAAATGGTATTCGCAAGGAGGTTGGCTTATTGGATACGGGGACTCATTTTGTAATGGGCATTGCGCTCGGGGGACTTGCCGCACTCGACCCGGCTGTCGGGAGCGATCCAGCCACAGCACAGGCTGTCTTGATAGGCACAATCTTAGGCCAGCAGGCTCCCGATCTGGACACTGTACTTAAATTAAGGAACAATGCTGTATATATAAGAAATCACAGGGGTATCACCCATTCTATACCGGCTGTACTCCTTTGGCCGCTGTTAATTTCTGGGACGCTCGGACTGTTGCTGCCCCGGGCGGATTTTCTCCATCTGTGGCTCTGGACCTTCCTTGCTGTCGCACTCCACGTGTTCGTGGATTTGTTCAATGCGTACGGCACACAGGCACTGCGGCCCTTTTCTTCAAAGTGGGTCGCTTTTGGTATCATTAATACATTTGACCCGGTCATCTTCGGAATTCACATAGCGGGCATCATACTCTGGGGCTTCGGTTTTCCGCCCGGCATCACCTTCCTGGTTATGTACATGGTGGTGGCAGGTTATTATGTCCTTCGAATCATCGAACACCGCCAGGTCAAGAAACGGGTGTTCGAATTGATTCCCGAGGCTAAGAAAGTTATCATTTCACCGACCATGCGCTTTCACCGCTGGCGGATCGCCGTTCTTACCGGCACCCACTTCTATGTGGCCAGGTCTTATGACAAGAAACTGACCATTCTGGACAAATTTGAAAGGATCCCGCTGCCTGACAGCCGGATACTAGATGCTGCCAAGCATGATAAAAACCTCTCCGCCTTCCTTTCCTTTTCTCCGGTGTACCGGTTTGAAATCAAAGAAGGCAAAGATATCTCTGAGGTGCGTTTCATAGACCTCCGGTATAGAAGTAACGGTTATTACCCGTTTGTTGCCGTGGTTCACCTTGATCAGGACCTGAACATCATCAATTCGTATACAGGCTGGATTTTCAGTGAAGAAAAACTTAGGAAGAAACTTGATATCCTTCCGGGCTGACCGCATGGAAAAAGGCTGGTTATGGCAGTGGACTTCCGCTCGTTATATCATACATTCAGAGAGCGGATATCCAGCAGCCATAAGCCAGCCGTTGTTAGTGAACTGGGCCTTCAGAGTCCAGAATATGTTTATACTTAGGATTTTTAGCCATAAATTCATGCAGGCTGCCTCCGTAGCTTTCCACAAATTGCCTCACAAATTTATAGGTCATTTCCGCTCCGCGGTATTCATGTCCGGCTTTCGCATAAGTTGCTTCAAAATCCTCCCAGATGAGTTCAATCCAGGTTCTGGCCCTGGCTGGTTCAAGCCCCGGATTCTTCTCCAATAAAATGCCAGTCAGTTCTTCTACATAACTATTCATGTTTCTTTTCACCACCCATACCTTATTTTTGTCATTATAGCTCCCCCGATATTCCTTATACTAATACCAGGGCTTTCAGAAAGCCCAATACCCAGTAAGGAGGCCGCGGCCGATGAGCAATAAAGACAGAATCTTCCCAGGCGATACTGCCGGAAATGATGCGGGCCCCCGTGCTAAGGCACAATATTCCTCAAAGAGGGCAGACGGGACTATCAATACACATCCACAGGAAAGAATGAAGGCTTCAGCTCTCAGAGGAAAGTAAATTCAGGTTACGGAGAGTGTTTTTATGAAGAGCATGGAAAGCCGGCCGCAGAGCACCAAGCACCGCCATGACACCAGGCATGCCAGGGCACGGAAGTTCACACCCTCCGAACGTCAGGATTACGCCCTGAATCAAATGATAACGATCACCGATAAATGAACCGGCTCTCGTAAGCCGGTTATTTAATTTTCAGGAGCAGGGAAATAGGCAGCGCTTCCTCTTCTTTGCTGCCCTGCAGACGGAAGCCCCATGCAAAAACGCCGTTTAGATATTGAACCTTAAAATACTCTCCGGGTGCACCCTGAATTTCATATAACTCGCCAGGCTTAAAGTCATTTGGATCAAGCAGGTAGGACTTTGCCATAGCTGCCTTTCTTTCAAGCACGGCATATTCATTGACCATGCCCATTTGTTCTGCCTTTCTAGCTTTTTCACTCAATGAATTGATTTCCTGCTGAAGCTCATGTGCAGTCAGCTGGCTGTATCTTTTTTCATTCATATCCCATCACTCCAAGATTTAAGTATCTAACCCTTCTTCAAGAAACCGCTCGATCAGCTCAGCCTGGAAACCTTTCCTGAACAAAGCCTGCTTCATCCTCTGGGTATATTCGTAGCCTGTATATTTCTGATATCTCCGATGCGCCTTCATCCCCTGTATTACCAGCGCATCCCATTCTGCTTCATCTTCCTTTTCAAAGGAAACCTGTTTTAGCGCGTCCTGGATGGATTCCCTTGAAAATCCTTTCCTCATGAGCGCCATTTCTGTCTTTTGCACGGCTTCTCTTTCAGATGAGGTTTTAGCCTGTTTAAAGGCCTTTTCGGCTGCCTGGGCTGCGTTTTCCACTTCAAGGCTCAGCGAATACTCACTTAAGCCTGACTGGATATGAAGATCCGATACCCCTTTTTCCTTTAGCTCCCTATAGATCAGGTCCTTCCCCTTGCCCTTCGCTTTCATCTGTGTACGCACATAGGCTTTGGCGAATTCGCCATCATCAAGGTAGTTAAAGCCGTAAAGCTTATGAATAACTTCCTGGATGACTGGATCGCCCCATTCTTTTTTCCGGAGAAGATTCCTGATTTCTGTTTCAGTCCGCATCCGGTGGGATAAATAATTTAGAGCCTGACTCAACGCTTTCTGGATATCCTCCTGAAAGCCAATATCTATAAAATCAAATTCACTTATTTCCTTACCCTTTTTCAGGTCAAATTTAATAAGGACATCCTCATCTATGCTGAAAGCATATTCAGATCTTCCGTCTTTTTCAATATAGACGTTAAACCGGTCATTACGCTTTTTCTGGGCAGTTATTTTTGAAATACGGGCCATTTCATTCACCCCCTGAAACCAATGTATCATATTTTTGCAGGGTTTTCCCTTTACAAGCGCGAAACAGCTATCATAGGAGGAATGGAAATGAATATTTTGATAGCCGGCGGAACAGGATTCATCGGAAGCGCACTCCTCACAAGGCTGCAAAGCCAGGGGGACAGGCTCTTTGTCCTGACACGGAAGGACCGCAAACCCAGTGAAAACATCACTTATATAAAATGGCTGTCCGGGGACAGTAATCCTGAGAAGAATCTGCCCGTTATCGATGCAGTGATCAATCTGTCCGGAGAGTCTTTGAATGGCGGGAGATGGACGAAGGATCAGAAGGAAAAGATCATTACAAGCAGGATTGATTCCTCAAGAGAAATAAACCGGATCATAGGTTCACTGAAAAGACGGCCTTCTGTCCTGATCAATGCGAGTGCCGTAGGAATTTACGGGACCTCCCTCGATAAAACCTTTGATGAGGAGTCCCCAGCCTTCAAGGAAGACTTTTTATCACACACTGTAAGGATGTGGGAGACAGAGGCCGGCAAGGCAGCATCCTCCGGAACCCGGGTAGTGCTTGCGCGGTTCGGGGTAATTCTTGGGCGCAGCGGCGGTGCCCTGCCAAAAATGATCCTGCCTTACCGCCTGTTTGCCGGCGGCAGGATTGGCAGCGGCAGGCAGTGGCTGTCATGGATCCATATCGATGATGCCGTAAACGCAATCCTTTTTGCCCTCAATTCTCCAGAAATAAGCGGTCCAGTCAATATTACTTCCCCTAATCCAGTCCGGATGGATGAATTCGGGAAAACAGCCGGGGCAGTTTTGCACAGGCCGCACTGGCTCCCTGTCCCCTCACCGATACTTAAGCTGATGCTTGGCGAGATGAGCATGCTTGTGCTTAAAGGACAGAGAGCGGTTCCTGCAAAGCTTGCAGCAAATGGATTTATATATAAGCATCCCGGCTTATCCTCTGCCCTTGAATCATTAAAATAGCTTTTCTTTGTGTATGGGGGAAGCTTATACGGGGAAATATGTGATTATACCCTGTAAAAGGAGCTGGCTCATTTGGAAAAGAAACGCAATGAGAAACGAAAAAACCATTTAACGAGCACCCAGGAAGTTTTGTATAGAAGAGAGTTCAAGAAAGCGGACCGGGCAGCGGGCTTTAAACCATAATTTCCATACATAGAGAGATGTCCGCTTTGGGAAACTAACCTTAGGAAAAATATTTTTCCTAATAACCATCCGATTGGGGGCATTCTGTTGGCACGTTCACGAGGCCGTAATCACAGCCGGAACAAACAAGATCTTCCGCTTACACCAAAAGAGTTCAAGCGGGACGGACTGGATGTAGAATTTTCCGAAAGACTTGCCGATACGGATGACCTGGAAGCGCAGGCACGCTCAAAAGCTGCAGACCAGCGGGCAAAAGCACGCCAGATGCGCAGCCGATAACAAAAGGAGCAAGGGTCCCTGGCCCCTGCTCCTTTTGTTATTCACAATCATGTTCAAACAGCACTTGTGGATAATGTGAATAAACTGTTGATTACTTGATGTAAACAATCTTTAATTGTGGATAAGCATGTGAATAATTTGTCGATTCCTCCCGAATTCCAGTAAGCAGGAGTTTAACTCTAAACCGGGACGCTCACAAAGAATTCTTCATATAGGAATTTGACTGCTTTTTCTTCATCAAGCTGTTTGACTCCAAACATCATGCTGACTTCAGAAGAGCCCTGATTAATCATTTCAATGTTCACACCCGCTTTTGCCAGGGCCATCGATGCTCTAGCAGTTGTTCCTACATTATGACGCATCCCTTCTCCAACAATCATGATCAGGGAAATATCTTTCTCAACCTTTACTTCATCTGCCCCGAGGTCATCATATATCCGGTTGATGATGGCCTCCTCAAGCTCCCTGCTGAATCCTTCCTGTTTGATGATTACGGAAATATCATCGATGCCTGACGGAGAATGTTCGTAGGATAGATGGAATTCCTCGAGGATGGAAAGAAGCCTTCTTCCAAACCCAAGCTCACGGTTCATCAGGTATTTGCTCACATAAATGCTGCAAAAACCATCAGCACTCGCTATCCCGACAACAGGTCCATTCGTTTTCTTTCTGCTGTTCACAATGAGTGTCCCAGGCGAATCGGGATTATTGGTATTCTTAATATTCACTGGGATACCTGCCCGGAAGGCGGGTACCAATGCCTCATCGTGAAGAACGCTGAAGCCGGCATATGAAAGCTCCCTCATCTCCCTGTAGGTGAGCACACTGATTTCTTTTGGCCTGTCAACCGTTCCGGGACTGACTGAGTATACTGCATCCACGTCCGTGAAGTTTTCATATAGATCTGCCCTGACTGCATTTGCTAAAATGGATCCCGTTATATCTGAACCGCTCCTTGAAAAGGTGGCTACACAGCCATTTCTTGTGTAGCCGAAGAACCCCGGGAACACCGAGATGCCTTCCCTGTCAGCGAGCGAAGCCAGGTTTCGGTACGATTCATCAAGCACCTGCGCATTGCCTGGTTCATCCGATACATACAGGCCGGCCCCGAGCGGATTTTGATAGGAGGAATCCAGCCCCTGCTGCCTGAGGTAAGCCGCAAGCAGCCTGGCACAATTATCTTCTCCTCCTGCCTTAACCAAATCCAGGTACTGAGCCGCCTTTAGCTTTCTGTTCTCAATCCTTTCCCTGAAATCTATGCTGATTTCTTCCATTACCTCCGCATCAAGGCCCAGACAGTCCGCTATTTCTTCATACCTTTCTACGATTTCCTCATAAAGAGTTTGATCCATCTTCCCGTTTTTGAGGAAATTCCCGGCACTTGCTATCAGCAGGTCTGTTACCTTTTGATCCTCCCTGGTCCGTTTTCCCGGAGCAGAGACGACGATGAGCCTTCTTTCAGGGTCGGAGGCAATGATGCTGCATACTTTTTTAAATTGTTCACCAGATGCAAGGGAGGAACCTCCGAACTTTACAACTTTCATTCTGACAACTCCTGTTTTATTATTCTGAAAATTAATCCTTATTATAAACCTTTTCTTTTAAGAATCAAGGATGAATTCCACTTTAAAAGTACATGTGTATTTTTAAAAAGGACACCTAAATAGATTTTCATCATTTCCCAGTTATTTCTTTCGTAAGGCGGGTAAAGATAAGAAAAGAAATAGAGAATATTTATTGAGGAGGAGACATCTTGATCATTGTTTATATCAGCCTGGCAGTCATCCTGCTTTCCCTTGGCTATCTCGGTTATTTTGCCTTTAAAACCTTTAAGCGGGTAAAGCCTGCCATCAACGACCTTTCCCAGACAGCTGCACGCATGCAGCAGAGGACTGACACCATTAAGGTGGAATCAAATCAGCTGACAGAACACCAGCAGCAGCTCATGACAGATATCCAGGTTAAAAAGGAAGCTGTCAATTCAACAATTCAGAATGCAAAGCAGACACCTAAGCCAGTAATGCAGCTTTGGAAAAAAATGAAGCCTGCCAAGGTGGAAAAGAAAAACAGCAATAAAACAAAAAAGTTACTTGCGAGCTATGGACGCGGGTAATATAACCGTCAAAAGACAAAAGGGTTTGGAAATGTGTTCATTTCCGGACCCTTTTTTTATATTGTTTTTTTATGTCTAACGCCTCCGTTGCTTGTTTTAATCCCTTTAAGACGCTTTTCTGCATGCAGCAGTGATTTTTTTAACTAAGTAGCATGAAGAGAAAGTTTGCTGCACTGGAGAGGATTTTCAATCCGGAAGTGGGCCGGTGGTACTCATAGAGAAGCGTTAAACGCTTTTGAGATAATCACTCTCCGAACAGAATTACTCACAAGCGGAAGTCCTTGGTTTACACGCCGGAATTAGATTTACCCGGCCGGACAGCCGGCAAGGTGCAGCCTGCCCCAGGCTATATTTTGTCATCAGAAAATAGGTTTTTTACGTTAAAACTAGCAAGTTGTCTCTTAACTGTAATAAAATTACTACCCCATTGAAACACTCCTGTTACAAAAGGCTGTTATTCTATGTCTACCAAAGAAAAAGGAGAATGTCAGATTTGAAAAAATTTACCTTCTTTCTAAGCATGTTGATTATCTTAACATTTGGAGTTTCTGGAGTTGCTGGAGCAGCATCGAATACATATCAAGTAAAAAGCGGAGATACCCTCTGGGGGATTTCGAAGAAGTATCATATAACAGTCAGCCAGCTGAAGAGCTGGAATAAACTTAAGAGTGACCACATCAAGCCAAAGCAGGTTCTTAAAATAACTGCCGCAGCGAAGGCTGCCGCCAAAAAAACGGCAGTAAAGAAGAAATCACCTTCCTACAGGGAAATTTCGGTAACAGCCACAGCCTATACGGCAAGCTGCAGGGGCTGCAGCGGAATTACCGCCACCGGCCTTAACCTGAAGCGCAATCCTAATGCCAAAGCCATCTCTGTCGATCCAAGGATCATTCCTCTTGGCACAAAAGTTTATGTGCCTGGTTATGGATATGCGGTAGCTGCTGATAAAGGCAGCGCTGTAAAGGGACATAAGATTGATGTATTCATCTCCAGCAAATCAAAAGCCCTGCAATGGGGAAGAAAAACTGTAAAAATTAAGGTATATAAATAATAGATAAAGATGTCGAGTACGGGAGCCTGCTGAATTCAGCAGGCTCTTTTTCTGCAGCCATTATTCTACTACTCTATTAAAAATGAGCCAAAAGAACTATTATTATTTTCTAAAAATTGTGAAGATTTGAGTTATAATTAATTTCGAGACACTAAACATTAACTTGGAGGAATACTATGAAGAAAAAAAAGCTAACCGCTCTCTCAGCAGCAGCTCTTTCTCTCAGCCTGCTGCTTCCTGCCACTCCCTTTGCGGCCGCACAGAACGTGCTGGCAAAGCCGGCTGAACCAAAAGCTGTGGACAGTTCTTCTGCTCCTATCGATCTTGGGATTGCAAATGATGAGAAATTGATTGCCATGCTTAAAAAATCAGGCAAGATTCCAGCGGATGCAACCGGAAGCCAGGCTCAAAAAATTCTAAACAAATATCTTAGCGGCCTGGCAAAGAACGAGCCCAAAGAAAACGGCTCTCTTAAAAAGGAAGCGGCCAAACTGAAAAAGCAGGTTAAAGCAAAACAAAAGAAAAATGGAGTCAGAAACAAAAAAGGAAATAAATTTGAACATTCCAACTCAGTAAAACCGGTTAAGGAAGAAGGAAAATGGAATGGCACCAAGCGGGAGGATGAAGTTCTCGTTCTCCTGGTGGAATATCCCGATTTCCCTCATAACAACATCAAACCGGGAGAATCGGATATGTATTATCCCGATTATACTAAAGAACACTATCAAAATATGATCTTTGGGAATGAAGGCTACACCGGTCCAAATGGCCAGAAGCTCGTTTCAGTCAAACAATTCTATGAGCAGCAGTCAGGCGGCTCATATACTATCAACGGCAAGGTCGCCGGCTGGTATAAAGCCCCCAATCCGGCAGCCTATTATGGCGGAAACGATCCTGAAAGCGGAAGCGATGGAAATCCGCGCAGTCTGATTAAGGATGCCCTTACAGCAGCTGCAAAGGATCCAAGCCTGAATCTTCAAGACTATGATAAGGAAGACCGCTATGACCTTGATGGCGACGGGAATTTCCGCGAGCCGGACGGACTGGTTGACCACCTGATGGTTGTCCACTCTTCTGTCGGTGAAGAAGCTGGAGGCGGACAATTGGGCAAAGATGCTATCTGGTCTCACCGCTGGAGCCTTGGCAGCGTATTTGCCATCCCTGGCACGGCCGCTGCTTCCGATAATTGGGGCGGCAAAATGGCAGCCTATGATTATACTGTTGAACCAGCTGACGGCGCGGCAGGTGTATTCGCACACGAATACGGCCATGATCTTGGACTTCCGGATGAATATGACACACAATACACCGGTGCCGGCGAAGCTGTTGCCCATTGGTCCATCATGTCATCAGGAAGCTGGTCTGGCGATGTTCCAGGAACAGAACCTTCAGGATTCAGCCCATATGCAAGAGAATTCCTGCAGAACTCCATGGAAGGCAGCAACTGGCTGACAGGGTCACAGATCAGCCTTTCCGACATTCCGAAAAAGGGAATCTCTGCCCTTCTTGATCAGGCAAATTCCAAGGGAACGAATAATGATACAGTCCGTGTGGATCTGCCGGATAAAAAGGTAACAGTCAATTCTCCAGCAAGCGGCTCTTTTGAGTTTTTCTCAGGCAAAGGGGATGGCCTGAGCCAATCGATGAAAACAGAAGTTGATCTGACCAATGCGGCTTCCGCAAACCTGTCATTCAAAACCTGGTATGACATCGAAAAGGATTTTGATTATGCAAGTGTACAAGCCTCAGTGGATGGCGGAAAAACGTTCGAAACAGTTGCCGGCAGCCTGACTGTGGATGAAGACCCGAATGAAGCAAATCCTGGCCATGGCATTACCGGCACATCAAATGGATGGGTGGAAGGGAATTTTGACCTGAGCAAATATGCCGGAAAGAAAATTGTTCTTTCATTTAACTATGATACGGATGGCGGATTAGCGATGCCAGGCTTCTATGTGGATGATATCAAGGTAACTACAGATAAAGGGATTGCCCTTGAAGACAATGCAGACGGAACAGTCAAATTCGATCTGGCAGGCGGCTTCGAGAAGAGCACCGGCTCAAGCTTCTATAATCACTATTACCTGCTGGAATGGCGCAACCATAAAGGCGTTGACCTTGGACTTGCCCACATCAGAAGAGGAAACAGCCTTCTCTCATATGACCCGGGCCTTGTTGTATGGTATGTAGATAACAGCTATACAGATAACTGGACAGGCCTCCATCCTGGCGAAGGATACCTCGGTGTTGTCGACGCCGACCAAAACGGGCTGAAATGGTCTGACGGAACAGCGGCCTCTAACCGCTACCAGGTCCATGACGCTGCATTTGGACTCGCACCAGGCACGAAGACGCTTCTTAATGTAAACGGTCTGACATTGACCGATAACCTGGTCAGGCCGGTTCCTATGTTTGATGACAGCCTGAGCTACCTGAATCCGGTTCTTCCTGATTCAGGCCGCAAAGTTCCAAACTACGGCTTGAAATTCCGTGTAACAGGAGAAAGCCGCGACCGTTCAGTCGGTGAAATTCTGATTTCGAAAAATTAAAAAAAGGACGCCGAGCTTCTATGCCCGGCGTCTTTTTTTCTTGTATAGCCCCTGACAAAGTGCCCTTCCAAAGACCCTTTACCAAACAAATAATCCAACTATCATGGCACTAAGCAGCGAGACTCCCACGCCGCTCACCAGGAGCTTCCACACATTTCTGCCGATGATTGTTGACTTTCCTTCACTCAGTATGGAATTGTATGTACCATAAATCATTCCCACTGTGCTGAAGTTCGCAAACGAAGTCAGGAAAGTGACGGCTACGGCGACCGTATGCCTGTCCAGATCCTTGATACGTTCCTTAAGATCGAGCATGGCTACAAATTCATTAGTAGTAATTTTTATTCCCATCAGCTGGGCTACATACAGGGCATCCTTGCCGCCAAGGCCCATAAGATAAGCGAATGGGCTGAAAATGATTGAGAAAATCCTTTGAATTGTCAGCCCGCTGAAGACAAAACCAAGAATTCCATTGATTGCAGCGGTCAGCGCGACATAGCCGATCACCATCGCTGCAATGACAATCACCATGTTGATCCCGACCAGCATAGAATTTGATATGGTCGAGAAAAAATCCTTTCTTTCCTCTTTGGGAGGAACATAGACAATGTCATCTTCCTCAGCTACATCGAGAGGATTCAGGATGCTTGCAAGCAGCAGGGCGTTTAGGCAATTCAGCGGTATGGCTGCAAACACGTATTGGGCAGGCACCATGGAGAGGTAGGCACCGATGATAGAGCCGCTGATGCTGCTCATGCTCATGATCCCGAACGTCAGCAGCCTGTGCTCCTTCAGTACAGACAGCTGCTGGCGGATGACTGCCAGCGCTTCTGTATTGCCAAGGAACATCATTTGGATTGAGAAAAAACTCTCAAGCTTCGGAAGCCCGGAAATCTTGGAAATGACCCAGCCTATCTTATCAATCAGCCAAGTCAGAATGCCAAAATAGGTCAAGATATCGAAAAAGGTAATAATAAATATGATAGGCATTAGCGCACTAAAGAAGAAATCCACATTTTCATTGGCCATGACTGATGGAAATACAAATGATATTCCTTCTGAAGCACAGGCAATGAGCCAGGTGAAAAAAGCTGCGATTTTATTAATTACCCAGTTTCCGGCCGTCGTAGCGAGCATGAACCATGTGATCAGCACTTCTGCTATCAGTAACACCAATATGGGCTTCCACTTAACTTTCTTCTTTTGCGGTGAACAGAGAAACACCAGCGCCACTACCACAAAGACTCCTAAAAGATTCAATAAGAAAAACATAAAATCACTCCCAAGGCTTATCTTATCCTGTTGGAGTAACCCTTATTCCTCCAGCCATGCTAACTGGAATTCAAATTATCAAACTCGTCAATCTATTGAAATGGAGAGTCTTGTCATCAATGAATCCCCTGGTGCAATTTCAACTAATTCTTCTCCGCGGTGAAATTCCCCCGTCCTTGCCATCCAGGGCTCCACACATACAAAGTCCCCGCCTTCCTCTGTCCACAAATAAACATATTTAAATTCTTTTCCATATGTCATGCGGATCCTTCTATCTTTAACCGGAAATGAAATTTCACCGGTTATAGCATCAAGCAGAGCGAGCGATTCCTTTTTGCCGGCAAGGTGCAGCCCTTCACGTACGGAATGGATGGTGCCATCATTATAGTCAAAGTAAGTCCGGGCATCCGTTTCATAATCAAGATTCTTATCATCCGCAGCAAAATACGGGTGAAAACCTGGATAGAGCGGAAGCGCCTCTGCAGAAAAATTTTTGTATTCCTGTTCGATTGTTAAGGTTGTGCCCTTAAGAATATAAGTGAATTCCAGCCTGAAATCAAAAGGGTATGACATTCTGGTATTTTCCGAGCTGAGAAGGACAAGAGTAACGGAAGCACCCTCCTCGGTGCGTGATTTTACGGCCTGCCACGGGAGATTCCGGGCGAACCCATGATTCTTCATTTTGTACGTTTTTCCCTTAAGGGTGTATTCCCCGTTTTCAAGCTGGCCAGAAATCGGGAACAATATAGGGATGCCTCCCCTGACATTTGCCTCTTTATCATGAAATGTCTTTTCATTCATATATAATGCCTCATAATCTCCTGCCCCAAAGCTTGTTACCAGCCCCCCGCGTCCAGGCGCTATTGTTACCCAGGAACCGGCCGCTGAGTCCGTCAGTTTGAACATCATAAATTCTCCATCTTGATAGGTGTTTACGCTGTACATACAATATTCAATCCCTTCTTTTTGAAATAGGCTGCTTTCGCATACACTGTTGCTGTTGAATTTACAAAAGTGGATTTCCGCTGCAGGCACTCGCCGACCTTAGGGGCGGGCGGTGAGCCTCCCCGGCTTTGCCTGCGGGGTCTCACCTGTCCAGCTGCTCCCTGAAAGGCGGAGAACGGTGCTTTTCAGACTAATTAAATGGCTGCACAATGAAGACAAATATCTTAATAACTTGAAAAGCAGCGGCCTGACAAGCATAAGGCGAGCGGGCCGTGGGAAGCGGTCTTCTTCCCATGGACTGAATGACTTATGACTCGAAGGTCGAAAGTCTCGGAGCTGGATCAGGAGTCTCACGCCTTCCTCTCCAATTCACTTCTATAATTAAATTTCCTTATAGAACTCATCCCAAAACAACAATTTTTTAGAAAAGAGCCATAAAAAAAGCAAAGAAGCCAGCCTCCCAAGGAATAAGGCTTTATTTAAACCAGCCTTTTTCTTTGGATTGAGTGATGGCTTCAATTCGGTTTTTCACTTCCAGTTTGTCCAGTATCGTAGAAATATAGTTTCTGACCGTTCCGGTTTTGATGCTGAGTTCGTCAGCGATTTCTTTTGTATTTTTGCCGTCAGCCACTAACTCCAGGACCGCCTTCTCCCGTTCAGTCAGGGGATTTTCTTCCCCATACACATCATCCATCAATTCAGGCGCATAGATCCTCCTGCCTCCCATGATCGAACGGATGGAACTCGCCAGCTCTTCACTTGGGCTGTCCTTAAGCAGATAACCGCTCACCCCTGCCTTCAAGGCCCGCTGGAAGTAACCCGATCTCGCGAAAGTCGTCAGGATGATAACCCTGCACCCCTCACCCGCAAGTTCTTCTGCTGCTTCAAGGCCCGTCTTTCCCGGCATCTCAATATCCATGATGCATATATCAGGCTGATGCTTCTTTACCAGGCTGATGGCCTCCAGGCCGTTCGAAGCTTTGCCGACAACCTCCATATCATCCTCCAGGTTCAAGAGAGAGCCCAATGCCCCTAAAAGCATTTGCTGATCTTCAGCAATAACGATTTTAATCATTAGTGATCCTCCCCGTCTGTTTGTTTAGTGTCAATGGGAACCTTGATATCAAGTGCAGTTCCATGAGCGGTTCTGATATCAAGACTGCCGTTCACGAATTCAAGCCTTTCCTTCATCCCAGTAAGACCATATCCCTTATGGCTGGGATCCGGTTCTTTGTATTCGCCATTATCACTGACTGTCACTGCCACTTCATTCCAAGTCTGCTTTATGGCAATGCTGCACATAGATGCCCCGCTGTGTTTTACTACATTATTCACAGCTTCCTTCAGGCACATGCTGAGAATATTTTCGGTCAGGAGTGATATACGCTGCAGCGGCTTTTCCTGTTCAAGGATCAGCTCGATCTCTGCAGCCTTCAAGATCTCTCTTACATGTACCAGTTCATCCTTCAAACGGATTCCGCGCATGGAAGAAACCATTTTCCTTACCTCATTGAGCGCGGTTCTAGCCGTCTGCTGTACATCCCTTAATTCACTCCGCGCCTGGTCTGGATCCTTATTAATCAGTTTCCTCGCCAAATCACTTTTTAAACCGATGAGCGACAGCTTTTGTCCAAGGGTGTCATGAAGGTCCCGGGCAATCCGCTGTCTTTCCTCCAGCTTCACAAGTTCTGATATCCGCTTATTCGCATCCTCGAGCTTTTCCTCAAGCACTCCTTTTTCCTTGCGGTTATAGATGCTGAACGGAAGAAGAATCACTGAAATCCAGACGATGATTACAAAGGGCAGCTGTTTCAGGAAAACCCCTTCCCGCAGAACGATGCCATAATTAATCGAAACAGAGGCAGTGACCAAGTGGATGAAGTACAGAGAAAAAAATGCGACACGCTCCTTTATATTGCCGATAAAATAGGCCAGGAAAAAAGCAAAGTACACATAGCTGAAAAGACTAGTCGAGGTAATGGAAATGGCTATAAGGATAATGGTCCATAAATATACCGGCCAGCCCTTTGATATAAAAGCGATCCGGTACAGGATAAAGAAAGTTACGGTCAGCAGGATCCCGACAACAATTTTAATAGTGGATGTGGACTGAAGAATATAGTAAAAAGGCAGGATGCATAGCACTGTCCAGATATAGGGAGCGATCCCTGTGTTCGTTTGTAATGAAAAATATTTCCTGATCATGCCGGCCCTCTTTTTCTCTGGCTGTTTTCTAATAGCTTGCAGTTCGCAATAACTCTTATCATACAAATCCTGTGTTTAAGGTTGATTGCGCTATAAGATGCAAATAACAGCCTTCTCTTTTTAAATAAAATCCTCTCATATAATAATAGCAAGCATAGACTGCACCGCTAATTATTATGCAAGAGGATCAATTAAATCCAATTTAGATTTCTGTTTCCGTCTTCACTTTAAGTCTTCTGGACTGCATGTAGGACTTCGCCTTCCTGTAAGTGACAAATCTCTTGTCATTTTCATCCCAGAGCCTGTAGCGCAGGGATTGCAGGCTTGTCTTCAGTGTAATGGTCGGCACATTTTGAAGCGGTTCTGTATTATAGTGTGCTGCTTCCAGATTATAATTAGGCACGCGGGGTGACAGGTGATGGACATGATGATAGCCAATATTACCTGTCAGCCATTGCAGCAGCTTTGGAAGCTTATAGAACGAGCTTCCCTCAACAGCCGCTTTCACATATTCCCATTCATCATCCTCTTCAAAGTAAGAATCCTCAAACGTATGCTGAACGTAAAACAGCCAAATGCCAAGAGCCCCTGAAATCAGAAAAATGGGAACCTGGACAAGCAGGAACGGCTGCCAGCCAATAGTGAGGCAGAGTACAGCCACAACAAGAGCAATAAGGACATTCGTCAGGTAGGTATTGAGCCGTTCCGCTCTCCTTGCGCCCTTACGATTGAAGCGGTTCTTCAGCAGGAACACATAAATGGGGCCGAGCCCGAACATGACTAATGGATTGCGGTACATACGGTAAGCAATTTTCTGCAAGATCGGAGCAGCCAGATATTCATCAACCGTCAGCACCCAGATATCTCCTGTGCCGCGCTTGTCCAAATTGCTGCTTGTTGCATGATGCACCGAGTGATCATGCTGCCATTGTGCGAAAGGAAACAGAGTCATCACACCCGTAATTGTCCCCAGGAACTTGTTTGCCTTTTTATTTTTGAAAAAAGAGTTATGGCAGCAGTCGTGAAATATGATAAAAATCCTGGTCAAAAGGAAAGCTTCCACAACTGCTATGGCGAGTGTAAGGATATAGGAAACCGATAGACTTTCGTACGCAAGATACCACAGAGCAAAGAAAGGCAGTAATGTATTGAACAGCTGGATGATGCTGTCCTTTGTATTCGGTTTTTCATAAGGAGTCATTTGTTTTCTTAAACTGATCAATTGTTGTTTAGACATCTTATAATTCCCTTCTATTTTGGGTTATTGCTTATTATAAACAATTGTCCCAAAAACCTGAAGTAGCACCCGTCATGCACAGGGTATGACAAATGTCATGGATGGCTGGTCTACTATTGATTGCAGCAGGCTTTTTGCCACATATGATCCTTGAAAAATTTTCTTTGAATCAGCTGAAACAACCGAAAAACAAAAGAACAGGGAACTCAAACCCCCTGTTCTTTACATTAGAATTCCTTTTTAACTGTCATTTCATGCTCTGCGGCTTCCAGCTTTGCGGCTTCCTCCTGCTGTATGCGGATCGTTTCATTAATTGTTTCCAGCAGAGTATTTTGAAGGGATATAAGAGCTTCTATATGTCCCGCGCTTCCCGCTTCTGTCTGCTGCTGAACTTCTGATATATGAAGCTTCTTAACTGCAGACAAGGCTATAGAAATCTGATTCTTCCAGAGCGGGATGACAGTCATGATTGAAGATTGTATCTTTTCTGCGAGAAGATGGTTGGAATTCTGGATCATCCGGATCTGGGCTGCGCTTTGAAGGGCGATTTCACGGCTGATTTTCAGGTCGTACAGCCGTTTATCCATCAATTCGACGCAATCCTCTAGATTGTTTCCCTCAAAAATGGTACTGGTTTTGGCTGCTGATGAATCAAGTTGTGCCTGCATTTCTTTCAGGAAGACTTCACCCGCTCCGATATAGGCCTGCAGATCATGGTAATAATCTCTTGTTTTTTCATAGAGCTGCTCCAGAGTATGTAAATCTGCCTTCAACACTTCCTTGCTGCGCTCGAGCTTAATGCTGATCCGGTCAACGGCTGCCCCTGATCGCTGCAGCTTTGAAAGAACTTCTCTTGCCTCTGGCTGTTTTCTGCCGAAAAGTTTTGCGAAAAAAGAGAGTTTTTTTGGCTTTAAGTCTTCAGGATCCACTTCCGACAGCTTTTCTGCCAGGGAAGCCATGATATAGCCAATTTCCCGGATATCCTTTTTCTGTGCATTCTTCAGGAGCTGATTCGACATGGCGGCCATGGTGGACTGGATACCCGCCCCGAATGCCAGGATGCTCTCAGGGCTCACTGTATCCGGTGCAGTGACAGCAGGCTTCTTAGGGCTGGCAGCATGAGCTTCCGGACCGCCCGCTGCAGGCAGTCTATTATTATCTAACATGTCATCAGGCATGATCATGGCTTGTGTGCTCCCCTGTTATGGCGTATCGCCGGCAGTCTGGATGGATCTCCTGGCAACATCGATCTCGAAGTGAAGCTGATCCATGTCTCCAGAAATCATTTGATAGAGATCTTTTTCAATCGTAAGACCCAGCTCGTCCATCATATGGCGGGTCTCCGCAAGTGACGCCTCTATTTCAAAATTGCGTTTTGGCTGTGAAGATAGAAAATTATACTTTTCGCTCAGTTCCAGGATGGAATCCAGATGGGAAAAGTAAAATTCATCTGCAAGATAGAAACGCTTTGGTTCTTTTTTGGTAAGGCTGTATATCTTTCTCGTAATCCTGATCAGCTCAAGCCTTTTCTTAAAGGAAGGCAGATGCCTGCTGAGAACAAGCGCTTTATTCAGGCGGAATATTTTATGCTTTGCTTCATTCAGGCTCTTTTTGATATAGCGGTACTCTTTTAATGAGATTCCCTGCTTTTTAAGGAAATTATATCTCATTGCCAGAAGGGACGCTCCTGCTGCAGCTGCACCGGCAGCCAGGAATAGCCCCATAGATGCCATAATTGTTGCATCCAGTACAAAATAACTGAGCAGAAGAACACAAGAGGCAGCTGGAACAGCGAAAAATGCGGCAATAAAGAAAGAAAGTATCCGGTTCAATTTTACCCACTCCTGTCTTTTGTCTTATTCCTTATTACGTCCATCATGCAAAAGAGTTTCACACCTGTACCAAAACTCTGTATATCTATTAACATACACCAAAATCCCCCACATTTCTATAGACCCGCATAGCTAATCCCAGCTACGCCTCAAGTCCTAGCCTGCCAGAGGATTTCCCGGGAAAGGGGGACAGTCCCTCATTTCCTGATTATTTCCCAGATAAAAAGAGAGCAGACTGGCTGCTCTCTCAGGGAATGTATTGTTCGGTAATTTTGGTGATGATTCCGTTCTGCAGTTCTATATGGAAGGGGATGTCCCGGTAGCGTGACTTTTTCATTTCTTTCAGGAATACTGCCATGGATACTTTTTGTTTTTTGATATCGTTGGTCTTTTCAATTTGGTAGGTGATCATGGTGATGACGGCCTTTTTGGAAACAGGCAGGGTTCTTATTTTAGGATTTACATTCCGGATGTAGTAATCATCCATCGCGTAGCATTTTCCCCGATCCCAGTAACAGGCCTTATCTTTAAAAGCTTCTCTGTTCGCCTGTTCGCCCCGGAACCACTGAATATAATCAGCCCTGGCATATACGCCCTTGCTTGTTGTCTTTACAGAATTTAAATAGGTGGTCTGCTTCTCAGGGGCTGCCGCCTTGGAGATTGATGGACTCAGCAGCACAATCAGGGCTGAAAGGATGAACATAAGCTTTTTCATAAATTTTTCCCTCCTGTGGGTTTTATGTATACGGGGAAGTTCCATTCTCCCTATGATAAATACCCCCATAATTGTAAAATTAATCCCCATACCTATTAGACGTCCGAGAAATTAAAAAGTTTCATCTATTCCTTGACCTTAGACACCTTCCCTTCAATTTTTTAGGCTCTGCCGCATATGATATGGAACCAATAAATATGTTAAAAACCCTTTCCACTAGACATACTAATAAAAAAACGAGGTGTTACGCTTGGGTTTATTGAATGCAGTCACATCCTGGTATAAAGCCAGGTATGAAAAATATGTAGCCGAGATGGCAGATATGGGCTTTTGCCCGGACTGCCGCGGCCGGGGCTATAATCCGTATGCCCCGAATGAGTTTTACTACGCACAAGTCTATGACTGCCCGGGCTGTGATGGAACAGGACAGTACGAAGCCTGGTTCATGGGCCGGGATATCGAATAACCTATAAAGGAATCTGTTACATTCCTAAGCCGGTCTGAAAATCAGCCGGCTTTTTGCTGGCCGCAATTTTACTTGGATATTTATCACATACATCTCACAGCCGGATGCGCTCTCATCCTGACAGCTTCCATTGTCAACGTAATCATTACTGAAATCACCGAGCCGGATGAGCGCTAAAAAGGAAGAAGTTTATACAGATAAATATTGCCTTTTTTCACATAAAAAAGATTTCTGTCTTCCTCTCTTTCTTCAAACTAAACGCCAAAAGGCCTTAATCAAGGCCTCCTGGCTGAAGCTCGTGCAGCTTCAGCAGCATTTCCCGCTGTAATTCGGGTCTGCTGCGGTATTCGTCATCGAGGATGTCCCAAAGAAGCTCTTGCTTTTGAGTATCCATAAGCTTAAGTTTTTTAATCAAATTGCGGCATTCTGCTAAAAAAGCGGCATATGGCTCCCATGAATGATCAAACTGGTTTTCAAGCTGCTTCTTCAGCTTCCGGGTCAGCTTTGGGCTGGCCCCGCTTGATGTGACGGCTATTTGGAGCATTCCCCTTCTGACTGTAGCAGGAAAAATGACATTCCCTTCTCCCTGGCCGTCGACTACACAGACAAGCTGGTTAGGGGGAAGCTCCCGTGAGAGAGTCTCATTTACCAGGCGGTCATTCGTTGCAAGGATCACAAGTATGGCTCCGTCAAAGTCGCTTATCTCTGCCCTTTTCCGAATGATGGTATATCCCCTGGCTTCGGAGAGCTCTGCCGTTTCCTTCGAAACCTCAGGAGCCACAAAAGTAATCTTGGCCTTTTCCTCACCCAGTACCCGGGCTTTCCTGGCTGCAATCCGGCCGGCGCCTGCTATCACCACTTTTTTTCCTGAAAAGTTCATGATCAGGGGCTGCATGCAGTGGTTCTCCCTTCAGCACGCGCCGTGACAATATTCCGGATAGCGTCATGCCTGCCGAGTATACCTGTATGAAGGATATCCTGCCCGCTTTTTTGTCTCTTCTTCACTTCGGCATCCACTTCAGCAAGAAGGAGTCCGGGAAACAGCAGGTAAGGAATAACAATAGTCCTTTTAGCAGAGTCTGTTTTTAGCATCGCCTCAGGAAAGCGCGGGCTTGCCGCAGCAAGATAGCATACCTGTATATCCCTGGCAGGAAGCCTCTCACCCAGCCCTTTGATGATAGCGGCAAAATCCTCATGGACTCCCGGGTCACTGCTGCCCCGCCCTACGATCAGCAGGGAATCATCTGCCGTGACCTCGCCAGCAGCATCTGACACCAGCTCTGCAATGGCATCCATGATTTCCGGCTGTACACCGAAGGGATTAGCTGTTTTCACAGGAATTCCGGGATGCTTTTCCATAAGCGGTAAAAGGGCCTCAGGAATGTCATGCTTAATATGACCTGCCGCAAGCAGGAAAAGGGGTACAACCGTAATTTCTGCAGCGCCCCTCTCAATGCAGCGCTTGAATCCTTCTTCTATTGATGGCTGAGTCAACTCCAAAAAACAAAGCTCCTGGATCGGTGCACTGACTTCTTCCTTCACTTTTTCAATAAAGCCCCTGGCTTCCATGGCTCCTTTGCCTGAACGGGTGCCGTGTCCGATATAGAGGATTGCTTTCATATAGCACTCCCCCCCTTATCCGTGGCTGACAGGCAGATGGGGAGCGATCTCCTCATCAAACCAATTGATTTTATGATGAAGGCCAACAACTTCTCCAATGATGATCATACTTGGATTGGATATGCCTGCCTCTTTGACTTTTTCTTCAATGTTTTCAAGCGTCCCTGCAATTGTCTGCTGTTTTTTCATGGTTCCCCAATGGACAAGTGCAATCTGGGTCTCCTTTGCCTTTCCGTTCTGCAAAAGCTGCTTAATGATATTGGGAAGATGGGATACTCCCATATATACACATAAGGTATCCACTCCATGAGCCAGATGGGCCCACCGATGCTCAGCCTCTTCATTTCCCGCCTGATGGCCTGTAACAAAGGCAAAGCTTTTGCTGAGCGTTCGGTGAGTAACCGGAATTCCTGCATACGCTGCCGCTGCAATTCCTGATGTGATGCCGGGTACCACTTCATATGCAATTCCCTGACGGACACACTCTTCTGCCTCTTCGCCTCCCCGGCCGAAGACAAACGGATCTCCGCCTTTTAACCTGACCACATTCAAGCCTTTTTTTGCATACTTGACCAAAAGCGAATTGATGGTCTCTTGCTGCATAGTATGAAGATCGGGAAGCTTCCCGCAATATACGAATTGTGCTTCTTTCTTTGCATGGTTTAGCAATTCGGGGTTAACGAGACGATCATAAAGAATAACATCCGCCTCTTGAAGGCAGCGCAATCCTTTGACTGTAATCAACTCCGGATCCCCCGGACCGGCACCAACTAAATATACTTTACCAGTCATCGTCTTCCCTCCTCTATAAAAGAAAAAAACCGTCCTGCCGGAGCTCAGATTCCCTAAAAAGCCGCAGCATACAGACAAACACCTGTATCCTGACGCTCAGGGGCCTGGCTCCTCATAATAGGACAGCCCTTAACTCTATTATATCAAAAATCAGCTATATCAAAAATATCCTACCCTATCAAAGGATTCCCCGCTTGACCAGGTGCTCATGTATAACTCCCACTGCTTCAGCGACACTGAGGGTGTCAGAGGCAAGGATGATCTCTGGGGAATGCGGTGCTTCATAAGGAGAATCGATGCCTGTGAAGTCCTTGATTTCACCGCGGCGGGCTTTAACATAGAGCTGTTTTGGATCCCGCCGTTCACATTCCGCAAGCGGACAGTCTACAAATACCTCTATGAATTCTCCCTCTTCGAACAGACTCCTTACCTGCTCCCTGTCCGAACGGAAGGGGGAGATAAAAGCTGTGGTAACAATCTTCCCGCTGTCAACAAAAAGCTTTGCAACCTCTCCGATACGCCGGATATTCTCTGTCCTGTCCTCATCTGAAAAACCTAAATCCTTATTTAATCCGTGCCTTACATTATCCCCGTCAAGCACATATTCACTGATTCCTTCTTCATGCAGGAATCGCGAAAAGGCATTGGCTATCGTCGACTTGCCTGATCCGGATAATCCTGTGAACCATAAGACACAGCTGCCATGGCCATTACTCCTGCGCCTGTCATCCTTCGCGATGGATGCCTCATGCCAGGTGATATTCGCTGCTTTTGTCATGATGGGTCCTCCTTATACTTTTGCTTTTTCTTTCATGCCACTAATTAATACTTCAATAACCTCTTTACGGCTGAAGGTAGAAGGCGGCAATTCCCCTGCCCTCAGCATTTCGCGCACCTTTGTCCCTGAGAGGATGACACGATCTTCACGGCCATGCGGACAGGTCTTGTCAGAAGCCATACCCTCACACGCATTACAATAGAAGCTGTGTTCAAAGAATAATGGCTTAATGCCAAGCTCTTCTTCCGTAAACTCGCTGAAGATATGCTGGGCGTCATATGTGCCGTAGTAATCGCCAACACCTGCATGATCACGGCCGACAATAAAATGCGTGCACCCAAAATTCTTTCGGGCGAGCGCATGGAATATGGCTTCACGCGGACCGGCATATCTCATGGCGGCCGGGTACACTCCCAGCTGGACCCGTTCTGCCGGATAATAATGATCGAGCAGCACCCGGTAGCTTTCAAGCCTGATATCAGCAGGAATGTCATCCGATTTCGTTTCTCCCACAAGAGGGTTCAGGAATAAGCCATCCACCGTTTCCAGTGCTGCCTTTTGAATATATTCATGAGCCCGGTGAACCGGGTTCCTGGTCTGAAAGCCAACAATCGTTTTCCACCCATTCCGCTCAAAAAGCGCACGGGTCTGACCCGGTTCAAACCAAACATCCCCTGCCGGACCTTTATCCGATTTTTCAATGAGTACAATCTTCCCGGCGATATAAATATTTCCCCGTTCAAACAGCTTCTTGACGCCGGGATGGGCAATATCCTCCGTCCTGTATACCAGGCGGGCTTCTTTATGGAGATCAGGCGCATAAAGTTCTGACACTTCAATGACCCCGACAGTCCGGCCCTGATGAAGCAGCCTTACCCTTTCCCCTGCCCGTATGTCTTCTGCAGCATCCTCTGATGCAGGCAGAGTCACAGGGACCGGCCAGACTGTCCCATCTGCCAGACGCATATTTTCCACAACAGTTTCATAATCCGCCTTTTCCAGGAACCCCTCAAGCGGGCTGAAAAGACCAACACCGATGAGCTCCAGGTCACTATAGGCTGTGGCGTCTATTTCCAGTTCTTTCTGAACTCCTGTCAGGTCATATGCCGGATTGAAACTTGAGATGAGTTTTCCTCCGTGCGGCAATGGCAATGTCATATCTTTATCAACCTTTCTTCAATCATATTTTTAATGCTCTTCCGAAAGCAGGGCGTGTCCTGCTTCAGCAGGTTTTCTCATCAGGAACTTAATTCCGAATACAGATACAAGCACCCCCGCCATGATGATCACTGGATAAACATTCCTCTCAATCACTAATTGGATGATCGTAAAAGAAAGAACCATAGATAGTACAGGCGATACAATCCAGACGGCAAGCAGCTTGATGACAATATCCTTTTTCAGTACCTGTTTACCATGCTTGGCAAATCCGATGCCGATGATGGAGGATGTAGTGATCTGTGTCAAAGGGACCGGTATGCCGGCAAGTGACGCAGCCGTCACAATACCCGCGCCCGTTCCCGAAATGATACAGCCTTCTTCCAGCCTTAGATCGGTAATTTTTTTTCCGTTTGTCTCAAGGACCCTCCGGCCGAGAATAACGGCACCCAGGGATACAAAGAGTCCTCCCCAGAGAATGCCTGATGAGGTGGAAATCACCCCAGCGCCTACCAGGGGTCCGACGGCATTCGCCACATTATTCATGCCGGCTGAGAAGGCCTCGAACAATCCCATAACAACAACCAGGATCGTGAGCACGCCGGCTGTCCGCGGCGCCTGCAGCCAGGATGCGGCCTTTTTATTTCTCAGGATAGACGCAGCGAGTATCGCAATGAAAAAGGCTGCCACAGGGGTAAGGAACCAGAACATGAATATCCAGAGCAGCTTAGCCGCATAGAGAGATTGGTAAACCATTCCGGCCCCGATCACCGCTCCCACAGTCACCTCACTGGTTGAGAGGGGAATTCCAAAGATATTGGCTAAAAACAAGGACAGGGCCGCCGAAGCCAGTACAATTACGGCAATTGCTGTGGTGAATGTGCTTTTGGGCACAATCCCGCTTCCGATCGTCTTGACTACTTCCCCGCCTCCGAGCCATGCCCCGAAGAATACAGCAATACCGCATAGCACAAGGGCAGTCAATGGTCTCCGGATAACACCTGCTCCATAAGATATTCCCATTGAAGCTGCCGCTCCGCTGGCCCCGATATTCATAGCAAAAAATAAACCGATAGTGATGGCAGCCATCGTAAGCATCAAACCAACTCCTTAATCAGAATGCAGGCCGCATTCAGTTTTGCCTGTACCGGACCAGCGGCCAGCCCTGCTGTCCCCGCCTGCCCCAGCGGCCGCTGTGCAGGGGAAGCAGCCAATGCTTGGATATCCCTGATCATGAAGCTTGTTATACGGAAGGTCTTTCTCCCTGATATATTCCCAGACTTCGTCCCATGTCCAATGAATCAATGGACAGATTTTAATATTATGGAATTTATTATCTTCATTCAGGAACTGCGTCCCTGCCCTGAGCGGAGACTGTTCTCTCCTAAGACCTGAAATCCAGGCCTCCTTACCTGAAAGGGCTTCCCGTAGAGGAATGACCTTCCGAATGGCGCAGCATGTATCCGGCTCACGTTTCCAGAGGGCTGAACCATGCTGCTCCCTCTGCTCATCCAGGGTAAGAGCTGGCTGCTTCCGTTCAATATTCAATGAAGGGTACCGTTTCTCAATTTGATCTATCACCTCATAGGTTTCCGGGAAATGAAGGCCGGTATCGAGGAAAACGATATGGGCATGCGGGTTGACCCTCTGAATCAGATCAATAAGTACCACAGCCTCTGCTCCAAAGCTTGAGGCATATACGATCTCGTCTGCCGCATAATGCTGATATGCCCATTGGAGTACTGATACCGCTCCCTTTGAGCCATCATCCGTCCTAAAGATATTAGATTGTGCGAGCAGCTGTTCACGCTCATTATACGAAGGAATTGTCATTTTGCCTTACTCCTTTTTTTGTGTCTTTACCAAAAGCATATCCCCCTGCAGGATATAAAAAAAGACGGTTCTCCCCCTGTTAAGGAAAGAACCGCCTCTAGTTTGTCTAGTCAGCGTGGTTTATTGGTTTGAAGGCGAACTTTTTCATTGCGTTCAATTTGAATGACTTTTCCATCCTGTACTACCAGGGTTATCGAACCATATTGCACTTCACCCAGCATTTGCTTGATGTGCTGAGCCACTTCCTCCCATTGAGATGGTTTCAAACGTCTCGCCTCCTATATACAAAGCATAATGCCGTTCCTTCTATAATATGATGGAGGCACGCAAATGGGCATAAAAGCAGGGCCGCTTATAGAAAGATCCCATAAAAAACGCCTTTCATATAGAGAAAGGCGCCTTTGCTTTAGCACCTTATCTTCCAAAATGTAAACATTTTGCTGGAATTGGCACCTTGCTTCTCGCAGGTTGCCGGGCTTCAAAGGGCCGCTCCCTCAGCCTCTCTAGATAAGAGTCATTAATTAATATTTGAAATTAATCCTACCATACTCATATGATTTGTCAACTAGTTTTATCTAAATATTTCGAATACCTGTAACAGATTCCATTGTATTTGCTTGTACACAGCTTTATTTTTACTAGATGTTCTTAACCATTTCCGAGTGCACACATATGCATTATACGCCCATCTTTTTATTAACGGGAGCGTGCTCTCCCCTTCTTTTGAATGCTGCCTATTTTAGAAACAAAAAGGACTGAGGAACATCAAGTTCGGAGCTTTCATTTCATCTTAAGAAAAAAGCATGGCAATTATCTACAATTCCTATTTAGTTTCTATACCTTCAGGTAAAAGCAAGCAGCGGCATCAAAAGATGCCGCTGCTCCGGGATAAGTTAGGAAAAGGGGGACTGTTCCCCTATTTTATATTCGTGCGAAATCTATATCTGGTTCGGATTCAGTGTAGTCAAAATAATTACGGATGACGTCCTTGTCGGAATGCGGGACTTTTTCTCCTTTCACGAGCTGGGCGCCGTTGATGCACCCGCTGGTCAGGACGATAATGTCTTTTTCTCCGCTTATAGCAAGGGCTGTCATGACGCCATCCTGGCGTGTCGGGGCAGTGTGGATATTTCCGGCGGACGGGTTGGAAAAGCCGGTCAGTACATGGCTGACAATTTCATGCGGGTCATCAAATCCGGGATGATCCACCGAAACGATGATTTCATCGGCAAGCCCTTCAATGGCCTCCGCCATTTTGGGCATTTTTTCGCGGTCCCTGATGCCGATGCCGGTGATCATCACGACTAGCCGCCTATGCGGCATCTTTTTTACTTCTTTTATTAGATTGATCAAAGCTGGCGGCGTATGGGCATAATCCAGGATGATTTTCCTGCCTCCATATTCCTGCAGTACCTCAAGTCTGCCTTCCGGACTATCAATCCCTTCAAGCGCAGGGATGATTTCCTCGATGGGGAAGCCTGCATGCAGAGCCGTGCAGACAGCTGAAAGCAGATTAGCCACATTATAATCTCCGAATATCGGTGAAGCAGCCGGGTAAGATTTTTCTCCAACCATTAAATCAAAAGCCGCACCTTCTTCTGTGAGCATAATATTGACCGCCTTTACATCGGCCATGGCATCCGCCTCCAGGCTGTAAGTCAGGACGGGGCCGTCAAACTCTTCCAGTATGTCCGCTGCCATGCCGGAGTCATCCACATTGACAACAGCCTTTTTCGCCTGGCGGAAGAGCTTGAGCTTGGCATTCTTGTAGTTTTCATATGTATGGTGGAATTCAAGGTGCTCCGGAGAAAGGTTGGTATGAATGGCGACATCAAATTCGATGCCTTCTACCCGTTTTTGTTCCAGGGCTACCGATGTGACTTCCATTGCAGCCAGTTTATCACCCAGTGTATCGAGTTCTTTGAAGATATAATGTAGATCGAGTGATTCCGGAGTGGTCGGGGTCGTCTGGCTGAAGTCAATCCTGCCCTGAGAGGATAACACGCCAATGGTCCCAATGTATCCGGCCGGCATCCCCAGGTTCGTCATCAGCGATCTGACATAGGCCGCAACCGTTGTCTTTCCATTAGTACCCGTGACTCCTACTGTAAGGAGTCTTTCGTGCACCTCTTCATAATATAATATGGATATATGCGCAAGGAAGCTTCTCGGATCATCCACCAATAGAAAGGTCCCTGCCGGATTCAGTCTGTGATTTTCAGCAAGCTTCTCAGGGTCGCTTCCGGCAATGACCGAAGCCCCTTTGACTGCTGCATCTGCGATATATGTATGGCCATCATGGTTTTCACCGCTTATACAAACAAAAATTGATCCTTCTGCCGCTCTCCTTGAATCATAACAAATAGAAGAAATGTCCCGTTCAGGCTCTCCCCAGATTTTCCTGACTGCAAGCTGCCTGTGCTGTCCAAAATGAATATACATGCGTTCTCTCCTTTAGAGCGGGATGTACTAATGCGCTGACAGAAGGAGCCCCGCCATAAAAGAGATGGGGGTACAATTTACCTGCCGCGTAACAACATCCTTTCTTTACCCTAATAAAAAGAAAGTATTCCCAGTTAATACGAATTTTTCAAGTTTATGCCAGGAAAATAGTAAAAAGTAAAAAAGAGACAGCCCACGCTGCCTCTCCTGAATCTTCATTATACAACATATATAAAATAACCCATGAATATCAGGCAAAGCACATACATGATTGGATGGATTTCCCTCGCTCTTTTCATCGCAATCATATTAATTGGATACAGAATAAAGCCAAGGGCGATACCTGTCGCTACACTGAAGGACAGCGGCATCATGATGATGGTGACAAAGCTTGGAATGACGATGGCTGAATGATTCCTATTGATCTTGCTGATTTCTGTTGCCATCATTGCTCCTACGATGATCAGGGCCGGGGCAGTGACCTCTGACGTAACAATGGACAGAACTGGCGAGAAGAACAAGGATATTACAAACCCGGCAGAAATGACAATGGAGGTGAAGCCTGTCCTTCCGCCAACCGCAATGCCTGCAGAAGATTCTACCATGGAAGCGGTAGTTGATGTACCAAGAACAGCACCAACAGCGGCAGACAGTGAATCTGCCAGAAGCGCCCTGCCCGCATTCGGGATTTCGTTATTTTTCATCAGCCCCGCCTGGCTGGCAATAGCAATCAAAGCACCAGCGGTATCAAAAAATGCTACAAACAAGAATGTAAATATGACCGCCAGGACCTTAGGAGAAAATATGTCATCCAAATGACTGAACACAACTCCGAAGGTAGGCTCAAGGCTTGGAATGCTCCCAACAACAGCCTTAGGGGTTTCAATTACCCCAAACGCAATCCCAATGATGGTAGACAGCACCATCCCAAAAAAGACTCCACCTTTGATTCCCCTGTTCAGAAGTATGATGGTAATGATAAATCCGGCAATGGCAAGCAAGGTAGGCGCATCTTTAAAATTGCCGAGAGCGACAAATGTATCTGGATTTGCTGTGACGATGCCTGCATTCTTCAACCCTATAAAAGCTACAAAAAAACCGATCCCTCCAGCAATAGCATGCTTCAGATCCTGAGGGATGGTATTGATAATCTTTTCACGTATCTTCAGCAAACTCAAAATGATGAAGAGCACTCCGGCTATGAATACTCCAGCGAGGGTTGTTTCCCACGGAATTTTCATACCGACGCAGACTGTAAATGTGAAAAAAGCATTGATTCCCATACTCGGCGCAATGCCGATTGGATAATTCGCCAACAGGCCGATCAAAAGTGACCCGATAATGGCGGAAAGTGCGGTGGCCGTAAATACAGCCCCTTTGTCCATGCCGCTCTGACTCAAGATGACAGGATTAACAACCAGAATATAAGCCATGGACAGGAAGGTAGTGATTCCCGCAATGCTTTCCTGCCTGTAGGTAGTATTACGTTCGGAAAATTGAAAGTATTGTTTCATGATGTGTCCTCCGGATATAATATAATGAAAAAAATCCCCCGGCACATCTGCCGGAGGAATTCTGCAAAGGACAATCGGGAGGCTGCAAGACCTATATGAATTGCCCCTTGTAGACAGACAATTTACGGCAGCCTGGTAGAAACGTTCAAGCCATATTCCTGAACATATACAAGGTAAATCACTTTTAAAATGAATAGTGAAAATAGTAACAATGATATAGTCCCAAGTCAATAACCATAGTTATTTTCAGCCAATTAAGTTTATTGAAAGTGTTTACCTTATTATGGAAGGTTTATCCAAACATCCAACACTGAATCCAGTTCCTCAGAAAGTGTGATCTTCCTCCGGTAAAGCTCATTCAGTTCCTCATAAGCAGCGCCGCCTGTTTCCATTGCTGTTTCAATTTCCTGTATATCACGTTCAAGGACTTCAATCCGGGCAAAAGCCTCAGCCTTTGCTGCTTCATCCGTCCCCTCCTTCTTAGAAGCATTCCTGCGTTCTGAGGACTTCGCAGCCGATCCCGCGGTCTGCTGTAACTCCAGCTTTACCTGAAGACGTTTATACTCATCATAATTGCCTTCATAGCTTTTCAAGGCCAGATCCTCAATCGCAATCAATCGATCCGCCATTTTATTAATGAAATACCGGTCATGCGAAATAAAGAAAATGGTCCCGCCAAAGTCTTCTAATGCCTCTTCAAGTGCCTCGATCGAATCAATATCCAGATGATTTGTCGGTTCATCAAGGATCAGGAGATTGATATCCTGAAACAACAGCATCGCAAGCTTCAGCCGGATTCTCTCTCCCCCGGAAAGATGCTCCACCTTCTTAAACACACTGCCTTTATAGAACATGAATTTTGACAGATATTCCCGCGCCTTCCCTTCAGGAATCGAAATGCCGTCCCTGAAGGCTTCAAGCACAGTCAATCCTTCATCCCGGAAGGTGAGATTCTGCGGCAGATAGGCGGGCATCACATTAGCCCCCAGCTGTATCCAGCCGCCGTCAGGCCTCTCCCCGCCCAGAAGCATTTTCAGGAGTGTAGTTTTACCGCTGCCGTTCGGCCCGATTACACCCACTCTTTCACCATAGGTAACTAAGAAATCAGTATTTATAAATATCGCTCTCTCCTGATAGCTTTTGGACAGCCTCTCCGCCTTAATGACTTCATTGCCGGAACGGCCCGCTGATTTGAAGTTCAGATTCATATTCCGCCGTTCGAAAATGGGCTTATCTATTCTCGCCATTTTATCCAGCCTTTTCTGGATACTGGCTGCCCTCTTGAAGAATTTATTGTTATCCGCCCTCAGCGCCCAGTCGCGCAGGCTGGCTGCTGTCTTCTCCATAGAATGTACCTTTTTCTGCTGTTCCCTGTAATGTTCATATTGAATCCGCAGATTCTCCTCCTTCTGGCTGACAAAGGAAGTATAGTTTCCTTTATACGTAACAGCCTCCATGTCCTCTATCTCCACAATTTTCGTGACCGTATGATCCAGGAAATAACGGTCATGGGAGACAAGAATGACAATTCCCTTATACCCTTTGACATAGCCTTCCAGCCATTCAATGGAATTCATATCAAGGTGGTTGGTGGGTTCATCAAGAAGGAGGATATCCGGCTGGTGTATCAGAAGTTTACCGAGCAGCAGCCTCGTTTTTTCCCCGCCGCTCAGCAAGTCGAAATCCCTGGCGAGGAACTCTTCGTTAAATTTCAATCCTGTACATACTCTTCCCAGCTTTTCCTCCCGCTCATATCCGCCCCTCACTTCAAACAACTGAAGGAGATCACTGTATTTCTTCAGCGCTCTTTCAAGAGCATCTCCGGCAAGTGTCTTCATCTGCTCCTCAAGGCTCCGCATTTCTCTTTCCATTCTCTCAATCTCTACAAATGCCAGAAGAAGCACATCCGCCGCCTTTAACCCCTTTTCTACAACCGGAGTTTGTTCAAGATAGGCAATTTCAGCATGCCTCGGCCTATGGATTAAACCTTCATCATATCCAGGGCTTGAAGTCTGCGGATAGCCCGGGTAATAATTCATCGGTTCAAGTCCGGCGATCAATTTAAGAATCGTGCTCTTTCCGCTTCCGTTCGCCCCCACAATGCCAATTTTCTCCCCTTCATATGCTTCAAAGGAGATATTTTTCAGAACGAGTGCCGCGTCCATATATTTCTTTATTCCATTCAACTTTAATTCCAGCATTAAACTTTCCCACTTTCATCCATAATTTTTCCGCTCATTATGGATGCAGCAAAGAAGAACTTCATTACCTATTGGGTTATAAACAGGGCTGTTTTCGCGAAACATTTCTGCTCTGAATTAAGAGGCCGATTTCCTCTGCAGGTACTGCACCTGCGCGGGGTGAGCGGTGTCTCGCTCCTTACGCTTTCGATCAACCTGATTTAACAATGAAATCGCCTCATAGAACAATATTTTTTAAAATGAACCCAAATAAAAAAGACCATAAGAAGATTGTCTCTTCTTACAGTCTTGGATGTTAAAGAGTATAATTCAGCATAAAAACCAGGATGTGCCAAAAAAGCATACCATTAGCTTTCATACAGGTACCAGCCCATTTCATGTCTGCTGGTAATAAAATTATAATCCCGGATATCAGTAAAGTAAGTGACCTTCCAATTGCCGCAATTCCATAATGAGCATAGCAAATAAACCTATTTCATATAGGTGCTTATCACTCAGGTACAGAATTCATATTAATTTGATTAAATTAATATCAGCAATTTGTTGGTTCCATAAACTTACTATCCCCCTCGTCGATCGTTGCTTCATTATCTCACTTTTTCATTTTTCTGTAAATAACCGCTTTTCTCACAACTGCCTGAAAGGCCGCAAAAAAAACTGCACCGCTGCTGCCAATGAAAATGACGGCAGGGTGCAGTTTCAACTTTGTATGTTTATGCTGCTTTACGGATGGATATTTTCTTTCCTTGTTTACGCCACTCCCTGAATTCAGCCGCAGCTGTGAAGAGCACGTCAGTTGATGAGTTCAGCGCTGTTTCAAAGGAGTCCTGTAACACACCAATGATAAAGCCGACTCCTACTACCTGCATGGCGGTCTCAGAGGGAATACCGAAAAGACTGCATGCGAGCGGAATTAACAGCAGGGAGCCCCCTGCAACACCGGAAGCCCCGCAGGCACATACAGCTGCAAGTATACTGAGAAGTACAGCTGTTGCAAGGTCCACTTCAATGCCAAGTGTATGGACCGCAGCCAGAGTCAGGACTGAAATAGTGACTGCAGCACCAGCCATATTGATGGTTGCCCCGAGCGGAATGGATACAGAATAGCTGTCTCTGTCCAATTTCAGGTCCTCACATAGTTTCATATTAACCGGAATATTGGAAGCCGAGCTTCTCGTGAAGAAGGCGGTAATCCCGCTTTCCTTCAAGCATCTGAAGACAAGCGGATACGGATTTTGTCTAATGGCCGCATATACGATTGCAGGATTGACAACAAGCGCCACGAATAGCATACAGCCGATCAGGACGGCAAGCAGTTTCCCATAGCCAAGCAATGCATCCAAGCCATTTACAGTGATAGATTCAAATACCAGCCCCATGATGCCGAGCGGAGCAAACTTAATCACCCAGCCAACCATCTTCGAGACAGCATTGGAAAAGTCCGCGATCAATGTCTTTGTTCCGGCCGACGCATTCCGCAGGGCCAGCCCAAGGACGACTGCCCACGCCAGGATTCCGATATAGTTTGCGTTGAATATCGCCTTAACGGGATTATCAACTACATTAAGCAGAAGCGTTTTAAGCACATCGACGACACCGCCGGGAGGCGTAACACCCTCAGCCCCCTTGCCCAATGTAAGGGAGACGGGAAATATAAAGCTTGCCACAACCGCAATTAAGCCTGCGGCAAACGTTCCTAAAAGATATAAGAAAATAATGGCTTTCATATTCGTTTTCTGTCCGCTCTTGTGCTGGGAGATAGCCGACATGACCAGAAAGAAGACCAGGACTGGCGCAATTCCCTTTAGGGCTCCCACAAACAGAGTTCCAAAAATTTCAACAGGCTTTGCCGCACCCGGAATCACTATAGCCAGGATGATGCCGGCAAGCAGCCCGGCAATGATTTGTTTAACCAAACTCATTTGACTCCACTTCTTTAGTTGACTTTTCATAGCTCTTTCCTCCTGAGATGACTTTGATTGGTTGACTGCCCCGAGCCGCAGAGTTTGACTTTGAATCTTTTTTTCAGGGTTACACAAAACATGTGGACTAAATACAGTACATACACCTTTCGTAAAAAGTCCCCCATCATATTCCACCCTAAAAAGACAATTGTCTTTATTCAATAAATAGTATTATATAGAATTTTTTGATATATTACAATAATAATAGGCAGCAAAGGATTTAAGGGCGGAGACAGCAGCCAAAAACTTATTAATGCTTAAAGCGCAAGACTACTGATCAGGCCTGCAAGACTTTCAAGCTTCGAGTCATAAATCGCTCCAGCTTTTCGCGAACGCATAAGGGCGGCTAAACTTTTATCTTCTTTATAAGGCTGCCGCTTTTAATAATCTGTTTTATTTAAGTGCCTCACGCAGAAAATAACCTCCTTGTTCTACATTCACAGGGTACGAAGATAAAACAAAAATAGGAGGAGAAAATCAGCATAAACGGAAAAACTGAATATGTAAAAATTATATTTACGGAGATTTTCCTCCTATTCTATACAAACCGCAATAATGAGCCTCTTTCTTCATAGTAAGCGGAAATACTCCATTTATTTACCCAAAAAACAGCCCCATTTAGCATATACCCGCAGGAGCCCCCGCTATGGCTCTCTTTCCAAGGAAGTCCCCCTTTAAAACTGCTTTTTCATAGTGTTATTCTCAATTCTCCATAACAACAAACACTTAGAAACAGTTATAAATAAAAACAAGGTCATTCCTGATGCCTATGCAGCCGGAATGACCTTTTGTATTATTCTATGTTTTACTATTTTTGGTACTGCTTTTTCATGGATGCATCCGGATGAAAATATACAATTGAAAACAATTTAGTTATATAATCATCCTGTCATTTAAATAGAAATTCCACTTTTCATGAGATACTTTGTATACGAATACTTTACTGGGCCATCACCGAAAAGCCTTATGCCCGCAGCTTCCTTCTTAGGAAAGACTCTGGCAGTAAAAACAATTTCCCCATCATTGATAAATATCTCGGCAATGCTTTTATCTACAAAAATCTGCACTTTTACACTTTCTACTATTTTTATGGCATCACTGCGTTTAAAGCCAAATTCACCGCCAAAGGAGTCTTCAAAGTTTTCACGGTCCAGAGTTACAATGCCAGAAACTTTGTCAAAGCTTAAAATAAGGCCTTCCTTTTCTGTTGAAAAAAGCTCGAGTCCAAATTGAGAGGCTTTAATATCCTGCAATTCAACTTCCAGTTCATAAGCTGGATCATGGCTGGACAATTCTTTTGCTCCACTCTCTATATTCCCGCTGCCTGAATCTGCATTGGCACGCAGAGCCTTTAGCTGGTCAGCCGGCTTTTGAATTAAGCGATTCTCCTTTATTTCCAGTCTTCTAGGAATCGTTAAGCAGTGAGCCCAGCCTTCCCGGTCACTCGGATAATCCACTTCACCAATCCCAGCCCAGGCAAACAGCATTCTAACCCCATTATCATCTGCAAAGGTTTGCGGAGCATAAAAGTCAAAGCCTTTCTCAAGCTCGTGACAGGATTCAGCCGCAAATGTGAGATTATCAATGTCCAGTGTTCCAATGACAGAGATGACATTATAAATATTATGATAGGAATGGCCGGATGGCTCGATGCCCTGTGGTGATAGAATCAATACATCCTTTCCATCCACTTCAAAATAGTCAGGGCATTCCCACATATAACCCTCTAAATCTATCTGAACATCCAGCTCTCCTTTAAAGGTCCAATCCTTTGCATTCTGGGATTCATAGACAATGATAGCCCCGGTCAGATTTTCTCTCTGGGCTCCCAATAACATATAATAACGGCCGTTTTTCCTGAACACCTTTGGGTCCCTTACATGTCCCGTATATCCCGCAGGGGTCCCTTCAATTACAGGATTATTTTCATATTTTCTTATTGTTCCATCTTTGTCCATGATAGCTAAGCACTGGTTGGCAGAACGCTCTACCGGTCCGTACTTAATATTTCCTGTATAAAACAGAAATAATTGGCCATCAACTTCAATGGATGCCCCTGAATAGGCTCCATGGCTTTCATAAGCTTCCACCGGGACCAATGCGACCGGGAGTCTTTCCCAGTTAACAAGATCATTCGACTTTACATGTGCCCAGTGCTTCATGCCATGTGTCGGCCCAAACGGATGCCACTGATAAAACACATGATATTCCCCGTTAAAATAGGCTAAGCCGTTAGGATCATTAATAAGGCCATATTGCGGGTGTATGTGGAAACCAGGCTTCCATGATGACTGTATGGATTTTTCCCTCAGGGATTCCAGCTCGTTTTCTTCCGCCTGTAAAATGGTTCTGTACTTTGGTTCTGTATACATATTCACCACGGCCTCCTTTTGCCTTCTAGTTATGCTGTTTAAGTAAGTTTACTTGGATTTTGCTGCTGAAGCAAAAAGGGTGATTTTTCTACACGTTTAGTCACTCCATGGTTTGAATTTATACCGTTAAAACCTGAAGAAACAGCATGCTAAATTCTTAAGAAGTCTTAAATTAGGCTGTTTTGCATACATTATAACTGTTGAATTAAAAAAGTGGATATCCGCTGCAGGCACTCGCGGACCTTAGGGGCGGGCGCTGAGCCTCCTCGGCTTTGCCTGCGGGGTCTCACCTGTCCCGCTGCTCCCGCAGGAGTCTCGCACCTGGAGCGTAAATCCACTTGCTAAATAATTAAATCTCCTCACAAAACTCATCCAAAAACAACAATCTTTTAGAATAGAGCCTTAAGCAAAATAAAAAGCCTGTCATACCTGGTATTTCCACAGCGGAAGTTCCAGGAGACAGGCTTTTTGAAATGATTTATTTTACCCTAAGGCATCCAGGTTGTTTGCTTCAAATTTATCGAGCATAACACGCACTTCATCTGTTGATTCTGAGTTCATCAATTGATTTCTCAGTTCACTTGCTCCCCGGAATCCCTTGACATAGATTTTGAAGAAGCGATGAAGGGCCTTAAACGAACGCAGTGTATATTGATCATGAAGGTCAAGATGCAGCCTTAAGAGATCGAGCAGTTCCTTGCTGCTGTGATCTTTCGGCTCAACTTCAAAGGCAAATGGATTGTGGAAAATTCCGCGTCCGATCATAACCCCATCTACTCCGTATTCCTCAGCAAGCTTTAAGCCGGTCTGGCGGTCAGGGATATCTCCATTGATCGTGAGGAGTGTATCTGGTGCCACCTTGTCACGGAGCTTTTTGATCTCCGGAATCAGCTCCCAATGAGCATCCGCCTTGCTCATTTCATCTCTTGTTCGCAGATGAATTGAAAGGTTGGCAATATCCTGCTTCAAAATATGTGTCAGCCACTCGTGCCATTCCTCAATTTCAGAGAAACCGAGCCTCGTTTTGACACTGACAGGCAGTCCCCCTGCTTTTGCTGCCTGTATTAATTCAGCTGCAACCTCAGGGCGTCGGATGAGGCCGCTTCCCTTCCCATGCTGCGCCACATTCGGCACCGGACAGCCCATATTGATATCCACTCCCCGGAACCCAAGCTCTGCCATACCGATGCTCATCTGCCTGAAGTTTTCGGGCTTATCTCCCCATATATGGGCAACAACCGGCTGTTCATCTTCAGTAAAAGTCAAACGCCCGCGCACACTCTGGATTCCATCCGGGTGGCAATAGCTTTCCGAGTTCGTAAACTCTGTAAAAAACACATCAGGTCTGGCTGCTTTACTTACAACATGACGGAACACAACATCTGTCACATCTTCCATTGGAGCCAGTATAAAAAAAGGCCGTGGTAACTCACGCCAAAAATTTTCTTTCATGTTCAACCCTCTCAATATGGGATACAAGTACAATCCTTGTCCCAAAATTAAAAAGCAAGATGCACTTGCTTCCTTTACACTTATACCATGTCTGAGACCTTAATTTCAAACGGATTGGAAATGGTAAGACACTTTTTTATTTTAACCCTGCAATCTCCGGCTGCCAAAGTAAATTTCTGCTAATTTAACAGAGTTGGATGGGGAGTCAATAACTCTGGACCAAACATTTCTCCAATAAAAGAGGTGCCTTCCCTGTGCTTGAATTCACTCCTGCACTTTAGGTGAGAACACCTTGCTCTTATTCAGACTCCGCTGCCCTTGCCACTTTATTTACAGGAACCTGCCAGTTGCCTTCCCAGACAATCCATGATGGATGATCAGCGATCGTAAAATCTGCTATACCCGCTGCTTCTTTACAATGAGAACAATAGGCTTTCTTCTTCAGCCGGTTCCTGAATTCTTCAGAAATGGCCAGCCATTTTTATTTGCATTCATTTAATAACCAACATGTTTACTGTAATTCTATCAATG
The DNA here is from genome assembly GCF_046237625.1 of Paraperibacillus esterisolvens. Lineage (GTDB taxonomy): Bacteria > Bacillota > Bacilli > Bacillales > DSM-1321 > Paraperibacillus > Paraperibacillus esterisolvens. The sequence goes on along the minus strand of NZ_CP143545.1, from coordinate 758,989 downwards.
TCACAGATTCTATATGAATGGTGTACTGTCTGTTTCTGATAAACACTCAAAGTTCTCTCGTAATTAAACATCTGTCCAATATTATTGTAGTTCTGCCCAAAGTTAGGGTTAAAATGCCAATCACAAAACAAACTTACAATTAATCTAGATGATTTGATTTCTGAGCAGCAACCGGAAGTGACAAAACATTATTTACATATGCTTTGCATTTTTGTACTCCCTGGCTTTAGCTGCTTAAAGTCAGAGTGTCTTTGATGATTCCTTTTTAGATGGCGCTAGATAGATTCCAGCGGATTTGTAGAAAAAAGGGCACAGACCTAAAGAGCTTTTTCTGTATGATACATACACTTATAGTACAACCACACCTTAAGGACATATGTAAAGGATGGACAAGTATCATGCAAGATGACAAATAAGGCTCGGCTTTTAAAGTAGTAGTTACAACCTGAAGGAAGGGGAGAATTATGTTAGAACCGATGGTTTGGATAACCATTTTATCCTTTTTAGGAACACTTTTATTAATCCTATGGAGGCCTTGGGGCCTTAACGAGGCCATCCCCGCTGCAGCTGGTGCAATCATTGTCCTGCTCTGCGGGAGTGTTACATTTTCAGATTTAGGTGAGATTGCATCAACCATCAGCGGTGCAGCTATAACTATTATGGCAACCATTGTAATGGCAAATGTTTTAGAGAGCATTGGTTTGTTCCGTTGGATTGCAGAGCTGCTTACTGCCAAAGCAAAGGGATCAGGAATACGCCTATTTTGGTACGTTAATCTTTTATGTTTTCTAATGACACTCTTTTTCAATAATGATGGGAGTATTTTGATTACCACACCCATTCTGGTGATGCTCTTAAACAATATGGGGTTAAAAAATCACCAAAAAATACCCTACTTGTTGTCAGGGGGGTTAATTGCTACCGCCTCCAGCGCTCCAATCGGTGTCAGTAATATTGTTAATCTGATTTCATTGAACATCGTGCATATGACTCTTTATTTGCAGACGGCTATGATGTTTGTCCCTGCCACACTGGGCTTGCTGTTCTTAGTTGTACTTTTATACCTCCGCTTTCGCGGCGTCCTGCCGAAGAAAATCCCGACAAGAGTTTCAGGACTCACCCTGCCTTCATACCACCCGCTTAGGGACGGTCCTGGGAACGGTACAGCAAAAGATCAAACAAAGATTATGTGGAGAATCCTTATTTTCGTGCTCGCTGTTCGTATCAGTCTCTTTGCAGCCTCTTTTCTCGCCATTCCAATCTCAATAATGGCTGTCCTTGGGTCTGTCATCCTTTTAGGGTGGAGATGGTGGTATTTAAAGATTCCTCCGGGTGACATGGTGAGAAAGACACCGTGGTATATAATCATATTTGCGTTTTGCATGTATACCATCATATACGGATTAAAAAATATAGGTTTAGCGGATTTACTCATCGATATCATGCAGCCAATGGTTTCGGGAAGCCTGCTCCATGTAAGCATTTTAATGGGGGCAGTCATGACTGTAATGTCCAATATTTTTAATAATCACCCAGCTCTTATGATTGGCACTCTGACGCTTACACATATGAATCTTGATGCACTCTCCATGAAAATAGCGTATCTGGCCATTGTTATCGGAAGTGATATGGGATCATTGCTCCTCCCAATGGGAACCCTTGCTTCCCTCATGTGGATGCATCTTCTAAGACGCGGAAAAATAAAATTCACCTGGTGGGAATATACAAAACATACAATGGTGGTAATACCGCCTGCTGTTATTTTCACATTGGTAATCTTATATTATTGGGTCTCAACTTTATTCGGCGGGGTCCTGGAAAAATAAAACTTTATGAAAAAGGAGAATATTGATGTCCATAGATTTAAAAAATTTAATAGGAAAAAACATTGAAATCGAGATTTCTGGGGGCAAATTACAAAAGGGCATATTAATTGATGCGGGTTTGGATCTTATCGTCTTATATAAAGGAGAAGTGAATTCGTTTCTATACATTCCTTTAATCCATGTTCAGCGGTTAAAGGAGGCGAACTCCAAAGAGGAAACTTATTATACTCCTCCTTCAGAGCAGCCAATTGAAATGGAAACAATCTCCTACCGGAAAATATTAATGAACGCAAAAGGGTTGTTCGTCAAAATTTATGTAACTGGAAATAAATCCATTCATGGATATTTAACCAACATTATGAATGACTATTTTGTATTTCATTCTCCAGCCTACAAGACCATGTTTATTTCAATGAATCATGTTAAATACCTCATACCATATCCACCCAATACAACTCCATATTCGATAGAAAATCAGTATTTTCCGCTTAATCCAACAGTTTCCACTACACTTTCCCGTTCTTTTAGTGAACAGCTCAAAAAATTCGAAAATCAATTTGTTATTCTGGATGGCGGGGATAACCCTGAAAAAATCGGCCTGCTTAAAGAGGTACATGGCAGACAGGCAGTTCTGATTACAGCTGAGGGAGATACCATCTATAGGAATTTAGAGCACATCAAAACCATTCAATTTCCTTAATGAAAGGTATGAAGGTAGATAATAAAGATCTAAATATCGTTCAAAAAATAGCTATCCCTTCTTGAAGTCAGCCTATATAATGCTGACTTCATGAAAGGATAGCTGATATTTTTTTTAATATGTATGCTGACTCTGTATATGCGCTATCTTAGACATTATATAAGGAGTGTACGAGAAAGAACAGTCTGGCTCACCTATATTGAATGGCCGGTGATTTCCGCATAATGGATCCCGAGTTTTTTGAAAAATCCTATATCGACTGAGTATAAAATAATGAATCATGGATTCAATGTCAATTATTAAGTGATCACTTTTTATATCAGTCGAAACACCTTCTGCATATCGGCCGGCCTTCAAATATAGGCCAATTTTGTTGCAGCCTTTATAGCCGTTTAAATTAGTACTGAACACTGCTTTTCGCATAGGAACCCTCCACTTAATGTTGATGATTATCAACTTTCTCCGCTGGCCAATGCTTTAGATTTCCGGAGTTAATTGATGGTATATAACGGCGACCAAGCGGAGGTTTTTCTATACGGGCGATCTGTCGTCCTTTTGTTACGGAGAAAGTTTCCCTAGCGGCTTTAACATCCTTTGTAACAAAAATACTCCTTTAAATAATTTATGTCGCTTCTAATGAGAAGCGACATTATTGGGTCTGTTCATTTTACCTTTTTCTACCTTTACCTTTATTTTGAGCTTTTTGATTATTTTCTTTTGCTGTTCCAGATTCCTCTTGTTTCTTTTCGCTCTTCACACCCTGGCTGATGTTCCGAACATGGAACATTGAAATCCTGATTATTTCTTCATTCATCACTACCCTTATATAGTCATCATTTACGTCTTCTAACACACCTTCCAGGGATTCCTTTCCACCACGGTTGATTTTTACCCATTGGAATTTTAGTGAGTTGATTGCTTCTTTAAAGGTCGGATATTTTTCGATCTGAAAATCTTCTGAGACTTCAATTTCAAGATCAAATTTATTTTTAGAACTCTCAGTAATACTTTTGATATGATGTGTTGTGTAAAAGATTACTCCCTCTTCTTTAGTGAGAAGAGAAAAGAAGTCCTCCCCTACAGCTAGGAGTTTCCCAACCCGGGATTCTGGCCCGCCTCTGTCCACCTTCAATGTCTTACCAATAAAAGTTTGCATTACTTCAGTATTCATGCTGCATTTTTCCTCCTAATAATTAGTTTCCCTGTACTATATGCTCAGACCTTAGACAAAGTCACTATAAAAAACGCCCTAATTGATTTAAGGAGCAATAATGGCCGTTTTAAAAAATCCTTAGGAGTTAAAATAAACGAACCAGCTCCCTTGCTAAGTACTCCCTTCTGTCTCTGACAAAATCCAGCATAACTAGGGGTTCTGATAAAATAATATGCATCTTCTCTTTTATATATATATCTTTTTCAATCCAGGGCTGTAATTTTTTCAATTCCGAATAAATCAAGGGTTTTAGCCGCTCCTCTGTAAAAAAATTCAGTAAGATATCCTCCATGATTTGCTTGTATAAATCTCGAAATCCAGAATGATGCAGAAGCCGGGCCGATAATGTATTGTAACCCTCAATTGGTATATAATCATACGGCAGTAATTCCCCGTGCCGATTCCTGCCCCACGTTCCATCACAATCCCAGGGGGAAATTTCAAAAAGGCCTGTCCCACTATTCCAGTAAAGGGCATAGTTATGGATAAAACCATCAAAATTTTGTGTGCAGACAACTCCCGCAAGCCATTTCAAATATTTTTCTACATCAATCATCTTAGGTATTTCACGTTCAAATTCCAGATTTGTCAGTGTGTTAATCTTAAATATAAGGTCAGAGAGAAGCTGCCCCCCTTTTCCGTTACTATCATATACTTCAGTATATCCCTGCAATATTTCTGTTTTCGCATCTTCTTCTTCAGTCAATAAAGAAAAATTGGCATCATTGTCGGTCGCATAAAAAATTCCTCCTTCAGGAAGATTCCACTTTTTCAGAAAGAATTCATCAAATGATTCAAGTTCAAGATAAATCCCCCGGCATTGCCCATTCAAAATTAATAAAACATGCTGGGCATTTGGTGTTAAGATTCCCAGGCTTCTGAAAAAATCCAGGGACAGCTTATTTCTAATTAGAGAAGGATCCTTATACTCGCTGTTTAAATGGACGACATGGTTCTTCTCCACAACATAAGGTTTCCTGAAGGTAATTTGATAAGATTTTTTTTTGTTTTTTCTGATGGAGTCTCCCCTGTAGGCTACATCAATTAAATATTTTTTTTCGCCATGCTTAAGTGTTCCCGGAACTGGATCATCACTCCAGATATCTTTATTTAAGGTTTGTAATTCTGAAGGTTGAATATACAGCTTATAACTCTTCAATATATAACTCTCCCTAAAATCTCTTTTTGATTCTAAATTATGTAACCCCAGTAAAACAGTGACCCCTGGGCTGATAAATTATTTTATGAGCGGGCTTTTAATGTCCAAGCAACAAACTAAAACTTTCATACCATGAATAAAAAGTGAAAAATTTAGGAAGGGTGAATGTTATTGTCAACAACTTATGATATTGTAAAAGCAATTTCAGATGCAGCTCATAATGGCCTTGCAGGATTTATGGTTAATAATCCGGTTGATAAAGACTATGATACTCAAACAATTCAAATGAAAAATAAATCCTGCGGTAAGAATCGCTCGAATGGGAATAAGTCCTGCGGTAAGAATCGCTCTAATGGGAATAAGTCCTGCGGTAAGAATCGCTCGAAAGGGAATAAATCCTGCGGTAAGAATCGCTCTAATGGGAATAAGTCCTGCGGTAAGAATCGCTCTAATGGGAATAAATCCTGCGGTAAGAATCGCTCTAATGGGAATAAGTCCTGCAGTAAGAATCGCTCGAATGGGAATAAGTCCTGCGGTAAGAATCGCTCGAAAGGGAATAAATCCTGCGGTAAGAATCGCTCGAAAGGGAATAAGTCCTGCGGTAAGAATCGCTCGAAAGGGAATAAGTCCTGCGGCAGGAACGGCTCTAAAGGCAATAAATCCGGCGGAAGGAACGGTTCTAAAGGCAATAAGTGCGGTAAGAACGGCTCTAAAGGCAATAAATCCAATGGTAAGAAACGGAGATAGGGCAGTAAGTCTGGAGTTAGTATGTCTATTAAGACAAAGTCCACTAATGGCGGAAGATTACTTATTAAGGGAGCTCATACTTTGAGCCCTTTTTTTATATATAAATGATTGGGCACCTATCTAGTTCTGGGACAAAAAAAGACTAAAGAAGAATTAAATTATCTTCTTCAGTCTCGATTGGTTTAGAACTAAAGCTTCTAAACCAAAATACCGCGAAAGCTTATGAAGCTCTAAAAGAATTTGTCTAAAATCTCAGAAGGAGATGTCCTGACCCCTGAATTGTAACATCGACTACTAGATCAAATTGAAATAAAAGCAGACGGAACAGCGAGTATCTTTTTGATTCTCGGTTCTATCTGCTTGGTTTTATCGTAAAACTAGCAGCGTACAGCTCTCCACATGACTCGTCTGCGGGAACATATCCAGGGGCTGAATATAGTTGACTTTGTATAAACTGCTCAGGAATTCAATGTTTTTCGCAAGTGTGGAAGGATTACACGATACATAGACGATTTTCTTAGGCTTTACCTTTGTGATGGTCTGCAGCAGCTTGTTGTCGAGGCCGGTCCTTGGGGGATCGACGATGAGCACGTCTGCCCGGAAGCCTTCCTTCGACCACTTTGGCATGATGTCCTCCGCTTTGCCAACCTCATAGTGTGTATTTTTTACACCTTGGCGGGCCGCATTCTTCTTGGCATCCGCAATGGATTCCTTGATAACATCCATGCCGCGGATTTCTTTTGCTCCGTCTGCCAGCCACAATCCGATGGTTCCTACGCCGCAGTATGCATCAACAACTTTTTCATTCCCAGTCAGAGCTGCCGCTTTCTTAACTTCATCATATAATTTGATGGTCTGGACAGGATTGAGCTGGAAGAAGGTGCGTGCTGACAGCTCGTATGTCATATCTCCGAGTGTTTCCCGGATGACATTCTCACCGGAAAGATGGATCGATTTCTCCCCAAAGATGGTGGAGGTATTTTTCGGATTCACGTTCTGAACCACAGATACAACCTCCGGGAGCTGCTTTTTGATTTCGGCAATCAGCTGTTCCTTCTGCGGGAGCTTTTCAGTGGCCGTCACGATGACTACCTGCAGCTCTCCTGTCTCAAAGCCCACCCGGGTCACGATGGTCCGGACGACTCCTTTTTTCTTGCGCTCATTATAGACCGGAATCTGAAGCTTGGCGATCAGCTTCTTCACAACCCTTGTCGCACGGTTGCTTTTTGGATGCTGGACGATGCATTCGGGTACATCAATGAGCTTATGGGTACCCACGGCATAAAGACCGGCAATGATCTGTCCGTTTTGGTCAGTACCCACCTGGAATTGGCTCTTGTTCCGGTAATGCCATGGCTCTTCCATGCCAATCGTCTGCCTGATATCTATTGAACCGGCATCTGATTTTTTATATTTCTCCAGCGCCTGAATGATCACATCCCGCTTTTCAAGGAGCTGTCTTTCGTATGCGATATGCTGCAGCTGACAGCCGCCGCATTCATAATAAACCGGGCATGGCGGTGTTGTCCTGTGTTCCGATTCTTTCCGGATCTTTTTAATTTTTGCCTCTGCATATTTCGGCTGTACGTTCACCGCTTCGGCAAGAACTTCCTCTCCCGGAATTGCACCATGGACAAACACGACCTGCCGTTTAAAATAACCGACGCCCTCCCCGTTGATTCCCAGGCGCTTGATAGTCAGTGGAAATGTTTGTCCAGGCTCTAGTTTTGTTTCTTGTTTCAATGTATTATTCACTCCGTTTTTCAATGCTTCTCCATAAATAAAGAGAGGCATAGCTTAAATATGGCCGCCATGATCCGCTAAGGGCTTCCATTTGTTCCCGTGTTGGCTTCTGTTCCATAACGTATAATTTCTTCAAAGCATTTTGAATGCCGATGTCTGCCATCGGGAATAAATTAGGCCTTCCGAGGCCAAAAAGCAGAAAGTTTTCAGCTGTCCAGCGGCCAATCCCCCTGATTGCAGTCAGTTTATCAATAATGATGTCATCAGGCTCCCGGCTCAGTTCGTCCAAGTCCAGTTCACCGGCCGCAATCCGCTGTGACAGTCCGATTAAATATTCGGCTTTCCTCGTACTGAATTGAAGCTCTCGCAGTTCTTCAACCAACAGATGGGCCGCCCTCTCCGGCTCCGGATAAAACCAGGCTCCATCGACTTCACGGCCAAATGCTTTTACATATCTTGCGGTCAATGTATAGGCAAAGGCTAAATTCAGCTGCTGGTGCACAATGCACTTCACAAGGGAGGCATATGGGTCAAAATCCAGTATTAAAGGAGTTCCCCGGTGCTCCGTAAAAATGCCGCCCAGGTCAGATCTCTCAAAATGAGAATGAATATCCTCGAGGGGCAGATGCCACTGGAAGATAGCCTTAACCCGGCTGATTCCCGCCTCCCTTGTCTGCAGGTCATTTCCTGACAGAGTAAAAGACGGCGCATCGGTCGTTCCGGTTGCTTTTACATGAATGACAGCGGGACTCCCCCCTGCATATAGGGGAACCTTGATACTTCTATTTGCAAAATCAATGGCTGACAGCGGGTCATTCGACAGCCTGTCGAGGACCAGGTCAAAATTGTAAGGCCCCTCAATATCAAAAGATTCTGTCCACACTGCAATCATCCTTTAGCATTTTCCCAGTATTATAGCATGTTTTAGCGATTATTACCGCTTTCGGTCAGTAAAGCATGTCACTTCCGAGTTCCCGGCTTATCATTAAATCATCCAGCGATTTAAATGTATAGCCTTTTTTCTTCAGATCGGTGATAATCCGGTCAAGGGCATCTGAATTGTCCTTTGATATGGTATGGAGGAGAAGGATGGCCCCGGGATGGATCTGCTTCATCACCTGGTCATACGAGTGCTGCGCCCCCTTCTGGTCTTTTACATTCCAGTCAACAAAGGCCAGTGACCAGAATATATGCCTGTAGCCAAGCCTTGAGGCGACATCCATCGTCCTCTCACTGAATACCCCGCGGGGCGGCCTCAAGTACGCCATCCCTTTCTGACCGGTAAGCCGCTCTGTTTCCTCGCGCACTGAATTTAGTTCTTTGGCGATCTCACTGTCTGAGTTTGTGGTAAGGTCCGGATGATACCAGGAATGATTCCCGACGATATGGCCTTCCTTTACCATCCTCCTTGTCAGTCCTTTTGCCGTCTTCAGATAGTGACCGGTCACAAAAAAAGCGGCTGGCACCTGATGTTTTTTCAACACATCCAGCACATGTCCGGTAAAACCATTTTCATATCCATTGTCGAAAGTCAAATAAATATCCTTCTTGGTTGTATCTCCCTGATATACCGCCCCGTGTCTTTCCAGCATAAGCTCCAGCTTCTTCCCTGCATCAGCCGGCTGCCCGCCGCTCGACTTCCTGAATCCCCAATTGTATCGTTCATTAGAAAATGCAGCATCAGCATAACTCTGGCACGCTGCCCATAAAACAAACGCAGCAAGCATGATTCCTATTTTTTTCATGGCAAAATCTCCTGTCTTTATCTCGTTTCCTTTTATTGTTCATCCACTTGCCTTAAATAATGACAGGAAATTTATATATAGGGGATTCAACCAATGAATTCTGAACAGATCTGTACAAACAAAGCGCCTGGACATCTCTGTCCAGGCGCTTTGTTTGTGTATTAAAATACCCGTTCCTTAAATTGTGCAAGCTTTTCAAGCGAGCTCTGGGCTACATCCTGATGGAGGCTGCTGCCATGTGAATCCATGGTCACGACCGCAGTGAAGCCTTCCACTTTCAGATGCCACATGGCTTCAGGGATGCCGAACTGCATCAGGTCCACGCCCTCGACGGATTTAATGCAGTCTGCATAGTACTGCGCTGCACCGCCGATCGCATTCAAGTAGACGCCACCGTGCTCTTCAAGTGCCTTCAGGGTTTTTGGTCCCATTCCGCCTTTTCCGATGACCGCACGGATGCCGAAGCGTTTCATGATATCTCCCTGATACGGCTCTTCACGGATGCTTGTTGTCGGGCCGGCAGCCTTTACATGCCATTCGCCAGCCTCGTCTTTAAGCATAACAGGGCCGCAGTGATAAATGATCTGTCCGTCTAAATTAATGGGAGCATCATTTTCCGATAAATATTTATGGATGGCATCACGGCCTGTGTACATCATCCCGTTTATCCGGACCACGTCGCCGACCCTGAGATCCCTGATTTGCTCTTCCGTTATCGGAGCTTCCAGGATCACTTCACGAATTTCCGGTGCTTCCACGGCAGCTGCCGTTTCAAGCTCAGCTTCCTCCGCAAAGTTGATTTTTTCCCCATCCTGGTACAGCCATTCGAGGATGCCGCCATCACCAGCATCGACTTTTACGCCAAGGCGCCGGTATGCCCAGCAGTTATACGCGACAGACACAAAGAAGCTTGCAGGAATGCGGTGCATAACACCGATTTTGCAGCCAAGGAGTGTGGTTTCCCCGCCGAAGCCCATGGTCCCGATGCCCAGCTTGTTTGCATTTTTCATAATATAATCCTCAAGACTCCGAAGCTCTTCAATCGGATTAACATCCTCTACTTCCCTGAATAACTGTGCTTTTGCAAGGTCATATCCTGCGCTTCTGTCCCCGCCGATTCCAACGCCGATAAAGCCTGCACTGCAGCCCTGCCCCTGGGCCTGGTACACAGAATGGAGAATGCACTTGCGGATTCCATCCAGGTCGCGGCCCGCACGGCCCAATCCTTCAAGCTCACAAGGAAGGCTGTATTGGATGTTCTTGTTCTCACAGCCCCCGCCTTTAAGGATGAGGCGCGCATCGATGTAATCCTGCTCCCACTGCTCGAATTTAATGACCGGGACGCCGTACCCCAGGTTGTCCCCGCTGTTTTCCCCTGTCAGGGAATCCACCGAGTTCGGGCGGAGCTTTCCATCCTTTGTCGCCCTCTTGATGGCATGCAGAATGGCCGCGCTGATCTCAAGCTGGTTCACACCGACAGGAGTCTTCACCTTGAATGTTGGTAGTCCTGTGTCCTGGCAGATTGGAGATACATTTTCATCGGCCATCCCGATATTTTCGGTAATGGTGGACAGACTCATGGCTGCCCTGGTACCCGAGTTTTCCTGCGCTTTAGCCTTCTTTATGGCCCTTCTTACATCCTTTGGAAGATTAGTGGAGGTTTCCACAATTAATTGATACATGCTCTCTTGAAGCTTCTCTACATTCACAGTACTTCCCCCTGTACATTGATATATATCGCCGCATGCAGCGGCTTTCTGGAATTTCTATAAAATTCAATCATTAGCCTTCTACATTATACGCCTATCTTTTTTATTCGAAAAGGCTTTATGTGCAAGCGGTAACATTTTTCAGGTTAGGAGGAAACCACTGCGTCTTGTCGAATTTTTAGGAACGGGGGGATCTAAATGAAATTTAAAGAGCTGGAAACAGAACGCTTGAAATTGATCGAAATTACAGAAGAACACGCCATGCCGCTTTATGAAATCTTTTCATTGGACGAGGTTACCAGATATTACGGAATGGAACCATTTACAACCGTGGATGATGCAGCGAATCTCATCCATTCATTTCAAAGGATGTTCACGGAAAAAAGGTCCGTTCGCTGGGGACTGCAATTGAAGGATGAAGGCCGTTTCATCGGTACGATCGGCTTGAACAACCTGCAAATTCATAATAAAAGAACCGAAATCGGATATGAGATCCATCCCCATTACTGGCGGAAAGGACTGGTATCAGAAGCCCTTTCTGCAGTGCTGAAGTATATATTTGAAGAGCTTGGCCTTTACAGGGCGGCCGCTGTCACGTTCCCTGAGAACCTTCCTTCAAGTGCCCTGCTTGAGAAACACAGCTTCCAGAAGGAAGGCCTCCTAAGGGGATATATTGTACAGGGAGGGCAGTCACATGATGCCGCATTGTACTCGCTTCTCAAGCCTGACTGGGAGATGTCCGGGGAAAAATAAATGGCCTTCCTACCCCCAGCCAATTCATTTGAAGGAATTAAACAAGAATAGGAACGCAGCCGAGCGTTGCACGGTGCATAAAGATAGAGGTTAGACCCTCTTATTAAGAAGTCTTTTGCTCTGTGCAGGCCCCTTTTCACAGAAAAGTAAATTCAGTCGTATTGAACATTAAAAATGGCCTAAACGAAGAATTAGAACCAAAATCAGAGTCCGGAACGGTAAAAATGGTCCTAAACGAAGAATTAGAACCTAAAACAGCCTCCGGAACGTTAAAAATGGTCTTAAACGAAGAATTAGAACCTAAATCGGGCTCAGAAACATTAAAAATGGTCTTAAACGCAGAATTAGAACCTAAATCGGTCTCAGGAACATTAAAAATGGTCTTAAACGCAGAATTAGAACCAAAAACAGTCTCCAGAACATTAAAAATGGTCTTAACCGAAAAGTTAAGATCATTTACAGCCGCCAGAACGCTAAAAAAGGTCTTAACCGATAAGTTAAGACCTAAAAGCATCCGGAAAGTTAAAAAATCAGCTGAGTAAGCCGACCTCATTTATCCTTTTTAAACTGAGCTACCTTAAACTCAAGATCATCAAGCATTCCAATCAAACGGTCAATATCTTCAAGCTGGGCTTCCTCAGGATCCATACTGTCCAGCACTTCTATAAACATGGACAGACGCTGCTTTAAATAATCAACTTGTCCATTGCTGTCTTCAATCGCTTTTCCCATTTTAAAAACTCCTTTCCATCTGCAGGCGAAAAGTACCCGGCATTCAAAATCTCCATAACCATTATAAAGTTATTCCGCTGCAATGAACAGCCTTTTAACATAGTCCTTCCGGCAGCCGAGTCGCATCTCTAGGCCAGATTGGACAGGGTCCTCGGCAGAATATTGACATATAATTCTCACTTCACCATAATTGTTTAGTATTTAAAATAGTTAGGGGCCAAAAAATGATTGAATTGCAAAAGCCTGTTTCAACTCAATACGATCCTTGGGAAGCATATATGGATGTGGAGGAACACGGCCAATTGACACTCTCGAATATAGAATTTACAACAACGACATTATGTAATATGAGGTGTGAGCATTGCGCAGTTGGATACACGCTTCAGACAAAGGATCCAGATGCGCTTCCCCTTGAAATCCTTCTTAGGAGACTAGAGGAAATACCGCATCTTCGGAGCATGAGCATTACAGGCGGAGAACCAATGCTGTCCAGGCAGCAGACAAAGAATTATGTGGTGCCGCTATTAAAGTATGCCCGGGAGCGTGGGGTACGGACCCAGATTAATTCAAATCTTACCCTGGATATGAAGCGGTATGAAGAAATTCTCCCTTATCTCGATGTTCTGCATATTTCCCATAACTGGGGAACGATTGATGAATTCATCGATACCGGATTCGCCATGATGGAGCGCAAGCCGAGCCGGGCTGCAAGAGCTGCACTTTTTAAAAAGATGATTGAAAACAGCCGATTCCTGACAGAGTCTGGTGTGCTTGTCTCCGCAGAGACGATGCTCAATAAACGGACGCTTCCCTATCTTAGTACTATACATAAACAAGTAACTGAAGAAATGGGCTGTCAGCGCCATGAAATACACCCTATGTACCCAAGCGACTTCGCTTCGGCGATCGAGTCTCTTACCCTGGACCAGATCAGGAAAGCTGTCAACGGGCTGCTGGACAGCCGCAATCAGAATGTCTGGATGCTCTTCGGCACCCTCCCCTTTTATCCATGCAGTGATCACCCAGAGGATCTCAAGCTTCTTGAGCGGCTGTACCGAGAAAAGAACGTGACAGTCCGTAACGATCCTGACGGGCGTTCAAGGCTGAATGTCAATATTTTCAGCGGAGAAGTTATCGTTACGGATTTCGGCGATGCTCCGCCGCTTGGAAACATCCGGGAAGAATCCCTGGGGGACTCATACCGCCGCTTTCAGGAATCAGAGCTCGCTAAGGAACTGAACTGTCATTGCCCGGCTGTAAAATGTCTCGGACCAAATGTCCTTGTGAAGGACTCTTACTACAAAGGCGTCCAGTTCACAGAGAGGGCAGCCTCCATAACCCGATGAAAAACGCCCGCTCTTGATCATGAGCGGGCGTTATCTCAACGGGGACGGCCAGACACCATGAAGCTGAAGCTCAGGTGATCCTGTATTGGAATCCAGGCGCCTATTCCCTGTGAGGTAACATTCTTCACAACGATATAGCGCTTGGTTCCCTTCAGTTTCAGATAAACTTCTCCATACGTGACCTTCCCTTTTTCGTTCACTGCGGAAGAGTAGGCATGAAGGTAGCCGGCTCGATTGGCTGGGATATTATAAATCCTGTCCTTCTTTGTCCCTGTGCCGATGACAGCCTCAAAGGCAAGCGGCAGCTTGGTTTTTTGGGCTGCCTTGATCAGCATCATTTTATGAACATCTTCTGCAGCCGGCACTTTGGCTGTAAGTCCCCCGCGTACTGTTTTCTGGGCTTCCTGAACATAATGGATCTGGTAAGGTGCTGTACCGCCGCGGTTATCATAATAGTTGGTATTCACTTTCTGATACTCCCAGTTTGGTGAGCTTTCGACCGACTGATAATTGAGCGCCCAATGACCAAGATAGATGGTCGCCCTGTATCCAAACGCAAATGGAGATTTATTGATGGCGGTTTCGTTCATCATCCTGATCAGCTCCGGATTCTCGATTTTCACATTGGAGGATTTGATCAGTTGCTTAGCAAGCTTTGATGGCTCAAGATAAGGCATGTCCTGTGAAGCGTTTGGAAATGTATTTTCCTTGGTGATATTCAATACAGACTGCGGAATGGCAGCAGTATGGATGCTGGCCTTCTCTTTTTTGGCAGCCAGTGAAAGAGAGCCCGGACTCATTATAAGTGCAAAACAGAGTGATAAAGTTAATACTGGGTGTTTCATATTGCACACTCCTTAATGGCTATTTACTTCTATATTGTCCTGCTCACCCGAGAATATGCAGGTCCAGCTCCTTGTAATAATTTTTTACAGAATGTAACGAAAATGTTAATTTCAGAATATTTACAACTTTTAGTTTTTTAGTTATACTGAATATACATTAAAGCGAAGGAGGCGAAATTGCTCATACCAGCCGAAGTTTTAGGAGGTATGCCTATACAATCAGACCACAGCTTGATAAGGGCCGTAAATTGGTTAAGGAGAGAAAAATTTCGCCGGAAAGAAGAATCACACCCTGGAGGTGGTTGATCGGAGTTTCGCTGCAAGCCACAAAAACTTAACAAATTCATACTTAATTAAAAGTAATGACTCTGTCCTGCCGGACAGAGTCATTTTTGTTTATCATAATGGCTGTTTTTGGACAAAAAAGTTGGAATTCCTCTGCAGGCGCTCTGTCTGCGAAATAGCGTGCGGCGCCCTTCCGCCCAATTTGAATGGGTCTTTTACAATAGATAAAAGCCAATTCCCATGATGAAGTAGGCGGCAAGGAGGGTCAATCCCTCAAACCAGTTTGTTTCTCCATCGTTCGAAAGCATGATCATAAGGAGTACAGATGTCACCATTGCCGTCAACTCCGGCATTGTAAATACAAGCGGCATGGATTCTGTAAAGAATAAGGACACCAATACAAGTGCCGGCGCCACGAACATGGCAATTTGGAGCGTTGAACCAACGGCAATCTCCACTGCAATATCCATTTTGTTTTTATAAGCCATGATGATGGCAGACGCATGTTCTGCTGCGTTCCCGACGATTGCTACGATTATTACCCCGATGAACAGCTCAGACCAGCCAAATGTGTGGCCCACTTCTTCAAATGTATGAACGAGATGTTCGGATACATAAGCGACGGCCAGGGTTGCGATCGCCAGTACGCCCATTGCCTTTCCTTTGGACCACTCTGGTTCCTCGTGTTCGTGTATCACATTTTCCTCATGCTGATAGACACCGCGGTGCGTGACCAGCTTGAAGAACAGTGCGGCCAGGTATAGGAGAATCATGATAATGGCAAGGCCTACACTTAACGAAAGCGTGTCTGGTTCTTTCATTTCCATGCTGAATACTTCAGGGATGACAAACGCGACGATAACACCGAATATCAATAAGCCCGAGTTATGTCTGGCATCAAAAACATTGAATTTCTGCCGTTTGTATTTCAGGCCGCCTATAAAAAATGACAAACCTGCAACAAGAAGCAGATTGCCGATAACAGAACCGGTGAGCGAGGCAAGAACAACCTCTGTCAAACCTGCCTTTAACGCAAATATAGAAATAATGAGTTCTACGGCATTGCCGAAGGTAGCGTTCAAAAGCCCGCCGATCCGCGGTCCGGTGATAATTGCGAGACTCTCTGTTGCCCGTCCCATGAAGCTTGAGAGCGCTATGATCGTCAAGCAGTAGATAATGAACATCAGGATAGTCGGCAGATGCATGACCGTCCCGATGACTGAGAGCGGCACACCGATCAGCACCGCGATAAAAAAGATCTTATTAACCATAGTTCCCTCCTGGATATCCCCTGATCACTTCAGGGTTTTTCTATAAGGCTTGTTTTTGCATAGCTTCCTATACCTCATTTCATGCTTGCATAATCGTCATGAGAGCTAGTAACATCTACTATTATGAGGAAATTAGGAGAGAATGTAATGACTCAATCAAGACTGCACTTCTGGATCATTGTCAGCATCGTCGGCATATCAGGTTTTTCGCAGGGGATGCTCCTGCCTCTGATCGCCATCATTTTTGAGAACCATGGGGTTAGCTCCTCCATTAATGGCCTGCATGCCACGGGCTTATACATAGGAATCCTCCTGGCATCTCCTTTTATGGAGGGGCCGCTAAGGAGGCTGGGATATAGAAAGATGATCTTATGGGGCGGACTTGCCGTTTTCGCCGCATTATTTATGTTCCCTCTGTGGGACAGCATTTGGTTCTGGTTTTTGCTGAGGATGCTGATTGGCATCGGCGACCATTCGCTGCACTTTGCAACCCAAACGTGGATTACCGCATCCTCCGCACCAGAAAAGCGCGGGAGGAATGTTTCCATTTATGGCCTTTTCTTTGGGATCGGATTCGCATGCGGCCCGCTTTTGACGAATCTTGTCAAAGTTAACGAATCACTGCCCTTTATTCTTTCCGGCAGCATCAGCCTGCTTGTATGGCTCACTGTGTTCCTGCTGAATGATGAATATCCGGAACAGAGCCTGGAGACTGTGTCCCTGGGCGGTACATTCTCAAGGTTCGGCCAGGCCGCACGCTATGCCTGGCTCGCGTTTCTTCCTACCTTCTCATATGGATTTGTAGAGGCTTCACTGAACGGAAATTTCCCGGTGTACGCCTTACGGAACGGAATGGATATAGCAGCCGTATCAATCCTGCTTCCAGCCTTTGCAGCTGGTGCTATTCTCTTTCAATTTCCGCTCGGTCTGATGAGCGACCGGCTGGGACGAAGAAAAGTGCTTCTTGCAGTCATGATATCCGGTTTTCTTTTCTTTATGCTTGCTGGTGTATTCAATGACTCCCTTCCTGCTTTGTTCACATGCTTCCTGCTCGCCGGGATGATGACTGGCTCCACCTTTTCACTGGGCATAAGCTATATGGCAGATCTCACTCCTGCTCCCCTCCTGCCGGCAGGAAATTTGATGTGCGGAATAACATTCAGCTTCGGCAGCCTTGCCGGTCCGTTTTTTGGCGGCATGGTCATTGAACATCTAGCCGGCGAAAGTTTCTTTTATGCAATAAGTGCCATCTTTCTCGTTTGCTTCATTCTGCTTGGACTCTTCAAGCCAAGGGGGGCAGGGGAGTTTTCCGCCAGAACCGCTTCATCGTGACCCGGGGCCATGCTTTGCCATTTATCCGATGGATAATTTTGTATAAGGAATTCAAGAAAACCTGCTTTCCTTTAATCTGAACCTGTGGTAGGATAAAAACATATTAAATTATATTTATTCTAATGTAGAGAATGTTCCGAATCCTTCCCTTTTTTAGGAGAAGAAAGCTATATTCCTTGCTGTCATCAATACGGTGGCAGCTTTCATCTTTTTTAAGTACTTCTTGATTATGAATATCTTTCTCAATTAGATAATACAAGCATAAATCGCACTGACTAGAGGAGGCAGACTATGCAGACAGAAACAAAAACAATCGACCATAGCGGGTTAGGGAGGGATCTATCAGGAAATTCCCTCTTGGACCGCTTCAGGACAAATGCTGAATTGATAGCGGCCGGTGTAAGCGGCATCCTGATCCTCGCCGGCTGGCTTTTAGCCCGTGAAGGTCTGAATGTACCTTCCATAACAGCCTATCTTCTCGCCTTTATAATCGGCGGCTTTGCTAAAGCGAAAGAAGGTATTGAGGAAACGATTAAAAATAAAGAGCTTAATGTGGAAATGCTGATGATCTTTGCAGCTGTCGGCTCGGCAGTGATTGGTTATTGGACGGAGGGCGCGATTTTGATCTTTATCTTCGCAGTGAGCGGTGCCCTGGAAACGTACACGATGGACAAAAGTTCACGTGAAATATCCGCGCTGATGGATCTCCAGCCCGAGGAGGCAATCAGGATCGATGATTCCGGACGGGAAGTACGGGTGCATATTACTTCCCTTTCTCCTGGCGACCGTATCCTGGTAAAGCCGGGAGAGCGTGTCCCATCTGATGGACGGATCTCAGAAGGCAGCACCAACCTTGATGAAGCGGCAATCACCGGAGAATCCATCCCCGTCACCAAGGGGCCAAACGATGAAGTGTTTGCCGGCACGGTGAATCTGCGCGGTTCGATTATAGTAGAGATGACAAAGGAAAATGATGAAACTCTGTTCCAGAAGATCATTCAACTTGTACAAAATGCTCAGAGCGAAAAATCTCCTTCGCAGCAGTTCATCGAACGCTTTGAAGGGACATATGTAAAAGTGGTACTGTCCGTTGTCCTCCTGATGATGTTCGTACCACATTTCGTACTCGGCTGGACCTGGAATGAGACCTTTTACAGAGCCATGATCCTGCTGGTGGTTGCCTCCCCATGCGCACTAGTTGCATCCATCATGCCCGCTACTCTTTCTGCCATCTCAAATGGCGCACGACACGGTATCCTATTCAAAGGCGGAGTTCACTTAGAGAATCTGGGCAGTTTGAGGGCTGTCGCGTTTGATAAAACAGGTACCCTTACACAGGGGAAGCCTGAAGTGACTGATATTTTGACCCGTGATGACTGGGGAAGGGATGAATTCCTGTACTATGCGGCCTCACTCGAGAATTATTCAAGCCATCCGCTTGCACAATCCATTGTTAAGCATTTTCAGGAACAAACAGACCGAACTTTCATGAAACCGGAAAACATGGAAGACATATCGGGATGGGGCGTTCAGGCCCTTTTGAATGGCAGGTTCCTGAAAATCGGGAAAGCGGATTTTGTTGGCACAGAGGATGCACTTGCCTTCCAGGATGGTGCAGCTGCACGTCTGGCTGAAGAAGGAAAAACACTCGTATACGCCAGGGACGACAGCGGCATTGCCGGAGTCATTGCCCTAAAGGATGTTGTCCGGGCCGAGACGGCTTCAGCCGTTGAAGAACTGAAGGCACAGGGTGTTTATACCTTCATGCTTACCGGGGACAGCACTCAAACTGCAAAAGCCATCGCCGGTGAGAGCCATGTCGATGAATTCATTGCAGAGTGCCTTCCTGAGACAAAGGTTGAGGAAGTTCACAGCCTTAAAGACCGCTTCGGGTCTGTGGCGATGGTCGGGGACGGCATCAATGATGCGCCTGCTCTTGCCGCCTCCACGGTTGGAATCGCTATGGGCGGCGGTACAGATGTTGCCCTTGAGACAGCGGATGTGGTGCTGATGAAGAATGACCTTCCCCGCATTGCCGAAGCCATTAAGCTTTCAAAAAGAATGAATACCATCATCAAGCAGAATGTTTTCTTCTCCATTACCGTCATTCTGGCATTAATCTGCTCCAATTTCTTTCAGGTGCTTGACCTGCCTTTTGGAGTTATCGGCCATGAAGGCAGCACAATCCTTGTAATCCTTAACAGCCTGCGGCTGCTGCGTTAAACTGTGTTATTGGACTAGAAAGTTGATATCCGCTGCAGGCACTCCATTGGAGCGGGCGGGGGGCCTCCTCGCTTTGCCTGTGGGGTCTTACCGTACCGTCCCGCTGACCTAAATAAAAGAGGCTTTTCTAAAAGAACGGCGGATTCTGATTTCCCCCCTCTTTGTGAAGGCCTCTTTTTTAGCATTCGGAAGGCTTTGTCCTGCTGCTGATGACCGCGTTGATTTCACCGCCTATAATCAAAATAATCCCGGTTAAATAAAACCAGATCATCAGGACAATTATCCCGCCCAGACTTCCATACATCGCGGAGTAATGGGCGACTTTTTCTACATAGATGGAAAAAGCATATGATACGATAATCCAGCCGATTGTGGCAAAGATGGCCCCGGGCAGCACCGTAAGGCATTTCAGCTTAATGCTTGGAGCAAGCCAGTAAATCATCATAAACATCACCAGCAGGACAAAACCGCTGATCGCCCACCGAAAAAGATTCCAGACAGACAGGAATTCCACCGACATACCAAAGTAATCGGCAAGCAGGAAGCCGATCTGCCTGCCAAAGACCGGAAACAGAAGCGCAATGACAAACACGATCAACATGCCCAGCGTAAACAGAATGGATAACAGCCTGGACAGAGCAAAATGCCGGCCATTTTTAATCCGGTATGCTTTATTAAATGACCTTATAATCGCATTCATGCCAGCTGAGGCTGACCAGACAGTTCCAATGATTCCAACGGACAGAAGCTTTCCGCTTCCATTCAAAACGCTGGTTAATTCCTGCTCAATCATTGCCGTTGTATCTTCAGGTGCGTACATGGCAGCAAAGGCAAGAATATCTTCTGTCTTGATGGGCAGATAAGGAAGCAGTGAAACAAGGAATATCATGAAAGGAAACAGAGAAAGCAGAAAAAAGAAAGCAAGCTGGGCCGCCATTCCAGACAAATCATCAACAAAGAGACGTGAAAAAAGTTCCTTTAAGACTGATTTGTCTGAAATGTTTTTACCGGTTTTCATATTCCCAGCTCGCTTTATCTTTTAATGTGCAGTATAGCTGTCTGAAGCTGCCCCATTTGAAGCATGTCCATGGTTTGTGATGACATCCTTTGTATCCATGACTGCCTCCGCAACCTGAAGCGGGACTCCCTTTAGTTCATCCACTTTTTCCGAGATGAAATTGATATCATCCGTAATTTCTTCAATCTGTGAACGAAGCCTGCTTGAAAATTCGCCCATCCTCACCAGGGCTTCCATCGGGCTTGACAGGAAAGACTTTACACCCCGGTATGACCTGCCTGTACCATCAAGGAAATTCTGGCGGGTCGCCCGGTCAAGCATTGCCACCGCCCCTCCTGCAAGAGCTCCAAACATAAGGCCCCTAAAGAGCTTGCTGTTCCCTCTGCTTTGAACGGTATACTGATCCATTCGTATCCCTCCTGCAAAAAATTATCGGTGAATGACATGGTGCTGTCTTATTTTTCTCAAAGATGAAATTATTATGCCTGGCACTTGCATACGGGGAGGCTTGAGAGACTTTTTAAGGGAGGGCAAAATAATAAGCAAGTGGATTGCAGCGAAAAGCGGCAGGGAAAGCGGGACAGGTGAGACCCCCCAGGCGAAAGATGAGGGTCTCACCGTCCGCGCCGAGAAAAAGCGAGTGCCTCTCGCTGCAATCCACATTTTTAATAACAGCAACAATGTATGCGGACACAGCATGGATGAAAAACAAGTAAGTGATTGACTTTTAGGCATATTTAATGAAAGATGAAAGATATCATTTGTTATGGGAGAGGGTAGAAAATGGATTTGACACAGAACACGCCGGAAAATGTAGAATACATGGTGGAAAAGATTATTGAAAGATTAAAGGTCATGAATATCGGTGCGGTAAAAGCCTCTAATTTTAATCAGGAAATGTACGAAGAGCTTCACGACATTTATGCAATGGTCATGAAGAAAACCAATTTCACTCCGCGTGAGCTGGAGGCCATAGCTGAAGAATTGGGAAAACTGAGGAATGCCTGAACAGCTCTGAAAAAATAAAAAAAGCATCCTTGGATGCTTTTTTTATTTTACTGTTCGGTTAAAATAATTGGGCCTTTCCCTGTGATGGCGATGGTATGCTCAAATTGGGCAGACAAACCGCCGTCCGCTGTCCGCGCCGTCCATTTATTCGAGTCCATCTTACTCTGGCAGGCTCCGGTGTTGATCATTGGCTCGATCGTAAAGACCATCCCCTCTTTAATCCGGATTCCTTTTCCAGGCAATCCGAAATGTGGAACATCCGGCTTTTCATGAATGCTGGCACCAATGCCATGGCCGATGAAGTCGCGTACAACTGAAAACCCTTCTGCTTCAGTGAATGTTTGGATGGCATGCCCGACATCGCCGATCCGGTTTCCTGGCTGTGAGGCATCTATTCCTCTGTACAGAGCTTCCTTTGTCACTGATAACAGCCGCGAAGCTTCAGGAGATACTTCGCCTACGGGATAAGACCACGCCGAATCTGCAAGGGCGCCATTTAAATTAACCACCATATCGATGGTTACAATGTCTCCGGTTTTCAAAGGTTCCTTCCGAGGGAAACCATGGCATATCTCATCATTGATGCTGGCACATGTAGCATACTCATAGCCCCTGTAGCCCTTCTGCTGAGGAGTGGCGCCATGTTTTTTCAAGAATCGCTCCACGAATGCATCAATTTCCCAGGTTGTTATACCGGGGGCGACCAGGCTGGCAATTTCCCTGTGGCAGGCCGCCAGCAGCCTTCCAGCTTCATGCATGGCTTCTATTTCCCGGCTCGATTTGTTCACTATCATCCAAAACACTCCTGAATATACTGTTTTCCCTTATTCTATACCAAAATAAAAAAAACGGAAAACGGAGTATCTCCATTTCCCGTTCTGCTTGTGTCATTAGCTTAAAAGCTTCAGTGATTCTCTCGAGAATGCTGGAATATCATCCGGGGTACGGC
Source organism: Paraperibacillus esterisolvens (assembly GCF_046237625.1). Classification (GTDB taxonomy): domain Bacteria; phylum Bacillota; class Bacilli; order Bacillales; family DSM-1321; genus Paraperibacillus; species Paraperibacillus esterisolvens. The sequence continues at coordinate 736,385 of NZ_CP143545.1, read as the reverse complement.
TGGTAACCAGCTGGTTTCCGCATACAACTACTTCTTCATCCTTGAAATTTACACCGGCATTTTCCATGTCCACCCGGATTGAGGTATAGCCTGTAGCTGTCCTGCCATCAAGTGTCTTAGCCGTAATCAAAAGCTGCGGTCCGTGACAGATAGCAAAAACAGGTTTTTTCTCATCCATGAAGGACTTAGCAAACTGAACAAAGCGTTCATCAGCACGAAGCTGGTCCGGCGAAAACCCGCCAGGAATGAACAGCGCATCAAAGTCTTCCGGCTTTACAGAGTCAATGGACTCATCGATTGACACTTCCACTTCCCCCTGTTTACCCTTGACCGTCTTACCTGCTTCCTTCTCAATTGTAACCACTGTATGGCCTGCTTCCTTAAAAGCCTGCGCCGGGTCTCTGTACTCTGAATCTTCAAAATCACTAGTAATTACACATGCAATCTTACTCATTTATTTCCATCTCCCTTGCAAGTTCATTAAGTCTACAGGATTATAATTCCCTGTATGTATATCGTTAAACTTGTTTTTGCAGGAAGATGGATAAATAATGGAGGATATTCAGGGTTCTATTTAGGCATACCCAAAGGAGCCTTAACATGCCTGCACATACAGGCTCTTCTTTTTGGTATTTTTAAGGCGTGCTGGACGCTGGCCATATTTAGTCTTTAGCGATTCTTTACAACGTGCACTGCCGTGCCTGCACGCTTTTTTGATTGGAAATGTTTTTTAACAAGCAGTTTGGCCTGCCCTGCTTCCTTTTTGGTTTTAAAAGATTCTTCACGCATGTTTGCCAGCCTGGTCAGCCAGCCGCTCCCTACTTCTTTCCTGTTTCCTCAAGTGAGATATAATCATATTCGGCCTTACCTCCAGGGGAAGAAATCACGATGGTATTGATACCCGCTTGTAAGGATGTTTTTACCGTATAGCTGCCCCAATCTTTCCCGGAGCTATTAAGGACGGTAACGCCCTTTCTGGCGCCTGCTATGAATATCTGCTGTTTCTTGCCTGCCTCGGTTTTCGTTCGGACAGTAAGGTTATACTCGCCAGCTCTGTCTGTCCTGATCTTGAACACGGCCTTGCTGCCTTTTGGCGCAGCCATTTTTAGTTTATTGGACGCAAGGGCATCTGTAATCATTTCGCCACTCTTGATGTCAGCAAGCTCGGCTTCGTATTTAAAGATTTTCACATTTTTAGGTACCAGCTCAATGGAGTCGATTTCTGTGAAAAGCTTCCCTTTTCCAAGGCGGATTGAATTTTGCCCTTCATTCAAGGTTACTTCTTTTTCAGCTTCTTTCCAGCTGTCCCAGCCAAATGGCTGATAAAACAGTTCCTGCTGCACTCCGTTCACACTCAGGATGTGGCTTGTCTCTTCCCCCATGCCATTGGAATATCTGACTTTCAGGATGTAGTCTCCTTTTGGCACGTCGACACTAAAATCAATATAGCTGTCTTCAAAGTCGATCATCCCGACCTTTGCCCCACCGGAAGCGCCGCTGTTTTCCACCACCCTGGCATGGTTTACCAGTGCCTTTTCAGCTTCGTATTTATAAGACTTGCCAGGCTGACCTGGAATGACTCCCGGGCCTGATCCTTCTGAAGGTGCCTTTAGAATTGAATCAACGGCAACCGGCTTCCTGAAGTCAGGGGTGCCATCTTTATTCCAGAAAAACTCCTGCATCCTTACACTCCGGTTCCATCCCGCCCCTTTAAACTTGGCAGCATGGTAGACGATCCAGTCCTGCTTTCCATCCGGGGATTTCACAAAGCTGTTGTGGCCGGGGCCATACACATTCATGGCAGGATCGCTCTTGAAGACCGGCTGCTCTTTTTTGGTCCATGAATCCTGAAGCAAGGGATTCCTTCCATTCAGCTCCAATAATCCGAGGCAGTAGTCATCTGTCCAGCTGCCGCTTGCAGAGTAAATAATGAACACCCTGCCTTGTTTATTTTTCAATATTTGCGGCCCCTCATTGATAAGCGGGGTGCCGTTTTTTTCCCATGCCAGCTCTGGGCGTGATATTTCAACCCGCTTTCCGCCGATGGTCCATGGGTTTTTCATCGGTGCAATATATAGGTTTTGGCTGACGTTTTCATCGCCTTCCCAGCCTGACCAGACAAAATAAATTTTTCCTTTATAGGAAAGGACAGTGCCGTCAATCGCCCATTTATCGGAAGGATCCGTGATTTTTCCGAAGTTAGTTCCCTCCGGGTGATGATAGCTCCCCATTGGATTGTCCGTGTCGGACTCGAGCACATACATCCGCTGTTTTCCCATATCACCATCTGACGCAGCATAGTAGATATACCATTTCCCCTCAATAAAATGCAGTTCCGGAGCCCATAGATGCTCGCGGTTCGGCGCATCCTTTTCCGGAGTCCAGACAGTCTTTTTCTCCGCAGAGCTAAGCTTTGTCAGGTCTTTTGTCTTCCATATCGTGATATTGCCGCCAGTCGTCTGAGTGTAATAGTAAAAACCATCACTGTGCTGAATGACCCAGGGGTCCGCCCCATCTCCTATCACCGGGTTCTTAAAGGTTTTCTGAACGGCAGGATGATTTCCTTTGGACTTTGCCGCAGCCTCCCCAAGACTTCCCGTCTGAATAAGCGCAAGCATTAAAATGGCAATTGTTAACTTTTTCAGGACTTTCACCAGCATGATCCCCTCCTGTTTTGATTAGCTGTCCCCATCATGATAACGCTTTCTTAAAATTCAGACAACTTTCAACTCTATCTGATATTTCCCATAGTTCGTCTGTACTGTTTTATTTTAATAAATACTCCTATCTCCCCGGAAAGGAATAGGTTCTGCCGAATATGCCTGCTGAATCTTCTCAAGTATCTCCTTCCATCTGGATAGAATCATATAGTGACGTCTGCCCTGGATGATATACAGCTCAGCCTCATTATACTGGCTCTGTAAAAAGCCTGAGGATTTGACATTAGCCATGCTGTCCTTGTCTCCCTGCCAGATGAAGACGGGAAAGGATGCTTTTGCACGCTGATAATCAGCAGAACAAACAGCCTCAAGTTCATGGCAGAAAGAAAGCCCCTTATGCTGAAAGCCCTCCACCCTTGCTCTGTCAAGGAGATTTCTCGTCATTCCTGCCGGCCGCCTGTCATCCTTCGGCATTTTTTCCAGGGCCCTCTTGATTTTCCCATTCAATTTACCATTGATTATTCTGCTGAAAAGACTGGCCAGCCTTCTTAGGAATGAAGGGAATCGGGTGACAACAAATCGGATCGGTCTCCACTTTCCCGGCATAGCAGCCCTTGCATCCTTGCGCCCGATCGGAAGGGTGCTGGCGATCAGCGTCAGCGATATGATCCGGTCTGGATATTTAGCGGCAAAAGCCTCTGCAAACAACCCGCCTGTTGACCATCCTGAAAGTGCAATCCTTTGAATATGCAGGTTATCCAGCAAATCACGTACGTCATCCGCAAAGTCTTCTGCTGTATAGCCTGGATGTACGCTTGACTTTCCATAGCCTGGCCTGTCCACCGCAAGCAGGAACAAATTTTTCTCCTTTAGTTCCTCGCTGTGAGCAAGAGTGATGGATGAAGGCGAACCAAACCCGTGAAAATATACTACCGGTCTCCCGCTTCTCTTTCCCGTTATTCTATACGAAAGCAGCCTGCCATCCGGCAGCCTATATACCTCATGTTCCATATCGCATCTCCTAGTCAGGGGGACTGGCCCCATTTCCCAAATTGTTTCCCGCTTTTTGACCAAAAGAAACCCTGGCCTCCTTTAGGCCAGGGTAAGTGATTGCTTATGGTCTGTTCAAGCTATTGCTTTGTTCGCGGGGCATGATGAGAATTTCCACTCTCCGGTTTTTTGCTCTTCCTTCATATGTACTGTTGGAGGCAACCGGTTTGAATTCTCCATATCCTTTTGCGCTGAAGGCTTGCGGCTTCAATTTTTTATTTTCAAGGAGAAGCTTCATGAAATTAACCGCGCGCATGACACTTAAATCCCAATTGGATTCAAACTCTGAGGTGCTGATGGGATTATTATCTGTATGGCCGCTGATTACAATGCTCCTCGGAGGATTCATCACCAGCAGACTGGAAATTTCCTTGGCAAGGTCCCTGTCTGATCCTCGGATCTCGGCAAGTCCTGATCCAAACAGCACTTTGTCACTGATCGTGACCAGAAGTCCTTCATCCGTCAGCTTGGTTCCAAGCCTGCCGCTCAGCTTGTTGTTCTTAATATACGTATTGACCCTTTGCTGAACCTCAGCCAATTCCTTTTGGTCTCTGGTTGAGAGGCCGTCTTTTTTCTGTTCATTGCCATTGATTGCTTTTTTTTCTTCTTTATCCAGCTTTTCAGGTATCTCCGTTTCAGCGGGGCTTGGGTAATCAAGCACTCCTGTACCTCCAGTAAAAACCTCATTGAAAGCCTGTGATACCAGCTGGAATTTCTTGGCATCCACTGAACTCATGGCAAATAACACGATAAACAGGGCTAAAAGAAGGGTCAGCAGGTCTGCATAAGGTATCAGCCAGCTTTCATCTACATGATCTTCATGATGATGCTTTTTCCTTCTCTTACTCATCCTGTTTCACTTCACCTTCAAGCCATTTCTTCCTGTCGCTTGCCGGCAGGTAAGAAGTCAGCTTTTGTTCAATGGTCCGCGGGGCTTCCCCTTCAATAATAGAAAGAATGCCTTCTATCATCATCTGCTTGATTCTAATTTCTTCCTTGGACTTTCTTTTAAGCTTATTTGCAAACGGATGCCACAGCATATACCCTGTGAATATTCCCATCAATGTGGCCACAAAGGCAGCACTGATGGCATGCCCCAAAGCTTCGGTATCCCCCATATTGCTAAGTGCCGCTATCAAACCGACAACCGCCCCGAGCACTCCGAGGGTCGGTGCATAGGTACCTGCCTGTGTAAAGATCGCAGCACCCCCTTGATGCCTCTCTTCCATTGCATCGATTTCCTCTGTAAGGATATCCCTGATATAATCCGCACTCTGGCCTTCTACAGCCAGGTTAATGCCATTACGCAAGAACGGCTCCTCAATTTCTTCTGATATCGTCTCGAGAGCGAGAAGTCCTTCCTTCCTGGCGACCAGTGCCCATTCAGAGAATGTTTTAATGACTGCTTCTGCACTGATCAGCTTCTGCTCCTTGAATAGAATTTTAAAAAGCTTTGGCACCTTTTTGATTTCATTTGTCGGAAAAGCTACCACTACCGCAGCTATTGTGCCGAGTACAATGATTAGGATGGCCGCAGGGTTTGCAAGGGCAACCGGGCTGACTCCCTTCATGACCATTCCTACCCCTATAGCAATTACAGCAAGGACCATTCCTATAATCGAAGTTTTATCCATACGTTCCACCTGTCTTTAATAAGTCGAATTTCATTCATACTTTTATATCGGATAAAACCCTAAATTCGTAAGTGCTTTTCACGATTTTTTAAATAGAGCACAAAAAAACCGCCCTCATCTTGAGAGCAGCCGTTATTTCCCTGCCAATTTATCATACACCTTACTGGAGTATTGCTTGAACCCGCTGGAGGCACCAGTGCCCCGCTTTTGCATAGTCTTCCCGAATTGCAGGAGCTTTTCATTCAGCTGCCGCTGCAGACCTTCCCTCTCTCCTTCATCCTTACAGGCCGATAATAAATCCTCAAGCCCGATGAGTTCTTTTCTCAGTCTGTCTTCCTGCTGCTGCAGCATACCGGCATTTTCCATCAACTTATAGGCCATCCGCAGGCTCTCCGGGATAGCTGAGTCATCCTTCAGGATGAGGGGCTGGCCGTAACCTGGAAGATTATTGAACTCTCCTTCTTCAATCGACCTTTTTATTTTATCCTCTGCTATCAGGTGGGCGATATCCATTCTTTCAGTCTCCTTTTCAGATGACAAATGTTATCAGCAACACTTTAAGGATTTGTTATTACCCGGTTTTTGATTTTCTTAAACCCTTGACTATTTGGGAAAAATTCACGGATTACTTCCTGCGCGTTTTCGCTAAAATCTGTCTGTTTTGGTCACAAATATTCCTTTTTGCTGTAAAACAAAAGAAATAAATGCGTATATTGTCATCTTTTGTAATATTATTGTAACGAAACTTACACTTTTTTGTAACTAATTTTCTGAAAACTTTTTGTTATATTATATTTAGTTAGGAAAACTCAGCAAATATTTCATGAGCCGGAGGTTTTAAAGTGAAGAAAGCCGTTATTTTGCCCCTGCTGATCCTCAGCATCCTTATAGCCATTTGGACGCCAGCACCGGATGCACAGGCAGCCAGCTCAGCCGATACAGTGATTAACACAGGAAAGAAATACATAGGAACAAAATATAAATACGGCGGCACAACTCCGAACGGGTTCGACTGTTCCGGCTTTGTCGGCTATACGTTTAAGAAAAGTGTAAAGAAAGAACTTGCACGCACAGCTTCTGCCATGTATTCAAACGGCAAGTCAGTCAAAAAGGCAGCCTTGAAAAAGGGAGACCTCGTATTTTTCAGTACATATAAAAGAGGTGCCTCACATGTAGGCATTTATGTTGGTTCCAATCAATTCATCCACGCTTCCTCAAGCGGCGTAAAAATCGACTCCATGAATAACGTATACTGGCAGCCCAAATATTTGGGCGCCAAGAGATATTTATAACCAGCAGACGGTCCGCCCGTCTGTTTTTTTGTGCCCCTGTCCACATATTCCCGCTTGTAGACGAACGAATTCCTGAGCAAACTTTGGATAGTCCATAAAAAGGAGGAACAGTCAGTGGCACGAGGCAAATCATTCAATCACAAAAGAAAAGGACATCCCGGCAACTTTCCCGAGCATGCCCAGGCAGAGGCGAAGGATCATTCCGGGGATCCGGACGTTTCCAAAATCGTCTCCCTGGAGGCAGTTAAAAATCGGGTGAATTTAGACAGATAACACTAATCAGATCGTTCGGGGAGGGTCAGCCTCCCCTTTTCATATTGCCATCAAATTTCCCGCCTCAGCGCACTCAGCACATCTACATTTGTTGCCCTTTTAGCTGGCCGGTGACCGGATATAACCGTAACTGCACAGCATATGATTACACAGATGAGCGGAAGCGACAGCGGTATGTAGCTGAACATGAGCCCTTCCGGAGGTTCCTCATTAAAAAATTGCCTGATGATGAGAGGAATGCCGGCGTTTACAGCCAGACTGACCAAAAAGGCAGCAGCCGTCCCGATCAATGCACCCCATATGCCTATATAACTGCTTTCGAGCAGGAAGATGCTTTTTATCGTTTTTGGACTTGCCCCAATAGCCTTCATGATGCCGATATCGGCTGCACGCTCTGTAACGGCCATGGTCATGGTGTTATAAATCCCTATAGAAGCAATCAGGATGGCGATTGTCCCGATAATGATAAGACCGGCCTTGACAATAAGGAAAACCATATTAATCTGCTTCATTTCATCTACAACTGAATACGTCAGGTAATTCTCCTTTTTCAAATGATCATTGATCCCTTCAACCGCTTCAAGGTTTTTGGCGTATATCCGAACTTCATCATAAGGACTGATTTCCCCTGATAAGGGAACTTCCTTTTCATCCGGCTCTCTCTTTATCCCTTTTGGTGTTCCTGTAAAGGCTTCGATTTTTCGAAGCATAACTTCTGAAATCATGACTTTTGAATCGGTCATCCACTTCTTGGCCGGTTTTTCAGCTACCCCGGCAATCACAAGCGGAAACGTCTTTTTAACCTCCCTGCCGTCCTTCCACTGGGAAACAATCAGATCTATCTTCCTGCCCGCCAGATTTCCCTTGAATTGATATTCAGCTTTAATCCCGTTTTTGTCATACAGCTCTTCTGATTTCACACCTCCCTGAACCATTTGTTTTCCAAAGTCATAGCCTACAATTATCTCATTGTCAGCCTTCGGAAGACTTCCTTTTGACAGTTCAAATCCTGCTTTGATTTCTGATGGGATATGGGCAACATATGTCTGGGGTGTGATTTCATATTTCCCTGCCTTGAACAGCCCCTGCTGCAGGGCCTGTCTTCTTGTCACGGCCTTCACATCCTCCAGCTTCTCAAAAACGGCGATATCCTTATCTGTAAGCCCTGCAAATTCCCCTTCTAAAGACTCCTTGCTCTGCACCTCTATCTCTGTTACAACCCGCTGTTCTGTCATGTCCTTGACAATAGATTTGTGGATACCGAAACCGACGGATGTGAGCACAATCAGGAATGCACAGCCCATTGCAGTCGCCAGGATTGTCATATATACCCTGGTCTTATTTTTCTTCATATTCTGCCTGACGAAACGCAGCTGATCCTTCATTCTCATACAAAAACCTCTTCCCCGGACAGCATGCCGTCCTTAAGCATTATGATTCTGTCACCGATATTTGCGACTTTTTCATCATGTGTGATAATCACAAAGGTGATTCCCAGCTCTTCGTTCAATTCCCTGATGATACCAAGCAATTCGTCCTCTGTTTCACTGTCCAGGCTTCCGGTCGGTTCATCTGCAAGGATGAGCGGCGGATTCACAACCAGTGCCCTTGCTATGCTGACTCTCTGCTGCTGTCCCCCTGATAATTCACTCGGATAATGGTCCCTGAAATCCGTGAGCCCCATCCTCGAAAGCATGTTTAACGCCTTAATCTTCCTTTCTGCTTCAGAGACTCCCTTTAAAATCAGGGGAAGCTCAACATTATCATAAGCAGTCATACTCGGTATCAGCTGAAAGTTTTGAAAGATCACCCCGATATTCCTTATCCTGAAAGCTGCTGATTCCGCTTCTGTCATGACTCCCACATTTGTTCCATTGATGAAGATATCTCCTGTGCGCGGCTTGATAAATCCGCTGATCAGATTCAGCAGGGTCGATTTCCCCGAGCCGCTCCGGCCGGCAATCGTGAGGATCTCTCCCTTCTCCACGTTAAGCGAAACATCCTTCAGAACCTCAATCCTGGTTTCTCTGCCTTTTTTGCCAACCCGGAATTCATGGCTTAAATTAGATATTTTGATCATACCGTTTCTTCTCCTTCACAGTGTATGTATTATGTAAGTCATACACTTTATATATGTACTATACAAGTAGTACACTGCGATGTCAATCTGGTTTTTCAATTTTTTTCCTGCAAAACTTTCCGTATTCCGTCCGGAAAGAAAATGAACAGAGCCCCCTAAACAGGCTCTGCTCACTTTTTCTTTATGAGGTCAATCAGGTAAAACCCTTGAACAAAGATAGCCGAGATAAGAATGATCATAATCCCTCCTAATTGTATAGACAGCTCCTTCCGTTCCATTTCTTCCTGAAAATATTGTGCCAAGCAGAAAGAATAAGATAATACTGCCCAGTACAGCTAACAAGAATATACTGATATACCTGGCCATGGAATACCTCCGCTGCATATTAAAAAAAAGGGCATAACTGCCCTTTCTCCCTGGATAAACTCTATTCCTGCGACATCACCCAGATCCCCGCCGCCCTGCCGCTCCCGATATTCCGGAAGCTGTGGGGAATGCTGCTGTCAAAGGTGATGCTGTCTCCTTCCGAAAGCACATACACTTCATCCCCGACGGAGACCTCCACCATTCCTTCCAGGATATAGCCGCTTTCTTCTCCTGAATGGAGCATCTGAGGCTGATCTTCTTCCTGGGCTTCATCAAGGATCATCTTAAAGAATTTATATTTCCGTCCGGTATTGGGAGCAAGCATTTCATACCAGACATGGGGACGGGACATTTCCATTTTTTTGTGTTCATTTCTCCGGATGATTTTCACAGAATCAGGTTCCTGCTCTTCAAAGAAGGAAAACACATCCACCCCTAAAAAGAAGCTGAGTTTCCAGAGCGTATCAAGGGAAGGGGCCGCCATTCCCCTCTCAATCTGCGAAATCATGCTCTGGCTTACCCCTGTCAGATCAGCAAGCTTCCCTGCTGTATATCCCTTTTTCTTCCTATAAAAATGAATTCTGCTTCCGATCAGCTCCTTGGGGAGCTCCGCCGGCTGTTCAAGCCTGCTCTCCATGAAGGACGCCTCCCTTCAGTACGGAAAGCACCGCATATTTAAGTAATGCCGGGGCAGCTGTCAATGAAAAAGGAAGCTCCAGCCGTTCCGTCCGTTTATGGGCATCCTTGCCATACGGTCCTATATTAATGGTGGGGATATTCAGGTCCTGAATCAGATCCAGCGGAATATTATAGCCTTTTCCGTAAAGCGGCATTTCCTTTTCAAGGGAAGGAATGACTTCCTCCGCATCCAGCAGCCTGCAGTAGCTCACATCCGATAGTCCTTCAAAGAATGTCTTCAGCTGTATTTCCTCGCCGAATGTATATTTGGCGTAATTCTTGATTTCTTCAGCCATTTCATAGAGCTTTTCCTCTTCAGGCCGCTCCCTGTCCAAGTGTACATGCGGGTAATAAGGGGGAGCGAACATCACCAGGTAAAAAGGGGCCAGATCCTGAAAAAAGCTGCTGATTCCCCTGGCAATCTCCACGGAGAGCTGCCGGTAATCCAGTTCTTCAGAAGTCTGCTTGTTGACCAGCTTCTCCATGGCCCCTGTAAAATCTTCACCATGCCTATCGCTGCCAAGGGTATAAAGCTCAGAGTACGTGTAGACCTCTGGCTTCAGATGGGAGACCGTTTCATCGGTGAACTCCAGACCATCCTCCAGATATGCCTGTACCGTCCTTCCAAATATATCGGCTGCACTCTCATTCGCAAGGCCGATCAGTTTTTCCAGTACATCCTGCGGGCTTTGCTGCAGTGTGAGGATATTATATAAAAGATAGGCATCTGTCGGCGTCTGGACATTGTAAACATCCTTCAGATCTGCGAGCTTCAGGCAGGTTGGCCTTGGATTCCGCTCCTCTCCCACCTTATCCCTGAAACAGCTGGAGAGCTCGAGCTTATTCGCCATGGAAGCTGCCATCCATGATGCATTGACGCCTTCGAGCGGCTCCCCTACATGCGTTTCCCTTCCATTACAGTAGATGAGCGGCAGCAGCTTCCCTACAGAACCAAGGTAGACATATTTAGTCCTGTCACCCGGATAGCCGGCAAAGCTCGGTTCACTGCAGATGCAGACTTCGTACTCCAGACCGTATTGCTCCTTAAGCTGGCTCAGGAGCCTGATTCCTTCAAACATCCCCTCCGAATTTCTTTCCTCATCCGGAGTGGCAAGAAGCAGGATATTACCTTCAAACTCTTCATCACCGGCAATTTCGGATAAGAGGGCCAGCTGCAGTGCAAGTCCTGCCTTCATATCCATGATGCCCCGTCCAAATAGCCAATCGCCTGATTCCAGGTCTTCTTTCACATCCTCAGGAAGCGGCTCTGCATGAAGAAGTGCCGTATACTCGTCCGGATTGAAGGCGTACGGCTTCAGATATCCATAATCCTCTACCCCTACCACATCGTAGTGGCTGAGCAAAACCACCGTTTTCCTCGATTTTCGGTTTCCTCTATATAAAGCAGCAACAGAATGCCTATTCAGCGAGTCATTCTGAATGGCCTGCTTGTATACTAATTCTTCATTCTTTTGGAAATAGGGTATTTCTTTCGTAATCTTTACAATCAGATCAGCCATGTCATTTTCCTGGACTGATCCGGAAATGCTCGGGGTCTCAACCAGTCTCTTAACCAGATTCAGGATTCCTTCCTCCGTGTTCCAATGTGTATCAATGTTACACATCACTTGTGCCCCCTTTCGAATATTAACTGTATTTATAATTATATTATTCTTACTTTTATTTTCGTACATCCTGTTATAATTTTCAATCTTTTTTTACAGCCCTTTTTCTTTTCATTTACCGGATTTATGACTGCCTTCTCCATAGGGCAAAAATATTGTCTGGGAAATATGTCTTATTGTGAAACTTTGTTCTTTTATTGTAAACACTGTTGTCAGATTCCCTCCAGAAAAGGTAAGATTAAATGGAATTTACAGAAATGGAGATTTATTGCATGCGGCTTCGGGATTGGAACAAAAACCTAAAAATCCGCCTTGGGGCGGAAGCACTTGTAAATATTACGTTTTGGATGTTTTTTCCCTTCCTTGCCATTTACTTTACCGATTCCTTTGGTAAGAACATGGCTGGAATGCTCCTTATTTTATCACAGGTGTTCGCAGTAGCTGCCAACCTGCTGGGAGGATACTGCGCTGACCGGTTCGGCCGGAAAAGGATGATGGTCATCTCTGCAGTCGGGCAGGGTGTCTTTTTTGTTTTATTCGCTTTCGCTAATTCACCCTGGTATGAATCGCCCCTGGTGGGCTTCATCTGCTTTACAGTAGTCAGCATATTCGGGTCTTTTTACTGGCCTGCCAGCCAGGCAATGGTTGCGGATGTGGTGGAGGAAAAGGACAGGAATGATGTCTTCGCCGTCTTTTACACCTCCATTAATATTGCAGTGGTAATAGGCCCTGTCCTCGGGGGCATTTTTTATGCAGATTACCGCTTTGAATTGCTGCTGGCATCAGGATTGCTCTGCATCCTTCTCGGCGCAGTGCTGTCCAAATATATTGATGAAACAGCCCCGGCCTTGCAGAACACAGCGGTCGCTGGGAAAAACTCGAACTGGCTTTCTTTCTTGAAGCATCAAATCTATGAATATGGAATTATTGTAAAAGATAGAACGTTCCTATTATTTATAGTGGCAGGAGTTCTGGCAGCACAAACCTTTATGCAGCTCGACCTTCTCATTCCGGTGTATACAAAGGAAGTAATAGAGGAACAAACCTTATTCTCCCTCGGAACCTGGTCATTCAGTCTTGAAGGAGAAAAAGCCTTTGGTCTCCTTATTTCCGAAAATGGATTCCTGGTTGCCCTCTTTACCATCGTAATCTCCCGCTGGATGTCCACCTTCAGGGAGCGTAATGTATTCGTGGCCTCCTCCATCATCTATGGTGTGTCCATACTTGCCATGGGACAGACCGGCCTTCTTTGGGGACTTATCATTGCTATGGCTTTCTTCACCCTTGCAGAGCTCATGACCGCAGGAATTCAGAATGGATTTATATCCAAACTTGCTCCTGAGCAAATGCGAGGGCAATATTTTGCCGCCGCAAGCCTGCGTTATACAATTGGCAGGATGGCTGCACCTCTTTCCATCCCGATGACCGATGTTATCGGTTTCGGCTGGACATTCGGAATACTCGCACTGCTCGCCTTTTTGAGCGCTGGATTATACTTCATCATGTATAATCGATTTGATAAAATGGAGGCGGGTAAGGCAGCCGGTTGACTTAGGAAGGCTTATCTATCCGGATAAGCCTTTTTTCCTGTTTTTTTCCATGACCATATACCTGATATATACCTCATCTACTAACAATCCACTGAATTATTTGCCCCTGCTTCCACTTTCCTGCAATTTCCTGTTACTAAAAGCCCGGACTTCCGGCAGGATTTTCGACTTGAACCAACAATTACCATCAGCTGAAACCGACAAAAAAGTTTAATTTTAGGTAGAATGCTTTTATGGGGTTAAACTCTATGAAAGGGTGATTAGTATGTTCTCTAATAGTGAAATAGGAATTGATTTAGGAACCGCAAATACACTTGTATATAGTAAAAATAAAGGAATCGTCCTTAATGAACCATCCGTGGTTGCCATAGATACAGAAACAAAAACGGTTCTTGCGGTCGGGACAGAAGCAAAAAATATGATCGGCAAAACTCCAGGAAACATCGTGGCCGTGCGCCCGTTAAAAGATGGAGTCATTGCAGATTTTGATGTCACAAGCCAGATGCTGAGGCAGATCATGAAAAAGGCAGGAAAAAAACTCGGCTTCTCCATCAGGAAGCCAAATGTAGTGGTATGCACACCTTCTGGGTCTACGTCTGTTGAAAGACGTGCCATCCATGACTCAGTCAAGAGCTGCGGTGCCAAACAGGTGCATCTGATTGAAGAACCGGTAGCAGCAGCCATCGGTGCAGACCTTCCAGTCGACGAGCCAATTGCAAACGTAATTGTCGACATTGGCGGCGGCACCACTGAAGTTGCCATAATTTCGTTCGGCGGTGTTGTATCCTGCAACTCTATCAGGATCGGCGGCGATCAGCTTGACGAGGACATCGTCCAGTATGTAAGAAAGAAATACAACCTCCTGATCGGTGAAAGAACGGCAGAGAAAATCAAGATGGAAATTGGATACGGCCTGGTTAAGCATGAGGAACTTTCCATGGAAGTGCGCGGACGCGATCTTGTAACTGGGCTGCCAAAAACTATTTCTCTGGCATCCTATGAAATTCAAGATGCCATTAAAGAATCTCTGCTGCATATTCTTGAAGCCATCCGCGCCACACTTGAAGACTGCCCGCCGGAACTAAGCGGTGACATCGTCGACCAGGGTGTCATCCTGACAGGCGGAGGCGCCCTTCTGAACGGCATCCAGGAATGGCTCAGCGATGAAATCGTAGTGCCGGTCCACATAGCGCCAAATCCGCTTGAATCCGTTGCAATCGGAACCGGACGCTCACTTGATGTTATCCATAAACTGCAGAAAGCAGCCAGATAATAAAAAGAACAGCCGGCTATAGAAAAGGCCTATGTGATTTCAATTCACATGGGCTTTTTCGTTTTTTCCGTTATTTAAATGGCAAATATAAGTTAACTGCAGCCAGCGATTTAGGGATTGACGAGTAAAGTCTCCTGTTCGGATAGTAAATTTGATTTTCGGCGAGTAAAGTACCCTGTCCAGCTAGTAAATTTTCATTTCGGCTAGTAAGACACTAAGTTCGGATAGTAACTATTAAATTCCCTCGCTTTTATTCTTACTTAAGCATGAAATATGCTCCATTTCAGCGAGAAAGGCCATTTTCCATCATAAATTCCCTTGTTTCGGCTGGTTGTTAATCAAAAAAACCACATATATGTTAAAGCCCTTCATTTTTCCGGACTTTCAGGTCCCTTTCCCTCCCTTTTGATCTGCGATACTAAAAAGACCGCCACCCAGCGGGATAGCGGTCCAAATATTATTATTGAAGTTCAGCACTGAAAGTAGGTGCTACCAGCTTTTGGCCTTCGAAAACTTTTTTAAGCTTTTCTTCGCCTTTTGCAAAAGTTTCGTTAGCAGCATCTAAAGATGGTTTGTCTTTCTTGAGTTCTTCTGCTTTAGCCGTATAGGAATCTGTGAAGTCCTTAAGAGCGGCTTCGAGATCAGATTTCTGGTCTTTCAAGTCAGCAGGAACTGTAACTGTCTTGATTTCAGCGGCTACAGCTTCAGCAGAAGCAGCTGCTTTCGTTTTAGCTTCAGCAGGCGGTGTCGTTTCTGATCCTTCATATGCATTAAGATCGCTGTCTTTTGCATTGACTTTCGCTTTTAGGTTTAGGTAGAAATCAAGCAGTGAACCCGATACATCTGTTTTTTCTTCTTTTGCTGTCTCTTTGTTTCCAGAAGCTTTGTCTTCTTTGTCAGAGCAGGCAGTCAAACCGATGGCAAGTGCCAGCGCTGATCCTAACATTAAAATCTTTTTCATATAAAAATCCCCCTTTTATACCTGGTACGAAGCTGCTGAACGCGCTTCACTTTTTAACGGGAATTCCCAATCTTTTGAAAATTATCCCGCCTTACATATTACCATTAGCCTACCATGTAGTAAAGAAAGTATCTGAAAAAAACAAAAGATTAAATTATATGAAAATTCAGATATAAAGTCAAGATTTTTTTATCCTTCCAGGATGTGATCGAGCTCCTCGTAAAGCCGGGAATGCTCTGCCTCCAGTCCCGCCTGTTCCTCATAAAGCTTCTGCAGGCGATTCAGATCTCCTTCCGTCTCCATCCTCCCGGCAAGAACACTCAACCGTGCTTCCACTTCCTTCATTTCCTCTTCCAGTTCCGAAATATCCTTTTGGCGCTTTCCGGAAGATCGTTTCTTATCCCGCTGTGGTTTGGCTCCACCCGCAGCTTCCTTCACCGGTTCCGAGGCCCCTTCCCGATTCTTCATTTCCATTAGCTTTTTCCTTGCCCAGTCATAGCTGCCGGGGAAGGTATGAAGACTTCCATTCTCCAGCCAGCACGTTTTAAGGAACATTTTATTGAGAAGGTACCGGTCATGGGAAACACAGAGGATCGTCCCGCTGAAAACTTCAAGCGCTTCCTCGAGCACTTCCCTGGAATCGATATCAAGATGGTTGGTCGGTTCATCAAGGATCAGCAGATTGATATCCTGATGCATGAGCACAGCCAGTCTAAGGCGCATCCGTTCGCCGCCGCTGAGCTGCCCTACTTTCCGGAAAACCGCCGGTCCGTAAAACAGGAACCGGGCCAGCACATGGCGGGCATCTCCTTCTGTCATGACAATATCCTCACGGAACGCCTCCATGACGGTTTGTTCGGTATTCTGGAGGAAAAGATGCTGTGATAAATAGCCTGCCTTGACACTGCTTCCTACACGGACTTCTCCGGCATCCAGAGTCAATTCACCCATGATGGCCTTCAGTATAGTCGATTTTCCTGAACCATTATCCCCGACTATTGCAACCCTTTCCTGGAAGTAAAGCTGGAAGTCAAGGCCCTCAAATAAGGATTTATCCCCAAAACTTTTACGGGCATCCAATATAGACACCACATCCTTGCCGCTTCGCTGGCCTGATTCAAGACTCAGTCCCATTTTCTTCCGTTCAAGGATAGGGCGCTTCAGCTTTTCCATTCTCTCCAGGGCCCTTTCCATGTTCCTCGCCCGTTTATGGAGTCCTTCATTTGGGGGATTGGCCTGATTTGCCCACTCTTTCAGCCGTTTTATGGCCTCTTTCATCTTTTTAATCTTTTTCTGCTGTTCCTGGTAAGCCTGGAATTCTTCAAGCAGCCGGGCTTCTTTCTCCTTAACGAAACCGGAATAATTGGTATGGTATACTACGGCTTCCCCATCCTCGAGGTCTATAATCTTTACTGCCACCTCATCAAGGAAATACCGGTCATGGGATATAACCACCACTGTGCCGCGATATTCCTTTAAGAACTCTTCCAGCCATTCAACAGCACTGATATCCAAGTGGTTAGTCGGCTCATCGAGCAGCAGGACATCCGGCGAAGTTAACAGCAGCATGCCAAGGCACACCTTCGTCTTCTCCCCTCCGCTCAGTGTTTCAAAATCAGAGTCCATCAGGTGCTGCAGATTCAATCCTGTTGAAATCCTGGCTACTTGCGCGTCCATTTCATAGCCGCCATTCAGTGTAAACCTTTCCTGCAGAGTGCCGTATTCAGCAAGGATTCTGTCTAAATCCTGCCCTTCTCCTGCCATCCTTTCCTCCAGCTCTTTCATCTTCTTCCCAAGTGCGATTGTATCTGAAAAAGCAGATCGCAGGACTTCTTCAGCTGTCATCCCCTTCTCAAAGGAGGGAATCTGGGCAAGGTACCCAAGTCTCGCTGCTTTCTTTATGGAGATGACTCCTTCATCAGGCTGTTCACTTCCTGATAGTAATTTCATGATTGTCGTCTTGCCGCTCCCGTTTCTTCCGACAAGGCCGATCCTTTCCCCCTCTTGAAATTCCAAAGAGAGATTTTCAAAAATTTTAGTTCCTCCGAACATTTTGCTTATCTTTTGCAGGCTGCATACTATCATCATCAGATCCTCATTTCTATTTAATTTTGGTTCTTGCTTAGGACTCCAGCCAGCAAGGAACTGGACAAGAGCAGGAATAAACACAGTAAGTCGCTGGAGCTGAGTACGGCGGGTTTGACAGTAAGATAAATGGTGTTAAAAGTCTTATGCAGTGCAAGCTCCGCTCCTTTTCCACAAAAAAAGCCCACAGAAAAGAGATGACTTTTCCGTGAGCTTAAAAAACAGGAAAAAGAGGCCTAAGAGCCCCTTTCCTGTAATCTATATAAGCGGAGAAGAGATATCTTTACGTTTTATTGGGCTATGCAGTTTTTAAAAAAGGACAGACTTCCCCCTTTAAAAACAACTGCATGAAAAATAGCACGGCAAATATAAATATAATCCAGAAATTGCGCGCGCATCCCAATATAACGTTCCATCTCTTCACCTCCTTAAATCGTCTAAATTATGTGATAATTATACCTTTATTACCATGATCTTTCAACCTGTTATATTATGTTATGCAGCCGCGGTTTTTATGCCATAAAAAAAGGCACAGACAGCTGTCTGCACCCTTTTTCATTCCTAACCCTAAAATTAGGAATGGCAATGTTTTAAAAACCTGCGGCCGAATCGATATTAAGTATATCGATTAAGGACCAGCGTCCCTTTGTTACGCCAGGTATATAATCCTTGCCAAGCATTGCCCGTTACTCCATTTGAAGTCGCTGTTGGTCGATACATCGCTTCCCAGTCCCTTCATATTTTGTATTTTGGCGTTGCCTTCTTTATATACCCCGGCTATTTTCCTGTAAACGTTCTCTTTACATTTTCTTAATAAATGCCGTGCTAACAGCAGGACTTTTTAACAGAACCAGCCCGCTCACCAGAAAGAAGATGGAGGCTATATAAAAGAGGGCGTTAACTGTAAAGAAATCAATAAGCAGGCCAGTGGCAAAAACAGCAGCTGCTGATAAGAGGGATGTCCAGAAATGATAGCCTCCTATCTGCCTGCCTCTCTGCTTTCCTTCTGTCAATTCGGCTACCATCCCCTTCTCTGCCGTTTTCTGCAGACCCCCGAGGAAGCCGAGGATGATCTGTATAAAATAAACCTGACTGAGACTTGTCAGCAGAGGGATGAATAAGTAGACCACTGCCATTCCAAAGGCGTATACAATCAGCAGGATTTTGCTGCCTGTTCTGTCAAGGACCCTTCCGATGGGGAGATGGAAAAAAGCAGAGCTTAGAATAAACAGCCCATAGGCAAATCCGAATGAAGTGTAACTGGATCCCAGGTTCTTGATGAACAGCAGGTAAAAAGGAAAGGTGACACTTGTTGCCATGAAGGCTATGCTTTGAGAGCTGATCAGCCACTTCATTTGCCATATTCCTCATAAAAGTAGTTCATGAACCGCTCATCGGGATCCATCCGCCGTTTTTGTTCAAAAAATTCCCCTGTCCTTGGATAGGCTTTTTGCATTTGTTTTTTGGTTGGATATTTATAATAAGGCAGATAGTAGCTTCCATTATGATCCAGGGTCACATCAATCATTTTTCTGATGGTCCGCTTAGCAGCACGCCGGTCTTCCTTTGTCAGCCCCTGGTTTATCAGGAGCACAAGAGAAAACATGTCCCGTTTTGAATAGGACAGGACAGCTTCATTGTCTTTTTCGACAAATCTGACGGTTATATTCAACAGATTGAGATCCTCTTTCTCAAGCAGACTGCGAAGGTCATCTATATAGGCTGGAAAATCATCTGCCGGTACAAAATATTCCTGCAGGATATCTGTGCTGTTTTCATCATAGTATTCGAGAAAGGCTGACTCTGATCTCATGACATTATTACGTGATATCAGGTCACCGTTCTTTGACAGAAAGTATTTCTGCTGCAGATTCCACAAAAGATCCTTCCCCCAGCCGGACTTCCTCGACAAACCAAGCATCGGCTTTGTAACCATAGTTCCGCTGTCATCCTTTAGAATTTCATGATCCTTCATGCGGTCCTGATTATCAGCCAACATATAGTCTGTAGCATACATATCCCTCAAGAATCCATCGGGTGCAGTCGATATCCGGGCGAGGTGCATGCGCACAGCCTTGTCTCCCCTGACTTTTTCTTTGAAGAAGCGCGGATACTCATCATAGCTCATGACGGTTGACCTCATGCTGTATAGTTCATTCCGCGTCAATTCCAATTCAGCGTCCAGGATGACTCCAAATAAACCATACCCTCCAATGACATACGGGAAATAATCACTGTTTTCAGCCCTGGATACATTAATGATCTTTCCATCCGGCTTTAGCAGCCTTAAACTGCGGACCGTGCTGATCAAGGAGCCGTTCCGGATGTCCCGGCCATGGACATTGACAGAGAGGGAGCCGCCGATCGTGAAAATATTCTGCGACTGCATCACCTTCACTGCAAGACCATATGGATTAATGGCCTTCTGGATATCATCCCAGGTGGCGCCGCTCTGGACTCGGACCGTCTGTTTTTCAGGATCAACCTCAAGGACTTTTTTAAATCCTGTCATATCAATAACAACAGAATCACGGTAATATGTATGCCCGCCCTGACTGTGCATTTTGCCTGCTATGGATACCTTCAGGTCATTTTCCGCCGCATCCAGGACGGTTTCTTTGATCCCTTCTTCAGTTGTTTCAGCAGCGATACGTTTGACTTTGACAGGCATCAGCCGGCTGACATCCGTCAGTGCCCCTTCATCATGAACAAATGCTTTTTGGGCTGAAAAATAAAAAATAACTCCATATCCTAATAGAAAAAAAAGAACCAGCAGACTTATCCTTGCAGACCTTCTTTTTATAAAAACCTTCATTCACCCTTTCCCCCTTAAGGTAAATTTATACTATTTTCATCCGCTGGTACATATTTTCCCAGCTGTTTCTTTGACGGGGCGTTTAAAAGTTTGTTAGCCTTAATGAAAGACTCATAAAACAACAAACAAGATTTTTCTTCTCCCAGCCCCAGCTTGGAAAGGAACCTGGACAAGAGCAGGAATAAACACAATAAGGCAGGAAGCGGAGTAAGGCACATAAGGAATGCCAGCAGGATAAAAGATGTTAACAGCTAGCTGAAGGAAGCCTTATGAAATATGCAGCCCCGCCCCTTTCCATAGAAAAAAAGGAGTGTGGACCATGAATGATGGCAACAAGCAGATTTTGTTGAAGAATCGTCCAGAAGGAATGCCGGATGAGGGTACATTTGAATTTAAAAATACAGGAATTCCTTCTCCAGCTGATGGGGAAGTGCTTGTAAGGACTCTCTATGTATCGGTTGATCCATACATGCGCGGCAGGATGCAGGATGCCGAATCCTATGTTGAACCGTTCCCGCTGAATGAAGTGATAACAGGCGGAGTCATCGGTCAGGTGGAGAGCTCTAAATCCAGCCGGTTCAATGAGGGGGATATTGTGATCGGCATGCTCGGGTGGCAGGAGTATTCTCTTGCAAAAGAACAGGAAATCCGGAAGATTGAGAAAAACGGTGCCCCGATCTCGGCTCACCTTGGAATCCTCGGCATGACAGGCCTGACTGCCTATTTCGGACTTCTGGATATCGGGAAGCCCAAATCAGGCGAGACTGTCGTAGTTTCCGGGGCGGCAGGAGCCGTTGGTTCGGTTGTCGGACAGATTGCAAAAATACATGGCTGCCGGGTGGTCGGCATTGCCGGATCTGATGAAAAGATCGATTATCTGATCAATGGATTGGGGTTTGATGATGCCATCAATTACCGGACTGCCTCTGACATAGAAGCCGAATTGAAGGAAAAATGCCCTGATGGCGTGGATATCTATTTTGACAATGTGGGCGGAGATATCTCAGATGCCGTCCATACAAGGCTGAACCGGTTTGCAAGAGTGCCTGTCTGCGGTGCCATCAGTTCTTACAACCTGAAAAAGCCAGATACTGGGCCGCGTGTACAGTCACTGCTGATCAAAAAGAGTGTGCTGATGCAGGGCTTTACCGTTGGCAACTACTCAGACCGCTTCAAGGAGGGCGGCAGCGCACTAGGCGGCTGGCTTGTCGAAGGCAGGCTGAAATATGAAGAAACGGTGAAAGAAGGCTTTGACCGCATCCCCGAGGCGTTCCTCGATTTATTTGAAGGAAAGAACATCGGCAAGCAGCTGGTTAAGGTCAGTGAGCCCAAATAAATGAAAAGACTCATTTCCAAAGGGATGTTTTTCTTAAATTTTGTGATGAGATGACATAGATAAGCAGGCTGATTGGAGCCGAAGGTACGAGACTTCTGATTCAGCTCCAAGACTTTCGACCTTCGAGTCATAAGATAATCAGTCCACGGGAAGAAGGCCGCTTCCCACGACCTGCTCGTCTTATGCTTGGCTTTCGCATAAGTGCGACTAAGCTTCTGTCTTCGCTGACGCTTGCCAATCAGCAAGTCTACTTTATCAGGTCGCTGCTTTTCTAGTTAGTTAATGGGTTCTAAAAAATATTTGTCTTCATTGTGCACCCATTTATTTAGCCTGAAAAGCCCGTTCTCCGCCTTTCTGGGAGCTGCGGGACAGGTGAGACCCCGCAGGCAAAATCGGGGAGGCTCACCGCCGCCCCGCGGAAAGCGGGAAATCAACCTTCTTGTCCAATGGCCAAATGTTTACGAGAATATCCATGGAAAAAGAGAGGCCTCCCATCATAATGGAAGTCCTCTCTTTTTGGCATCAGCCTATTAAAATCTTCAGCACTGTGATAATTATTCCGATGATGAATCCGCAGACGGCTCCGTTGACGCGGATCCACTGAAGATCCTTGCCAATATTGCTTTCCATGATTTCAATCAAGGCTTCATTATCGAGTTTATCCAGATTTTCCTGGACGAGTTTCCCAATTTTCTTGTGATTCTCCTGTATGACCCTCGCAATCTGACCTTGCACAAAGTCTTCAATTTTCTGGACTCTTTCACTATCACCCTCAAGAGTCGAAATCGTATTTTCTGCATATGGCAGGAGGAATTCATTCAGCAGGGTTCTGTCCTGAATTTTGTCAAGGAGCCTTTGTCTGGCTGCCTCAAGCTGGCTGGTGAGGAATGGGCCAAGCTCCCATTCAGCCGTTTGTTTCATTTTAAACTCATCTAACTCAGCGAGCAGTTTTTCATTTTCGGTCAAGCCCTGAAGCTCCCGGCGGATATATAAGAGCAGTGCTTTACGGTTAAGATTATTTTCCTGCTTCAGGCTGTCGATTCCTCCAGCGAGAAGGCTTTGGATAATGTTTCCGAGCTTCTCCTCGCTCATGACACTTTGAAAGGACTTGACTGCAAATTGCAGGAAACCGTCAAATTCCATCTGATCAAGCGCCCTCAGAGCTGTCCCTCCCAGCTCCTCGCTTCGATTATTAGAATGAAGCCATTCATCTATCCTCGAGATGAGTTTGTCGAGCAATTTCTCGTCATACTTTTTTTCAATCGTCAAACCGACCGCCTTTTGAATCAGTGCCGGAAGATCTGCGGATGCAGCGAACTGCTTCAGCATCTTTTCGGCTGTGCCGGTTAATTTATCAATCTGGATTTCTTTTACAAGATGAGTAAGAGTGGATTCAATCCCTTTTTTGGCAGGTTCCGAGTACAGTCCTCCCCGCACAAAGGCAAGTACCCTTCTGGTTATCTCAATCTGTTTGATCTTTTCCTGGATGCTTTCCTTGGTCAGCCAGTTATTTTCAAGCGCTGATACAAGCGCCCCTGTCATCCGGTCACGGTTCTTCGGGAGCAGGGCCGTATGAGGAATCGGAAGGCCAAGCGGATGCCTGAACAGTGCAGTGACAGCAAACCAGTCAGCCAGCCCGCCGACAATCCCTGCCTCAAACCCGCCCTGCAAAAGCCTGCCAAAAAGAGAATCCTGAAAAGGCAGAGTCGCCAAAAAACCAATTCCCATCATAATCAGCGATAAACGCGCCAAATGCTTAGAGCTTCTATTCATACCATCCTACTTCCTTCTGCATAAATTATCCCCCCGGCCAAAAACGGCCGCACCTGGATCCTTCCACTTAAGCATAACACCTTTTCCGGCAAGGGGACAGTCCTCCATTTCCCGAACCGGAAAACGCATAGCAGCAAGGGTTCAGCCTTCCCTATCCGGGGGCCAGACCCCATTTCCCGGCCAAAAATCATCCCCGGCTTATTTTTTCCAGAATGTGTTGAATATCATCCGGCTTTGCCAGTTCAACCGGCGAGAAGCCTTTCTCGAAGTTGACGGAGTCTCCTTCTATAACCAGCACATATTTATTATTGACCTTTGCCAGATGTACACTCTCTCCAAAGTCCGAGAGGAGCCCCTGGACAGATATATGATCGAGCTTCATCTTTAATGGAAGATCAGGTGTGTGGCCGATCATTCCTGCAGCGGCTTCGACAATCTGGTCGGTGCTGAATCTCTCCTGCAGCTCACGCTTTTCACTGCCCGCCCAGAGCTCCATCGCTTCCTCCATCTGCTGCCGCTCTTGGCTCTCAGGGGTAAAGGTTTCCTCAATATGTTCCTGAACTATATGGAGCACCTGGGACTTAACGATCTCAGGCAGTGACTCGCCATACTCTACATATTTTAAGAAGTCCTCAAAATAACGGGCATGTGAAGCCTGATTAATTTTCAATTCACTTTCCTCAATGATTCCTTCTTCAGGCATATAGGGATATTGGATGGACTTCATATTTTTCGTGGTGATCGCCATCTCCACATGGCGGATCAGTGTTCGTTCATCTGAAATGGAAGCCACCTTTGGTTCAAAATCGCACTTCATGATGAAGACAAAAGGCTCATCAAAATATTTGCGGAGCTTTGCCCTGGCAACCAGGAAGACGCCTCCCCGCACTGCACTTGTGTCCACATAGGACACAGCGAACTTTTCACTCTCCCCCTGGAACGCCTCCTTGTCTTCAGCAAACCGGACCCGGGAAAATAAGTTGAAGTTTGGATTGGAGGTCAAATCATGGCCTTCTTCTACCACAAAATAGCCGATCTTAGTCGGCACCTCCTCAGATTTCGGGTGGCGTTCCGCCTTTCGCTTAACGATTTTGGCAAACTCCCCATCCAGGAAATCCTTCAGCGGACTGTCCTCGTATTCCTCTTCATCCAGTGTCTGAAAATGCTTATACCGCTTATCAGCGCTCTCTCCTTTTCCTTCCACCTGAACCACATAAAAAGATAGGAATTGTATTTGAAAATCCATTGGATCACCCATTCTAAAATCTAATTAAAACC
Organism: Paraperibacillus esterisolvens; assembly: GCF_046237625.1. Taxonomy (GTDB): domain Bacteria; phylum Bacillota; class Bacilli; order Bacillales; family DSM-1321; genus Paraperibacillus; species Paraperibacillus esterisolvens. The sequence continues at coordinate 711,656 of NZ_CP143545.1, read as the reverse complement.
TCATCGCTTTTTAAGTATAGGGACGGGAGGAGGGACAGTCAATTGATTGGCAGCACGCTCATAGGTGCAGCTTTCATCCTGTTCAGTGAAAAATAGTTGTATAAAAAGATTTTTTCAACATGCCAGCGTAAGACGTGAGAACTCTGTGGGCTGTCAAGCCCCCGAGTCTGTGACTAATTTTCAAAACAGGGAACAGGGTGGATAAGGGAAAAAAGGTATCATTTCACATAATTCCTCTGCTTTCCTGCTCATGTTCTGATGATTTTTACTTCATAATCATATTATTTTATCAAAAGTACAAAATCTGAGAGTGAATAAAAGCATCCACACCACATGATATGACCGTTACTCGCCAAAGCGGGACTTTTACTCGCCGTAATTCCCATTTACTCGCCGATTTTCCAATTTACTCGCCGAAATCGACATTTACTCGCCAAAACAGGGAATTTACTCGCCGATGGCGTTCTGTGAAACTGGCAGCTAGTCTCCCTTCTAACCGTCAGCTTATTGAAAGCAGCAGCGGCCGCCCGCTGCTTTCAATAAGCTGACGAGAAAAGCCCGGGGAAAAAACGAGATGTTTTTCTCCTCGGGCTTTTTTTGTAACTTATAAGACAAATCCAATGGTCCGGGAAATAATCGGGAAATGGGGTATCCCCCCCTCCCGACTTAACCTATAGAGGCATTCAGGTTGGCCATTTCGATGGCTGTTACGGCTGCTTCGTAGCCTTTGTTTCCTGCTTTTGTGCCGGCTCTTTCAATGGCCTGTTCAATATTTTCGGTTGTCAGGACGCCAAAGATGATCGGGACACCGGTTTCGAGGGAAACAGATGAGACGCCTTTTGCCACTTCATTGCAGACATAATCATAGTGAGTGGTAGCTCCACGGATAACGGTCCCGAGTGTGATGACCGCATCGTATCCGCCTTTGACGGCCAGACGCTTTGCCACTTGTGGAATTTCGAATGCGCCGGGAACCCAGGCTACATCCACATTTTCTTCATCCACGCCATGCCTTCTCAGGCCATCCAGTGCCCCTGTTAACAGCTTCCCTGTGATGAATTCGTTGAATCTGCCGACAACGACTGCCACTCTTAAGCCTGTGCCGATTACATTTCCTTCAAACGTTCTTCCCATTTTCTATTCCTCCAATTATATATACTATATACTGTTTAAATGTCTAATTTCCGGCGGTATTCAACCAGCTCCGCAATGGTTATAATCTTAAGCTGATGTTCCCCGGCAAGCTTCAGGAGTTCCGGGACTCTTGCCATCGTGCCATCTTCATTCATGATCTCACAAATCACACCGGCCGGTTTTCCTCCGCTTAAAGACGCAAGATCCACAGAAGCCTCGGTATGCCCCGGCCTTTCAAGGACTCCGCCGTCCTTTGCTATAAGCGGGAAGACATGGCCTGGACGCTTGAAATCAGAGCCCTTTGCATCCTCCTCGAGCATTTTCAAGATCGTAAACGATCTCTCAAAGGCGCTGATCCCTGTTGTGGTCTCGGCATGGTCCACCGATACTGTGAATGCCGTCCCATGCTGGTCAGTATTGTTCGCAACCATAGCGGGAAGCTCCAGCTTTTGTGCGAGAGATTTAGTGATGGATGTACAGATCAAACCCCTGCCATACTTTGCCATGAAATTTATGGCATCAGGTGTTGCATTCTCTGCCCGGATGACAAAGTCTCCTTCGTTTTCCCGGTCTTCGTCATCAATTACAATCACCATTTTTCCTTCTTTTAAATCTTCTAGTGCCTCTTCTATTTTGCTGAACAAACTAACACCGCCCCTAATTAAATCCATTTTCCTGCAAAAAATCCATGCTTATGGCAGAAGTCTTTTTCACTGACTCTGTTTTACGGAGAATATATTTTGCAAATAAATCGGTTTCTATATTGACCGCATCTCCCTTTTCCTTCGAACCAAGAATCGTTTTCAAGTGCGTGAGAGGAATGAGGGATACAGTAATGGAGTCGTCTCTAACCTCAAAGACTGTCAGACTTGTCCCATCAATCGCAACCGAGCCTTTTGGGATGCAGTACTGCCCTTCACCCGGCTGAAGCTGAATGCTGTAATATACGGCATTCTCCCTATGCACCTTATTGGTGATGGTTCCTACACCATCTACATGGCCGCTTACAAAGTGGCCGCCAAATCTTCCCCCTGCCATAATGGCCCTCTCCAGGTTCACCCTGGAGCCGGGCTTGAGCATGTGCAGTGTGGTTGATTTGACTGTTTCGGGCATAACATCAGCTGTAAACCCAGACTGGGTATAATGGGTGACTGTCAGACAGACTCCATTAACCGAAATACTGTCGCCAAGCTGGACGTCCTGCAGCACCTTTTGTGCCAGGATTTCAAGGGCACTGCTGTTTGCCTTTTTATGTACTGCTTTGACAGTGCCTATTTCTTCAATGATGCCAGTAAACAAATATTTCCCCCCTCATTACAAAATAAAAACCCCTTAAATAGGGGTTTAGGGAGAATATGGACGTTTAGTGTATGACAAAATAAGCCTGCTTATTTGCCTGCCAAATAGTAGACTGATTGTGTGACCAGATCCATATGTCCTTCTCCCATCCAGACTATACTGTCGGCTCTGGAATCACACCAGATCCTGCTCTAGCGAGCTCGCGGGCTTGTAAGCAAAAAGCTTCATCACCGCCGGCTGGGATTTTCACCCGACCCCGAAGGACACTCATATTCATGCTGTCATGTACCCATAAGGAATATCATCCTTATTAGTGTGTTTTACTGATGTGATATTAACATTTATAAGAAAAAAGAGCAAGGAACTAGCTCCCCGGCTCTCCATCCAAACAGAATCTATTGGCATTTATACTGCAGCGGTAAATAGCCTTCTTCAAAATCTTTACGGCCTGCACCGCTGACTGCTCTCCTAGTTACATACTAAGCTAAACCTTATTTTTCACACGCTATCCCGTCTTTGTCACGGTCACTCTTCTTATTCGCTTTATACAGGGCTTCATGTGCAAATGGCTTATTTTTAGTCTTGCCGCCTTTATTTTTGGTTTTCGCTGAAATGGCTACGCCGCCCTTATATACCTTATTGAGCTCAGTGCAATTTTTGTAAGTTTTCACAACTGTCTTGGCTTCGGCAGTCCCCATATTGGAAGACAGGCCCAGAAGCAGACCGGCTGACACGATTACTGAAAAAGTTTTGTTCATTTCATTATCTCCATTCTCTACTTATTTATTGATTTATCATCAGAAGTGAGCAATCCAGTTCAGCCCTGCACACATTATTTCGGCAGCTGAATGCCGGATGTTAAGTGAACCTTTTAATTTTAAAGATCCATTTTGCTTTTCCTGTTTTTCTTGTGCATAAATTTATTTGAAATTCCAGCCTGTTATTTTCCCTGGAGTCATTGTATAGTGTCCCTGTCAGACCAAATAACGGCATGAAACCAGAACCAGAGCAGTTATGAAAGGATGTGTCCGAGCTGTTTATAAAGCTTTCGAAAGAACAGAATCAAATGATGATATCAGAGATCCAGACATTTTTCTCCATGGAAAGAGAGGAAGAGATTACAGAGTTTGCGGCTGAGAGGGTATTGGATTTCATCAAGGAATCGCTCGCTCCCCATTTTTATAATGCGGGGATCCAGGATGCAAAAACACTGCTCGAGCAGCAATATGCCTCCCTGGAGGATGAGCTGCTGACACTGGAACGCCCCATAAAGTGAACCCTGAATTTCTACCCGCAGCCCATGCTTGGAAGGAAGCATGACAGGACCAGAAACAAACAGAATAAGGAGCAGGCCGGAATGCCAGCAGGATAAATGATGGTCACACCTAACTGCTAGATAGCCATGTATACATAAAGCTCCGCCCTTTTCCACAAAAAAATATATACAAAAAAAGAGTGATCCGAAAAATCACTCTTTTTAACATGTTAGGCGCCGGCGCATTCTCCACTCCATCCCGCAGCGCCTCGGGAGGTGTATCATGAATATAGGGAGGAGCGGGCTTAAGCACAGGCTTGCTTTCATAAGGCAACAGATTCCAAACGAACTGGAACACTCCCTGGCCGTCCACGCTCGGCCCCCTGTGCCCGGCGGCCGGATGCATTTTCATTGCCGGCTGAGAAGTTGAATAATATAAGACACCCCGCGCTTTTCAAGCTCTTTCGGGAAGGTGCCTTGGGGTTATTTTGCTGTTCCAGACTGATTAGGGGACCGACTTTAACCTGTCCCGGTTAATGGCGCCGTTTCACTTATGACGTTCCGAGGCTGCAACGTTCGTCCGTTCCACCCATCTCTTCATCTTATCTTTATCCTTCCTCCATGTGAGGAAGGTCGTTACTGTGAGGTAGACAGATACCACCATACCGCTTATAGTCACGAAGAGGGCGATGTATTCAAACAACGAGTAATCCCTGAACTTCTCCCATTGTATCCTGCCCTTAAGGTCCTCGATGACCTGATTCATCCCGTAAATTCCGCTTATGACAGTAAACAGTGTCAGATATAGAAGCAGCAGGCTGTTCTTCTTGTCTGCAAAAGCTTCCTGGTACTTATAAAGGCTGTTCAGAGTCTGCTTTCCATCATCATGCATTTCATCGATCTTAAATACCTCCCTGAGATGCAGGAAGATATCCCGCCCCTGTGATTCTGTGGCAAGCTCAATAAAATAATAATTGGCTGTGAAGGAATTGATCACATAGATAAGCTCCTCGACCTTTTCACGGTCCCTTTCAATCTTGAGCGCCGAATAGCTGTTTGCAATTTTCAGCAGCACAATCTTATGAAAAAGATTTAGGAGCATCCCGTAATAATACTCGCCAAGCATCTGGCTTACCCAGGGGCGAAGTTCTTCGCCGGTATGGATGGTGACGCATGAAAAATGATCTTCCTTGACCATATAATAGGTATCCGGTGCCCATCGGTCATACCCGTTTACCTCTATATACCGATCAATATATCCCTTATTGGATGAGCTGATTGCAGGCGTCCCCTTCGGCGACAAACCGTCCAGATTGGCCGCCCTGAAGGCTTCCACCTTCTCAATCCTGCCGGCATCGGAAAAAGAAAAGATTGACTGTACAAACATCTTGTCATCTTCAAAGAAAGGGAAGGTTTCAAAATACGAATCCTCCATATTGCTTTTGTCAAAGTAGTCGCTCACTTTAGAGTTTAAATTTTTGAACAGAAAATCCTTTACCTTTGAATAGGAAAGTCCCTCACAGTCAATTTTTATTTTTGATGAATTGGATTTCTTAGGGCTCAGGCTGCGAAACTGTCTGATAAATTCGGTCACATAGGAAAAGTCCGTATTTTCCTTCACCTCCACCCTGACAGTGATAAAGCCGACATTGAAGGGGCATATGGTAACATCCTCTGACAAAACCGTAAAGGGCATAGAGAAATTCTCAGAACTATATTCACAATCAACATTAATCCGACAAGAAAATCGATGGAACCCCTCCTGCCCCAGGGAAAAAGGAAACAGGATTTTATTTGTAAATGGAAGGTAGTACCCCTCCATGTTTTCATGGGAAACCTCAAAATCACCGTAATACTTATTCTCAAGTCCCAGGTCATCCAGCTTGAATTCGTCATATTCCTGCTTTTTAAGTGTATCGACAAGTGAAGCGGCAGCATTGGACTTCAAAGAAAATGGAAGCACAAAAACAGCGATGGCCCTGTTTAGTTTTTGTTCGTTCAGCTTGATTTTCTGTTCCATGTAGATACTCCTTTTAATGAGGACGTAAAGCAAGTTATGCTTACTTTTTATGTATTGTTTACTTTTACCACTTTTTTAGTCCGGTTAATCATTTGGCAATTTAGACAAGGATACATGAAAATTTTTTTACAGGACATTATATGAAGAGAAAATTTCATGCAAAAAATAATGTTTAGAAAAGGTCTATCCTGGGCAAAAAAAGAACAAGCTTATAAGCTAAGCAAAAAAACAAAAACTTTTTACAAAGGAGAAATGCTATTATGGGATTCATTTGGTCATTAATTATAGGTGGTATCATTGGATGGCTGGCAGGACTAATCTTAGGACGTGACGTACCTGGAGGTATCATCGGCAACATCATCGCTGGTTTCATTGGCGCATGGCTTGGCGGATTAATCTTTGGAAGCTGGGGCCCTGATGTTGGCGGATTCGCTATTCTTCCTGCATTGCTTGGAGCTATCATCCTGATCCTGATTGTAAGCTTCATCATGAAGGCAGTCCGTGGAAGAAGTCACCGATAAGAGAAATCAGACATTATAATATCTTACTGACTGACACAAAGACTGGACCCAGGGGTCCAGTCTTTGTGTGTTAAAACAGATTAAATGGCAGGGAAGGCTTATCATGCCAAAGGCTGGATTCCAGTTCCTTCAATTTAGCTCTCTGCCAATCTTCCATATTGCAGGGGTTCCAATGCTTCTTAAACAAACTGTAAAGAAAAAACTCCCTGCCTTTGAGGAACAGCTGAATCTGTCCCTTGAAGTCAGGAGGCAGTTTCTTTTCTTCCGTATATCCTTTAAGAAAGTGTTCGAAAAATAAAGCGGGGAATTCCCGCGAATTTATTCCGAATGAATCATTCTGCCAATGGGCGTGATAAAAGCTTGCTGCTATATCATTGACATACCAGTAGAATGCACAGTCATTAAAGTCAAATAAATGGATATTCCCTCTGCTCACATGAAAATTCCCCTGATGAAAATCATTATGAATCAAGCCGAAATTTTCGTTATGTGTTGAAAGGTTCCCGAGACGTTTCACGTATTCCTGATATTTCCCGTAAAGTTCCGGGGCTGTCACCTTCAAAGCGGCAGCCACTTTATGGTTTACTTCCTGCCCATGTGGTCTGAAAAAAGCTTCAGGAGCAAGGTTTTCAGCAGCCCGATGAATCTTCCCCATCGTGGACCCCCACTTTTTAAAAAAATGCCCATTCCAGGACTCTTTATCGCCTGCATTGACCGGCTGGCCGGGCACTCCTTGGAAAGCAGACGCTATATAGTTATTCCCATTATAAGAAAAGACTTCAAAGGGCCTTTCTTTCCTTGAATGAACTGGCAGGGAGACTGGGACTCCTTCTTCATGAAGAGTCCTGATGTATGCCATTTCGCTAACGAGCCTCCTCTGTGTGTCCTCACTTCCCTCATTAATACGAAAATAAATACTTTGGGAATTTGTGCCGGACTTAGGTCTGGTTTTGAAATCCACCCGCAACTTTCCCGGGAAGTGCAGGCAGTGCCCACTCCTCAACAATACGGGCGAGTATGCTGTCTATCATCTTGTTACTCCTTTTTTAAACTGTTTTCTATAGTATATAACTCCTTTTTTTCAAGGAGGATAAACTGCGCTCCGTTTGAAAAATTAACTGCGCTGACTAAAATTCATATCCACAATTCAAAAGATATGGATTTATTGCTTTTAATTAAAAGGATTAAGGGTATAGGTCCAGTATTCTGATAATTTTAAGGAGGTTGTTTATGAAGGCAGTAACGTTTCAAGGACCTAAAAATATGCAGGTGAAACAAGTACCGGATCCAACCATCCAAAACAACGATGACATTATCGTAAGAATTACGTCCACCGCAATCTGCGGCTCGGATCTTCACATTTATGTCGGAGCACTGCCGACCCAGAAGGATTATGTAGTCGGCCATGAGCCAATGGGAATCGTGGAAGAGGTCGGACCGGAAGTCACCAGAGTGAAAAAGGGAGACAGAGTTGTCCTGCCATTCAACGTGTCCTGCGGCCACTGCTTTTTCTGTGAGCATGATATGGAAAGCCAGTGTGATAATTCAAACCCGAATCCAGCGCTCGATACAGGCGGATACTTCGGTTTCACAGAAAGATACGGGAATTATCAGGGCGGCCAGGCAGAACTTCTCCGGGTTCCTTATGGCAACTTCATGCCTTTTGTCATTCCTGAGTCATGTGAGCTGGAGGATGAGGCATTATTATTCATGTCTGATGTATTGCCGACCGCTTACTGGAGCGTTGAGAATTCCGGAGTAAAAAAAGGTGACACGGTCATTGTCCTGGGCTGCGGTCCAGTCGGACTGATGGCGCAGAAGTTCGCCTGGATGAAGGGTGCCAAGCGGGTCATCGCTGTAGATCAGACTGAATACCGCCTGAACCATGCAAAAACTAAGAACCATGTGGAAACCATCAATTTTGAAGAGTATGATGATGCCGGACTCTACCTTCGCGAAATTACGCATGGCGGCGCCGATGTTGTCATTGATTGTGTCGGGATGGACGGCAAAAAAAATGCTTTTGAAGCTGTCGGGCAGAAGCTGAAGCTTCAGGGCGGAACCATCAGCCCTATCCAGATTGGCATGAAGGCTGTCAGGAAATTTGGGACCATGCAGCTGACGGGTGTGTATGGCTCCATGTATAATATGTTCCCGCTTGGCAATATTTTCGAGCGTAACATTTCCATGAAAATGGGGCAGGCGCCTGTTATCCACTTAATGCCGATGCTGTTTGACAAAATCATGAACGCAGAGTTCGATCCAACCGAAATCATTACCCACCGTGTGCCGATTGATGAAGCAAGCCAGGCTTATAAGGTCTTCCATGATCATGCTGATGAGTGCATCAAGGTCGTACTGAAGCCATAAAGAACCATGCAGGGAACGGGAGCTAAAGCACCGTTCCCAGTTTTTCCCTCTGCCCTCATATATGGCTGTGGTGTGCAAGCTCTGTTCGTATACCTTCTGGAATCCGTTCCTTCCTTTTACTTTTCATGTCATAATTCACATAAGCCGCTTCTGCCGTAACACAGATTCTGCCGCCCTGATGGATTTCTTCATACAAGATCAGGCTTGAATTCCCAATCTTCTTGACCCATGTGTACACCTCCACAGACTGCCCAAAAAATAATTGATCCTTAAAGTCAATATTCATATTCACTATGATCATTTTCCAATTCCTAAACCCTGCATCAGGCATGAACAACTTGAAAATAGGATTTCTTCCCGCCTCAAGCCAGACAGGGATTGTCGTATTATTGATATGCCCTACGCCGTCCGTTTCTGAAACTCTGGGCTCGATTACCGTATGATACATCCTGCTCACCCTCCCAGCCGATTTTTTTCCATTTTGAGGTTTCCCCTTAAAGCAGAGCGATATATCCCGGCTGCAGCATCAATTGTAAGCGGCCTTGGACTCCGCGACAGCAGGCGGGTCTGTTTCATACCATTATGAGCCAAGCTTTCAATATCCTTTTCCGTTATCCCGTAGTAAGAGAGGGAAGTGGGCAGTCCGGTTTCCTCCACCAGCGATTTAAGCTCTCCCACAGTCAATAAAGCAAGCTCCCGGTCGCTGCGGTTCCCCCGTTCAATGCCTAGCTCTGCTGCCAGCCGGGCCATTTTATTTAAAGAGGAGGGCCAGATGTATTCCATCACATAAGGCAGCAAAACGGCATTGGATTCACCATGTGGAATCTTGAAAAGCCCCCCGAGAGGATAGGCAAGCGCATGTACCCCTGCCACTCCTGCGTTAAAAAAACTGAGGCCGGCCATCATACTGCCAATCGCCATCTCTCTTCTCGCCTGTCTCTCCCCTCCCTGCCATACCGCAGTCCTGATATTTCCGTATATTTTTCTCACTGCCTCAAGTGCAAGAGCATCAGTAAAATCGTCTGACTGTATGGAAAGATAGGCTTCAATGGCATGAGTCAAGGCATCCATCCCGCTTGCGGCTGTCATCTTAGGAGGCAGCGTGTAAGTCAGCTCAGGATCGATAATTGCTGTATCTGCCAGAAGATACGGGTGACTTATGACATCTTTTGTATCATGGAGTGAAAACACGGCGATATCAGTTACTTCAGAACCTGTACCCGCCGTAGTCGGGAGGAGTATCTTCGGGAGCCCGGGGCTCTGCAGCTTCTTTGTGCCCGATAAGTTCAGGTAGTCCCCGGCAAGCCCGGCATTTGCGGCAAGTACAGCTGCAGCCTTTGCCAGGTCAAGGCAGCTGCCGCCGCCAATCCCGATCACCAGGTCTGCGCCAGAACTCCGGACAGCTTCAATTGCTATGTTTCCATCCTGAAGTCCCGGCTCTGCCTGTATCTGGGAAAATATTGTATACCTGATGTTAAATGCCTTCAAAGCTTCTACTGCCCTCGCAGTCACTCCAAGCTTTACAAGAACCGGATCGGCAAAAATGAACGCATGTTCAGCGCCAAGATTTTGGGTAATTGAACCCAGCTGTGCCATGGATCCTTCACCGCTGATTATTTCTTTTGGCGAGATAAAAGCAGAAACCATATTCAAGCTCCTTCCTGCGGGTTTAGTTTTTACTACGCTCCTGTTTGTCCCCTGCATTGGAGGGAATACTTTTTCTCAAGGAGGGGTTTTTATGGAAAAAGCCATATTTTTAGATCGCGACGGCGTTATAAATGAAGTACTGACAAAACGCGTAAAGTTTGTGAATAATCCCGGCCAGCTATTTCTGCTGGAAGGGGCGGCAGAAGCGATTGCCCGTTTCAGCAGCCAGGGGTACAAGGTCTTTATTGTGACCAACCAGGGAGGAGTCGGCCTCGGATATTTGAAGGAAAAAGCACTGGTGAAAATCCATGATCAGTTAAAAAAAATGCTTGCCGAACAAGGCGGGACTATTACAGATATTTCTTATTGTGCCCACCGGCCGGATGCTGGATGTGAATGCAGGAAACCGGGAGCGGGCCTGCTGCTTGATCTGGCAGAGCGTTATGATGTTGACCTTGCCGGCAGTGTGATGGCGGGAGATCATGAACGTGATATCCAGGCTGGAAAAAAAGCCGGCTGTAAGACGGTTTTTATCGGTCAAGAGCCCACAGAAGCAGATGCCAGTGCCCCCTCCCTTAAGGAAGCGGCAGATATCATCCTGAAGCTGCTGGCTTAAAACAAAACAATAGCCTAACGCCAGGAAGAATTCTGGCCCTAGGCTATTGGAGCTTTATTACGATCCCTGCTGTCAGAACGATAAATAAATAAGGAATAAAGAACCCTCCCCCATTATCGTATGCTACTGCAGGAAATCTCCAGATTTCCCCAGGCCGATTACCGACCCTGCTGCTGCCATAATGAAGCCCGGGCCTCGATCTCCCTTATTGACGAATCACTTCTGACTCCATAAATAAATTAAAGATTAAAAATTTTTTATTTTCAGATAACTGTTATTTCAGTTCACATTATAAGGGACAATGGTTCTGCTAGTCAAACTCCTTAAAGAATCCGGAAAATCAACGGCAATAAGGATATAATGATAAATTGTATTAATGCTGTCAAGAGTATGGTTCTTTAAATATAACGAATTAGAAATAAGTACATAAAGGCCAGCACAACTTGACCGATCCCTCAAAAAACCCTGTGGAAGGTACTGCCCTAAATCTTTCACACGTTTAAAAACTCACAGGTGGTATGGAGGTATAAGGAACAAAAGGTATATCAAACATCATAGCCGGAAAACCTGGGAAATTCCCGTCTGCAGGAAGCCTAATGAAACATGCTGCTCCCCTCTTTTCACCGAATGCCAGAAAAAAATTCTTAACAGGCCTCTGAAAAAATCATCTCTGAGATTTACCGTTATTTTCTTTATTGATGGCAAAACCGCTGTTGGACTCCCTCAGTTCTTCTCTAAAAACTGAAGCTTAGACTTCATTGAATTTTTTGTATAAATCTTGGAGGCTGTCAATGAAAAGCTCTGGCAAAAATATTTTCTTTCCAGTTTAGTATTGACACTTCAATATAAAATGGTTTCGATTATCCTATATTAATGGAAAGGGATTGATACCATGTTAAAACTAACTGTTTGTCATTGCACTCAAAAATACGCACACGAGGAATGGAGGTATGAATATTTTATTCGTTACGAACGATGCACTAAATGTGGACGAAAAAAAGCATCTATATACTATGGAGGTAAACTCTTGTATACAACACTAAAAAACTGAAGATGCAGGCACTTTCCGGAACAAAAAAAAGCGGTCTCTATTTAAATGAGACCGCCGCACAAGCCTACTTATCTTCTTCTAAGGCCCGGGGCTTTTCTGGGGCAGCAGGAGTAAGCGCACTCTCTTTCGGATCAGTAAAATAAGTGCCCAATTCCTGCTTCAGCCCTTCCTCAGACTTTTCCTCATACATGCCAGCACCTCCGCCTTTTTTTGGGAGAGAAATTACCGCCTTCCCTTATACAGTTGTTATACCTTTTTCACTGCAGCATAAACTATTTCAGCTTAATTTGTTGGAAAATTCCATAAATTAAAGAACCTCCGCGAAGGGAGGCCCTGCTTATAAAAGTGAATTCAGTCCCTGCTGCAGATCTCCCCAGACGTCTTCCCAAGATTCAAGCCCTGCTGAGAGGCGGAGCATCTGCTCGGTAATCCCCATTGCTTCTCTTTCAGCTGAAGGGATTATGGCATGTGTCATAGAGGCCGGATGCTGAATCAAAGTTTCGGCATCTCCCAGGCTGACAGCTATTTTAACAAGCTTCAGTGAATTCAGGAAGGCTTGAGCGTCCTTCTTTGTACCCTTGATTTCGAATGAAATCAGACCGCCTCCAGCCTTCATCTGTTTTTTCATTATGGCATGATCGGCGTGCGCAGGATCGCCGGGATAATAAACCTTCTCAATCATCGGATGGCTTTTTAGTTTTTCATTGATTTTACTCGCGTTCTCTGTATGACGGTCCATTCTGACAGGCAGCGTTTTAAGGCCTCTCAGAAGCAGCCAGGCATCAAAAGGTGACATAATACCGCCGATATCCTTCAAGGTAGTCTTGGCGACCATCCTGATAAACTCGCTGCTTCCGGCAGCAAGTCCTGCTACAACGTCGCCATGGCCGCAGATATATTTTGTGGCACTATGAATCACCACATCGCATCCCCATTTCAAAGGCTGCTGCAGATACGGTGAGCTGAAGGTGTTATCCACAATGACCAGGATGCCATGTTTTTTAGCCACTTTTGCCACCATCTCTAAATCTATCATTCTCATGGTTGGATTCATGGGCGTTTCCACATAGATGCAGACCGTTTCAGGGCGGATCAGGCTTGCAATGGCCTCCTCCGTTTCCATGGAGGAAAAATCATGTGTAATTCCGTATTTTTTTTCCATCATCTCAAGAAGGCCGAAGGTACATCCATACAACCCCTGCGAACACACAATATGATCGCCCTGTTTAGTCGCCGCAAGCAGGACCGCCGATACGGCAGCCATCCCAGAGCCAAAAGCGAGTCCTTCTTCCGCCCCTTCAAGGATCGCTATCCTCTCTTCAAGCGCCCGGACTGTCGGGTTTCCAAGCCTGCTGTAAATATAGCCTTCCTCCCTGCCTGCAAACCGGTTTTCACCCTGCTCAGCACTATCAAAGGTGAAGGTCGATGTCTGGAAAATGGGCACAGAAAGGCTTCCTAAATGGTTTTTTGAATCATAGCCTGCATGGATGACCTCGGTCTCCATATTATTGAATCTCTTTTTCATATGGTCCCCCCTAATTACGAAGCTTTCTAACTATCCTCATTGTATGATGAATCGGAACATAATGTAAGCGTTTTCTTTTTGCTGGATTATAGTTAGACATATTTAAAATTACCCACTAAAAAAGGAACCTCTTGTTAGAGGTTCCCTGGGACACAATCATCTTTTGGAACTTGTTTTCGAAGGCTTGCCATCAACCACCTGGCCTTTATAAAAAGTTTTGAGTGTCATTTCAAGATCAAGATCGCGGACAAGCCTCTTCAAATCACGTTCTTCAGCTGGCGAAATGATGGAGTATACAGTCCCCTCTGCTCCTGATCTTCCCGTCCTTCCTGAACGGTGGATATACTGCTCCGTTGTTTTCGGAAGATCATAATGAATCACATGGGTGAGTCCTTTCACGTCGAGCCCTCTAGCCGCAACCTCGGTTGCAAGGAGAAGGGTATAATCCCCTGTGCGCAGTCCCTTAATGGCTGCCTCCCTGTCCCTCTTATTGGAATCTCCATGCAGGACGGCATGCGGAATGCGGTCATAGCTGAGCTTTTCCGATAAAACATTCAGATTTCCGATGTCTTTTACAAATGCGAGCCCCTTCAAGCCTTCAATCCGGCTGATCCTCTCCAGGACTTTAATTTTATCCCTCGGGTCTGCCGTGAAATACGAATGCTCCACCTTTGAGGGGATATTTTCTTCCCGCTTCACTTCAATCAGCTCAGGGTCTGTCATCATTGCCCTGGCCATTTCTTCCGTCTGGCTTGGCAGAGTTGCAGAAAACAGGACAACTTGACGATCCTTCAGGGTACTTTTTACAATATCCTGTATTGTCCTGATGTGTTCCGGCACCAGCAGCTGATCGCCTTCATCCAGCACAATCAGTTTAACTTCATGCATTTTCATCTTTTTCATCTTGATCAGTTCATTGATACGGCCTGGCGTCCCGGCCACAATCTGTGGACGCTTCTTCAGCTTTTCAAGCTGCCTTTTCATATTGGCACCGCCAATGAACGACGCCCCTGAAATCTTGCTGCCTTTCGACCACTTCTGTATCTCTTCATTAATCTGCATAACCAGCTCGTGAGAGGATGCCAGTATCAAAGCCTGTATAGCCCCGTTTTCCTCATTAACGGCCTGCAGGGCCGGCAGCAGATAGGCCAGGGTCTTCCCTGTTCCTGTCGGAGATCCTGCAATAACATCCTTACCTGCAAGGATGGCTGGTATGGCCTTTTCCTGGATGGTTGTCGGCTCGTTAAAGCCTGCAGACTGCCAATTTTCCTGGAGTGCCGGCTTAAGTTCATTTAAAAAATTCTCATTTTGTGTCATCGAAATCTCCTTCAGATGTGTTTATAGACATATAGTATCATAAGGTTCCCGTTATTATAAAAGGAAATCCACAGGAGCGGACTCAGCCGTCCATTCTTTTTGTTTTTTGGTGAGTCCCCCCTGAACGGCAGCCTATCTGCCAATTTCCCTTGTTAGAATTACTATTTCCACACTTTGATCCGGCTATAATCGTCCTGGGGCATTTCTTAGAGCGAGCGGTCAGCGTTCCTGGCATGGTTAGCGGTATTCCTGCTGCAGACTTTACGGGCCCTGGGCCTAATGGATCCTTATAGGGGCTGGCGGAGCGGTCACTGAAGGTTCTCCAGGAACTAAATGAGCTCCAGATCCTGGTCCCACTAAATTTTTTATGACCTAAAATAACTGCGTTTCCTGGAAAAGTGGTCTTAAAAAAAACCTTTATGGCCTGAATGAGCTGCGAATCATGGATAAGTGGTCTTAAAAAATCTTTATGACCTTATAAGCTTCTCTGCCGGGAGAATGGGTCATTAAAAATGTTCACACCCCGCCACCGCCTTAGCCAAAAAACTATATTACCAATCCGGCAGTCGATGAAAAGAACTCAAATGAAAACCCCGCACCTGTCTAAAAAGTGCGGGGCTTCTTCATCTCTTATGCAGCTTTACGCCGCTTTCTGTTTTTAATCCTGCTCAGGGCTTCATACACGATTGGTACGATAACCAGGGTCAGGAGGGTAGAGCTTGTAAGTCCGCCGATGACGGTTACACCGAGACCTTTCGAGATGATCCCGCTGCCTTCTGCTCCAATGGCAAGCGGAATCAGGGCGCCGATTGTAGCAATGGCTGTCATAAGGATCGGACGGAGGCGGATGGAGCCCGCATCAAGCAGGGCTTCCCGTGTGTTCATTCCGCCTTTTTCATTATGAATGACCCGGTCGATCAATACGATGGCATTAGTTACAACGATGCCGATCAGCATTAAGGCTCCGATCATGGCTGACACGCTAAGGGTCTCACCTGCAATCAGCAGGCCTAGAAGTCCGCCGATGATGGTGAATGGAAGGGAGAACAAGATGGCAAAAGGAGCCAATCCCCCGCCAAATGTAATAACCAGTACAAGATAGACAATCGCGATAGCCGCAAGCATGGCCAGCCCAAGCTGCTTGAAGGATTCATTGATATCCTCGGAAACTCCGCCCATATCGACTTCTACACCGGATGGAAGATCTAATTCATCTACCTTCTTCTGCAGATCGGAAGAGGCCTTTCCGGCATTGTCTGTCTTCAGTTCACCGCTTACATCGACAAATATCTTGCCGTCGCGCCTGCTTACTGTATTGGCAGTCTCCCCTTCCTCAACCTTCACAACATCCTTGATTGGCACTTTTATGCCAAGCGGCGATGTGATCGTTTTATTTGTCAGGTCGGAAATGTCATTAAAAGATTCCTTTTCGGCCTGAATATAGACATTCAGCTCTTCTCCGTCCTTCACGATTTGTGTCAGGACCGGCCGCTCTCTTTCAGGGCTCAGCTCCATGCCGATCTGGCCGGCAGTCAGGCCCAGGGAACTCAATTTTTTCTGGTCGGCTGTGAAGGTATATTCTTCATAGGTCTCCGAAAGGCTTGAGTCCACGTTTTTAAAATTGTCATCCTTCTTCATGATATCCTGGATATCCTTGATGACAGGCTCAATTTCTTTGACAGTATTTCCATACACATACATTTTAACTTCATTGCTTGCGCCGCTCGAGCTGAAGTTTTGCGAGAGCCATTCGCCATTTTTGGTAAACTTCTGCAGTTCTTTAATGACTTTTTCTTTTTCCTCTTCAAAGTCAGGCGTGTCATCTTCATATTGCACGTAGAAAATGGCGCTGTTGCTGTCACCCGGGTTCATCGGGTTCTCGCTTCCCAGGGAAAGCTGTGTCGTCTTGACGCCTTTACGATCCAGCAGCAATTTTTCAGCACGCTCAGCCACTTCTCCAGCCTGTTCTTTTGTGACGCCGGGATCTGGTTTATAAGTTGCAATCATCATCTTTTCTTCCTCAGATGAAAGGAAGCTTACACCGATGACCGGAATCAGGAACAGACTTCCTGCAAGCATCAGGATGGCAATCAAAGAAGTGATGATCTTATGGTTCAGCGTCCAGCTGAGCAGGCGCTTATAGAAGCCTGCCAGCCTGCCTGGCCCATGCTCTTGCTTTGCTTTGACACCATTTTTGAACAGGGTGTGCGCGAGCATCGGAACAATGGTGACCGCGACAAGCAGGGATGCAGACAGTGCAAATACAATCGTTAACGCAAACGGAAGGAATAGTTCCCCGATCATCCCCGTTACGAGGCCGAGCGGCAGGAATACCGCAATGGTCACGATGGTGGATGAGAGGATCGGCTTGAACATTTCTTTTGTGGCTTCCCTTATCAGGCCGCCGCCTTTTAGCTGCTCTCCTTCAAGCGTCATTCTCCGGTAAATATTTTCTATAACAACAATGGAATCATCCACTACCCGTCCAATGGCGACTGTCATGGCACCGAGCGTCATCATGTTCAGGGTGATATCCATCTGTTTTAAGAGAAGGATGGCAATCAATAAGGACAGCGGAATCGAAATAACCGATATCAGGGTCGACTTAAAATCCCGTAAGAACAGCATAATGATGATCATGGCAAAGACGGCACCGAATAAAGCCTTATTCAGCATCGTGGAAACTGATTCCTCGATTGGCTCTGCCTGGTCAAATGTATACACCGTGTCCAGTCCTTTTATATCCTTCTCAAAATCCTTCATTTTATCTTTGACGTCATTCGCGACATCCACTGTGTTGGCGTCGGCCGATTTGACGATGGAAATCCCAATGGCTTCCTTTCCGTTTGTGCGGGAAATGGATTCAGCCTTTCCAGTTTCTTCGATCTTAGCTATCTCTGAAAGCTTGACTGTCGGTATTTGGGGTACTTTACCTGCTGGAGGCTGCAGTCCCTGCGGTGCTGACCCTCCGGTCATCTGGCCTGTCCCGGCACCCGGGTTCTGGCTTCCGGACTGCTGCCCTGTTCCCTGCTGAGCCGCTGCAGTGGCACCCGGGTCCTGGCTTCCCGGCTGCTGCCCTGTTCCCTGCTGGGGCTGACCCTGCTGGCCGGCAGAAGAGCCTGATCCGCCGCCGGTTACTGGAATCTCAATGTTCTTCAAGTCTTCAAGGGTGGTAATATTGCCATCCACCTTAACAGATTTTTGTTTATTCTTAAAAGTATATAAACCTAAAGGAATATTGACGTCTGATCCCTTTATTATGTTTTTGACGGTTTCCTCATCCAATCCAAGCCCCTGCATTTTATCTTTATCAAACTGCAGGCTTACCTCGTCCACCTGCTGGCCTGAAATCTGGACTGAGGAGACGCCGTCAATCCCTTCAAGTGCCGGGGCAATTTCATCTTCTACAGTTTTGGTAAGGACAGCTAGTGACTGGCCTTCGTTTGCTGCACTCAGCGTAAGGATTGGAAAAGCATTGAAGCTGAGCTTAGATACCTTGGGATCCTGTGTTCCTTCTGGTAATGAAAGTCCTGATAATGCTTCATCCACTTCCTTTTTGGCATCATCCATATTGGTTTTATACGTATACTCAATCTGGACAGAAGAAGCATTTTCAAAGGAAGTCGAACTGACCACCTTGACACCGTTCATGCTCTGGACCGCCTGCTCTATCGGCTTTGAAACCTTATCCCCGACTTCCTGCGGCGTTGCACCCGGGTATACAGTAGTGATGCTCAGAACCGGTGTGCTTATATTTGGTATGGTCTCAAGCTTCATGTTGAGTCCTGAATACAGGCCGGCTGCGACCACAATAATTGTCATCAGCCATACAGCCAATTTATTCTTCAGTGTAAAATTAATAATCCTGTTCATTTCATCCTCCATTTTTTAAAAATTGAATAAGCTGTTGACCAATCGGTCATAATATTAAATAATATAACTGACCGGTCATTTTTAGTCAATAAGACCCGGGGCTTATTCACAAAACGTTAATAATCTATTCCTAAATCAAACTTGGGTGGTGAAGAAGTTGAAGGAAAAAGAAAGAATAATTATGGATTCTGCAATCAGGCTCTTCGCATCAAAAGGCTTTGATTCCACTTCAATACAGGAAATCGCGAATACAGCAGGAATTTCAAAAGGCGCCTTCTACCTTCACTTTAAATCGAAGGAAGGACTGCTCCTCGAAATATTCAAATATAATTATGAAAAAATAAAGATTAAGATAGACAACCTGAAGAGGCTTGATCTCCCGGCAAGGGAGTTATTTGTTGAGCATCTTGTCTGCCAGTTTGAAGCGTTCCTGGAGCAGAAGGACTTCATCATCATGCAGACGAGGGAGCATGCAATTCCCTTCAACGAATCCATCGGCACTACCATTAAAAAAATGAGGGCCGAGGCCGCCGATAATATAAGGACCACGGTCTCCTCGGTATATGGAAGCAGGATAGACAGATATGCCTGGGATCTTACCCTGCTGATCCAGGGAATGATTCATTCTTATTTCGAGCTCCTGCTCTTCATGGGCCTGAAGCTGGATCTTCATGAACTGGCACGCTATATACTCAGGAGGACAGATGATCTGGCAGAAGGGCTGATGGGGGCAGACGAGGCACCCTTATTCAAACCGGATGTCCTCCAGGAGTTATCCCAATTCCACTTTCCGGCTGCACAGATTGGGCGGGAGGATTTAATCGGGGCCATCCGTTCTGCCCGCGAGGATTTTAAAGAATCCGAGGATATACTCATCTCCCTTGATGTCATTGAATCTGAAATTCAGCAGAAAACGCCAAGGATGCCTGTCATTACAGGTATGCTGTCAAACTTAAACGAAGAAAAAGAACTGGCATCCCTGATCAGGAAAATCAAAGGATATTATTCTCTATAAACGCGGGAGATGAGTCTTACTCACAGCCCGTGCCGACAGAAAATGGACAAAAGCATGTACAAGCACAAAAGGCGATGGAGGAGAGAGGCAGAACAGGAATGACAGAAGGGTAAACTATGTTCACTCCTGACAGCAGGAAGCCTGATGATTCATGCAGTTTCACCCCTGCCTGCAAAAAAAACCTGTCATGAAGTTATGACAGGGTTTTTCAATCCTAATACTTCAGCCTTTTGACAGCTTCGTCAAATTCAGACTCGATTGCCTTCTCCGGCTTGGAAGTTAATAAGCTGACAAGGATGATTGCCGCACCGCATGCAATGAATCCAGGTATCAGTTCATACACTTTTTCTAATGATTCAAAAAGTTCCCAGATGATAACAGTAGCCGTTCCGGTGAGCATGCCGGCAAGCGCCCCCCATTTCGTCATCCTCTTCCAAAACAGGCTGAGGAGTATCACCGGTCCAAAGGCAGCTCCAAATCCGGCCCAGGCATACCCGACCAGATCCAGGAGCGTATCACTTGGATCAATCGCAAGCAGGATGGCGATCAAGGCAATTCCCAGCACCGAAAGCCTGCCGACCAATACCAGTTCCCGGTCTGTCGCTTTTCTCCTGAGGAATGATTTATAAAAGTCTTCCGTCAGCGCGCTCGAGGTGACAAGCAGCTGAGAAGAAATGGTACTCATGACGGCTGCGAGGATCGCTGCCAGGAAGAAGCCTGTAAGAAGAGAAGGAAACAGCTGCTCGGAAAGCACAATGAACACCGTTTCTGGATTACTAAGCTTCTCATTGCTGATTGAGAAATAGGCAATCCCAAGCAGGCCGGTGAACATGGCTCCTACAATGGAAAAGATCATCCAGCCCATTCCGATTCTTCTGGCACTCTTCATTTCCTTAATAGAAGAGATAGCCATGAATCGGACAATGATATGAGGCTGGCCGAAGTAGCCAAGTCCCCAGGCTAGAAGAGAAATAATGCCGATTGGAGTCGCTCCTTTAAAAATGGAAAGAAGGGTTGGATCAATGCTTTCTATTTCTGAAAACGTTGTGCCGAAGCCTCCGAGGTTTACGAGGACAACAACCGGAACAATGATCAAGGCAAGGAACATGATCGTTCCCTGTACAAAGTCAGTCCAGCTGACAGCCAGGAAGCCTCCAAATAGCGTGTAGCATACAACAACAGCTGCAGTCAGCCACAGGCCGATGCTATAATCCATATTAAAAGCGGTCTTGAATAATTCTCCTCCTGCAACCATACCGGAAGATGTATAAAAGGTAAAAAAGACTAAAATGACGAGTGCCGAGACAACACGAAGAATGCGGGAAGAATCCCTGAAACGGTTTTCTAAAAAGTCCGGGATGGTTATAGAGTCATTCGCCACCTCTGTATAAGTACGCAGCCTCGGGGCCACGAATAGCCAGTTCAGGTAGGCACCCGCGGTCAGCCCGACAACGATCCAGCCGCTGCTGACACCGTTTACATACATGGCTCCCGGCAGTCCCATCAAGAGCCATCCGCTCATATCCGATGCTCCCGCACTAAGGGCTGTTACTGCCGGCCCCAAATCGCGGCCTCCCAGCATATAATCTGTCAGATTGGCGGTACGCCTGTACGCATAATAGCCGATCAGCAGCATCCCTGCCATGTAAATAACAATAGAAATAATTACTCCGTAATCCATAGAATCCCCCTTTTTGTTATATCACTATTATATTTCAATATACCAACCCCTCATTTAGGATACCAATTATATCAGGTTTTGTTAATTCATATAATGTCGGAAAATCAATTTGAAACCGCTCACTGACAGCGTTCCGGATGATATGCTTTGAATTGGCCCTGGGCAAATGGTAGTCTACGAAAGGAGATTTTCATCCTGACTTTACTAATAGGAGAGTTCATCATGTTTGACTTAAAAAACCATCAGACTTCTGTGAAAACAGAGTTTGTTGCAGGCCTGACTACCTTTTTTACCACGGCTTACATCATTGTCGAAAATCCGCTCACCTGTCTGATGTGGGTGTGCCTTTTGAACAAGGATTCACGGCCACTGTCATTGCGACTATCATCGGCACCCTATTTATGGCGTTTGCAGCAAATTACCCCATTGCCGTAGCACCCGCAATGGGAACCAATGTCTATTTTGCTTATACTGTAATCCAGGCTGACAGCGGCATTGGATACCAGGAAGCATTTTCGGCTTTATTCGTGACGGGAATTCTATTCCTTCTGCTTTCATTCACCAGGCTCCGGTCACTTCTGATTGAAGTGATACCTGAGAACCTTAAGCATGCGATCACCTCGGGAATCGGCTTGTTCATTGCTTTCATCGGTCTCCGCCTTACTGGGATCATTAAAGCCCATCCAACCAATCTCGTGGGGCTTGGAGATCTGCATTCGCCCGGGGTTGTACTTGCATTGATAGGACTTGCGGCCACACTGGTTCTTATGACCATGAATGTACCTGGGGCCCTTTTCATCGGTATTGTCCTGACAGGCATAATTGCAAGTCTTACAGGTCAGCTCGAATTCGACAAGGGCATCGTTTCTGTGCCATCGCTTCCTGACGGCCTGATTGCCTATAATCCGGTAACCGCCATTTCGGATGTGATAGAACATAGTTTATATCCTGCCATTTTTTCCATCATTCTTGTGACCATGTTCGACACCACCGGCACCGTACTCGGAGTGAGCAGGCAGGCTGGCCTGATGAAGGGCGGTAAACTTCCGCGTGCAGGGCGTACCCTTATAGCGGATGCAGTCGGAACGCTTGGCGGCTCCATGTTCGGTACCACCCCGACTTCTGCTTACATTGAATCGGCATCCGGCGTCGCCGCCGGCGGGCGCACCGGCTTGACGACCATTCGCAGCCCTTCTCTTTGGGCTGGCTGCTTTCTTTGGCCCGTTAGTCAGCGCGGTCTCCGGAATTTCTGCCATCACCGCTCCTGCCCTTGTCATTGTGGGTGCATTGATGCTGAGCAATGTCCGGCATATCACCTGGGATGATTTTGATGAAGCTTTCCCGGCATTCATCGTCATTCTGACCATGCCGCTCACTTCAAGCATCGCGACCGGTATTGCCTTTGGTTTTATCTTCTTATCCATTGATGAAAATAGCTAAAGGTAAATGGAGGAGCGTCCATCCTCTTGTTTACATTTTCGCCGTTTTATTCGTCATCCAGCTCCTGTTTTTCCCGCATTAAGGCAAATGAAAAGCTGTCCGCTGAGCACAATGCTCCGGACAGCTTTTTTCTGTGTAAAGGGTGCGGAGCTGATCAGGAAGCTTCCTGCAGCCACATGTGAAAATCAAATTAATCTTCTGCATTCCTGTTGTTTCTTGCTCTGCATCACCGTCTAATTGTGTTTGTCCCTACTCTCCTGTCCAGTCCGTTTCTGTGCATGAGCGGCGGGCAGAAAAACTCATGTTTGTTCTATTACCAAGATGCCTAGCAGCATCTTGATACTTTGCCGCCCTTGGCATTGTACCTGGCCTCCTGGGCTTCACAGAAAAACTCCTTCCTGGTCTGAATCTCCTTACCCGGATGATGCTCACGCATGTGCTCCACATATTTCTCATAGCTCGGTACTCCTGCAAGCAGGCTGATGAACTGTTTTCTATGCTTTAAGGCAGAATATAATTTATCCAGCATACTGCTTCTTATTCCTCTCATCATTTCTTAAAACAGATGGTTCTTCATGAAGCGTGACAGCCTTGCCGGAGAGGACCTTTACCCATATCCTGATGGCAGAGATCAGAACCGCTATCACAACAAACATGAAGAACGCACATAATGCCGCATCCACATAGTCATTCATCAGCACCTGCCTCATCTGCTCCTCAGTGGCAGCCGGTGCCCTGACCTTCCCGGCATCCAGATCCGCCTTGAACACCTTTGCATGTGAAAGGAATCCTATTTTCGGGTCGCTGTGGAACAGCTTCTGCCAGCCGGCAGTCATCGTGACGATCAAGAGCCAGGTGGTCGGGATCAGTGTGATCCAGACATATGCCTTTTTCCCCATCTTGAATAGAATGGTCGATCCGAGAAGCAGTGCGATTCCCGCCAGCATCTGATTGGCTATTCCAAACAGCGGCCACAGGGTATTGATGCCTCCGAGCGGATCGATGACTCCCTGATAGAGGAAGTAGCCCCAGCCCGCCACACAGATCGTCGTCGCAATTATGTTGGCAAGGAGGGATTCAGTTTTTGCGAGCGGCTTATACGCATGTCCCAGCAGGTCCTGGATCATGAATCTGCCCACCCTCGTCCCTGCATCGATGGTTGTCAGTATGAATAAAGCTTCAAATAAAATCGCGAAATGATACCAGAATGCCATGAGCGCTTTCCCGCCGATAACATTGGAAAACAAATAGGCCATGCCAATGGCAAGCGTCGGTGCGCCGCCAGTCCTTGAAATGATGCTTTCCTCCCCCACATCATGAGCAAGTGTTGTCAGGTCTCCCTGTGTGATGGTAAAGCCCCATTCTGTAACCGTCCTGGCCGCACTGGCAGCATCCACGCCGATAGCAGCAGCCGGGCTGTTGATGGCAAAATAGATGCCTGGAGTCAAGACACAGGCGGCAATCATGGCCATTACAGCAACAAATGATTCTGTGAGCATAGCTCCGTAGCCGATAGGACGGGCATGCGATTCCCGCTCCATCATTTTCGGCGTTGTGCCTGAGGCCACCAGGGCATGGAATCCCGAGACGGCGCCGCACGCGATGGTAATGAATAAAAACGGGAAGAGATTCCCTGCGAACACCGGTCCTGTGCCATCCACAAACTTCGTAACCGCAGGCATCTGAAGGTCGGGAGCGGCAACTAATATACCGACAGCAAGGCCAGCTATCGTCCCAATTTTCAGGAATGTGCTTAAATAATCACGCGGCGCAAGCAGCATCCATACCGGCAGGACAGAAGCGATAAAGCCGTAGGCGATCATCATGAGAGCGATCGTCTCGCCCTTAAATGAAAACATGGCACTGAGTGTTTCATGCTCCGCCACATACTGTCCCCCGTACAGGGACAGAATCAGCAGGACAATACCGATAATTGAACCTTCCCCTATTCTCCCCGGACGGATATAGCGCATATAAATTCCCATGAATATCGCTATTGGAATGGTAGCGGCGATTGTGAACATTCCCCACGGACTGCCGATCAGCGCCTTGACCACAACAAGCGCCAGGACCGCAAGCAGGATGATCATGATTCCAAGGATGCCGACCATTGAGATAAACCCTGTGAACGGTCCTATCTCTTCTTTTATCATTTCTCCCAGCGATTTCCCTTTTCTGCGCATGCTGCCAAAGAGAATGACAAAATCCTGGACAGCCCCTGCCAGCACTACCCCCGCAATGATCCAGATCGTTCCCGGCAGATAGCCCATCTGGGCGGCAAGGATCGGGCCGACCAGCGGCCCCGCTCCAGCAATCGCAGCAAAGTGGTGGCCAAACAGAACCCATTTATTGGTCGGCACATAATCCTTGCCATCATTATGAATTTCAGCGGGTGTCTTCCGGCTGTCATCCAGATCAAACACTTTTTTCGCTATGTATTTACTGTAAAAACGATAGGCAACCGCATAAGTACAGACAGCCGCCACCAGCAGCCAGATTGCATTGATCGTCTCCCCTTGATTCAGGGCCAGCACCCCAAAGCCCGCTGCACCCAGGGCGGAGACCAGGCCCCAGATGACTATTGATTTAAGCGCTTTCAAAAATATTCCTCCTTCTCATTCTTTCTATCACTTATTATACTAATAATTCTGAATATTGGTATAATAGTTTATGAGGATTTTACAGATTTTTCATGGGTAATTAGTTCCCTGGTCAGTGATTTCAGGCGCATAAAACAAATAAGAGTGTGCTGTGCGCAAAGCCCATGCACGGAAAGGAACCTCGACAAGAGCAGGAACAAACACAATAAGGCAGTGGAGCGGAGTAAAGATAACAGGAAAGCCAGCAAGGTCACACCCAGCAGCAGGAAGCCATATGAGACATGCAGCTCCGCCCCTTTTCCACAAAAAAAGGAAGGCGCCTAAAAGCAGGACGCCTCCTCTCCATGTTTTTATGATGACAAAGAAACCGCTTTTTGTCTGCTGTAAGCCGCGGCAATCCTGGCAGCTGTCTCTGCATTGTGCTTCACAAGCGCGATGTTTGTTTCAAGGCTGCGGCCTTCCGTAATCTGCTTGATACGCGCCAGCAGAAACGGGGTTATTTCTTTGCCGCGCACTTTTTTTTCCTCTGCCTCCTGCAAGGCTGATAGAATAACAGCTTCAATCTCTTCCCTTGGCATTGCATGTGCTGCAGGAACAGGGTTTGCAATCACCGCACCTCCCTTAAGGTTCAGGTCCCACTTAGTCAAGAGCAGGGCAGCACAAGCCTCCGGGCTGTCCAACTGAAAATCCACATTATATCCGCTCTCCCTGGAATAAAAGGAAGGAAACTCAGCCGTTTTATAGCCCAGCACCGGCACTCCTTGTGTTTCCAAATATTCAAGCGTTCTGCCGATATCGAGAATCGACTTCACTCCCGCACAAATAACAGCCACATCGGTCTGTGAGAGCTCAGTCAGATCTGCTGATATATCCATGGTGCTCTCGCCTTCTCTATGTACACCGCCAATCCCTCCGGTAGCAAAGAACCGGATGCTGGCCATTTGGGCGGCTATCATGGTTGCCGCCACAGTGGTCGCCCCCATCTTTCCGGAAGCGAGGATATAGGGGAGATCTCTTCGGCTCACCTTGTGCACATCGGGGTTGCTGCCAAACTCTTCAAGCTCTTCAGCTATAAGCCCAATCTTTATAAACCCCCCCAAAATTCCTATGGTGGCTGGCACGGCACCATTCCTGCGGATAATCTCTTCAACCTCCGAGGCGGTCTGGACGTTCTGTGGATATGGCATTCCGTGGGAAATGATCGTGGATTCAAGGGCGACAACCGGCAGACCTTTATCTAATGCATTACGGACTTCTGCGGAAAAAGACAAATATTTGTTCATTTTACATTCTCCTTCATGATTGCTGTTATTTTGGGAACGTCAAACTGCGGATGGACTGACAGATTGGACTGAAGAGCAAGCGCAGCTGCTGCCGATCCAATCCTGCATGCATGCCTGAACTCCTCTCCCTCAGAAAGTCCGTATAGGAAGCCTGCCATAAAGGCATCGCCTGCCCCGGTCACATCCAACACCTCTACAGGAAATGCGGGCAGATGGAATGTGCTCTCTCCATCTGCCCCAAAAACTCCATCCTTCCCCAGGGTGATCACTACGTTTTTAACACCGCTCTCCTGGATGAGGACACTCGCTTTCATGCAGTCGCTCAGAGACTCAATTTTCATGCCGGACAATATCTCTGCTTCTTCCCTGTTCGGCAGGATGCAATGGATACCATTCAGCATGGGCAGCAGTCTTTTTGCTTTTGGGACTGAAACAGGATCTGCATAGACCGGTATCCCCTCCATTACGCATCTCTGGATCATATAAAACAGGCTTGCTTCCGGAAGATTGGTATCAATCACAACAAAGTCCGCTGTTTCTATCAGAGGCCACGCCTCCATTAAATAAGTCACAGATAACTGTTCATATATTTCCATGTCAGCCATGGAAATGACTAGTTCTCCATCTGTGTTCAGAAGAGCGGTATATGTACCTGTCCGGTCTCGGCTTCTGAGTACAGAGTCAATATTCACTCCATGCCGGGCACTGTTTTCAAGGATCCAATCTCCTTCTTTATCCCGGCCGACACAGCTGATCAGCGATACGTCCACGCCCAGCCTTGCCAGGTTTTCACTTATGTTCCTCGCCACCCCGCCGCACATTTCAGACGTGGTGACCGGATTTGATGTTTCAAAGCGCACTTCGTCCTTGCAGACGGCTTTCCGGTCTACGTGAGCACCGCCTATACAGACAATATGGCTGCCTTCCTTCCCGCCCCGTCCGCTAGCACCCTTCCTTCCAACTTGAAGAGAATTCCCTTGACCTGGTGTTATTAATGGTTCCTGACTGCTGAATCTCTTGTCCATTCCGCACCCTCTTTTTTAACATAATAGAAAAATTTTACCACAAAAAAGTAAATAGGAAATCCACAAATGCAGAAAAGTCAGCATTTTCCGACACAGATGTTAAAAAGATCATTTTCAAAGAATTGTTATTTAAGGTAGCCTGAGAGGAGCAATCATTTAACAAGTTATCTGGATTGGAAATCAACTTCCCAGTTCAAAAGCCTTAGCGTTTTTGAAAACAGTCCTTAACAAAAAAAACCGGCATATGCCAGTTTTTAAAGCAGGGATTCTGCCCCATCTATATAAATTTTTGTTCCTGTAATATGAGAAGATTGGTCAGACGCCAGGAAGTATACCAGGTCAGCTACCTGTTCAGCACTGCCGGAACCCTGCTCAAGCGGCTGACTTCCTTCAGGATACTCAATCGGGATGCTTACTTCTTCAAGCGCTTCGTCCTTAAAAGTATTCTGTTCAATGTTCGTGTCAATGGCACCCGGGCAGATTGCGTTCACCCTTATTTTATATCGGGCCAGCTCCAGCGCTGCCATCTTCATGAACGCTGTTTGTCCAGCCTTCGATGTGCTGTAGGCGGAGAAGCCGATATTTCTAAATGTTCTGTTGCCGTTGATTGAACTGGTGATGATTATGCTGCCGCCATTTTCCTTCATATGCGGAATGGAATATTTCACAAAAAGGAAGGTGCTCCTTAAATTAGTTGTAATGGTCTGGTCCCATTCGTCCGGCTCCATTTCCTCAATGGATGTCACCGCACCATTTATTCCCGCGTTGGCAAAGAGGACATCGATGGTTCCCCATTCACTATTCACCCTGCTGATTGCTTCAGACACTCTTTTAGGATCGGATACATCGACATTCAGTACAAAAGCGGTACCGCCCTTTTCCTCAATCTGTTCTTTTACCTTTGCTGCCCGGTCTTCTTTAATGTCAATGATGCAGACTTTGTACCCTTCTGAAGCCAGCCTCCTGGCCGCCGCTGCCCCGATCCCGGAACCGCCTCCAGTCACTACAGCTGTCTTATTCTGGTTCTTCGCCATCTTGTATCCTCCTAAAATAATTTACTGGTATTTTAGCCTTTTCCTGAATTTTAGAAACCTGTTTTGAAAATTATCCCGGAAAAAATGCATTAGAAAAGGCTGAACGCCTATTGGCGTCCAGCCTTCCAGCTATTTTATTTTCTTATACAATAGGGTCGTCGCTGTCATTGTCGCGGCGGAAAGGCCTGCCTTCCTGTCCTGATGCATCATCCGTCACAATCCCATTGTTATCACGAAAAGAGGCAGGTCCCCTGCTGCCGCCCCTTGTCGCGTCCACCATCGGATCTCCAGTAAGCAGCGGGTCACTTGTTTCTTCGATACGGCGCTGGCGGTCCCTGATTTTCCGGTCCTCATCCCAGTCTCTTCCAACGGTCTCATCACCCGTATCACGCTTCGTTTCATCACGGAAGCCTTCATTTCCTGCAAGGTTCAATCCGCCATGTACATTTGTATCATCTGCTGCTGCATTTGCACGCCCGCGGAGATTCTCTCCATCTGCCGGCACAGGACGTCCGCCAAACCCTTCATCGTCACTCAGCTTCCGGCCGCTGAAGCTTTCACCGAATGATGTTTCTTTGTGGGGTTCCACTCTGCGGCCATGCTCGTCCGGTTTTTCCAGGATGCCTTCCCGCACGCTGTGCCTGTCGGTGGTATGGTTCGTCAGCTCAGATTCAAGGCCATCCCGTGAGTGTCCATTATCATGTCCGCCCCTGATCACTGTCCGGGAATCAGTCAGCCCCTGTTCTCTGTCCAGGCTGCCTGGCCTGTCTGCATGGTCAATGCCCCCAATTACGCCCTTTCTGCCAATTCCTTTACTTTGATCCATTCTCCTTGAACCATCGAGAGCTCCGTCCTTATCGTCAACAAGAACGAGAATTTTGCCTTCTTTAATGTCGGTTTCATATTGTTTGGCTTCATGATCCGGTATCCCCATACCGACAAGCGCACCGGCGATTCCGCCTGCGCCTGCGCCTGTTACGGCACCGGCAACCGTTGCAGCAATCGGTCCTGCTGCAAGGATCGGCCCGATCCCCGGAATGGCGAGGGCTCCCACTCCCGCGAGGAATCCAGTCAATCCTCCCAGCACACCTCCTGTAGCAGCCCCTGCTGCTGCTCCTTCGCCGGCTTTTGTTCCTGTTTCATCCGTTATCTCGTGCACATCTTCAGGATCCCTGGCGATAACTGAGATTTGATCTCTTTCATAGCCCTCTGCCTGTAGATCCTCGATGACTTTAATTGCATCATTTCCATGGTCGTATACGCCTACTACTCTCTTATTCATCATCATACCTCCAAAGAAATATTTGCTTTCAGGATATTAGATACCCCGTGGAAGACAAGATAATCCTGCTGGAGGGATTTGTCGATTTATTCCGTTTTCATCCAGTTTTTAAAGAAGCCCTAACCTTAAAAAACGGGATCCCGCTTTATATAGCAATTCCGTATCTATTCCTTTCAGCACACTAATCGCCGCTGGGCCCTTCCTCATCCTTTTCGCCCAGAAGGTCCATTATTCTGGATACTGCCGCCGGGGCACGCAGACCCAGCTTATTGAGGTTTTCCATTATCGCTATTCCCTCATTGCCAATTAAAAATACAATGGCCGCTGATCTGATGAATTGTTCTGCATTGCCCATTACAATATCAAGCTGGACAGCCGCAATCAGCAGAAGCAGGGAAGACATTTTTTTCAGGATAGAGTGTATGGCATGTTTACAGCTTAATTCCTTGTTGCAGATAAGACAGACGGCCCTGCCTGCCAATTCGCAGCTGACCATGATAAACCAGGAAAGCAGGAGCTTGTCCATACCGCCGGCCACATATATTCCAGCTTCCATTAAACAGTCCATGAAACTTTGACAGGTTAGAGACAAACCAATATTCATAAAGCACGCCTCCTTAATTGTTAAAAATAGAACATTTGTTCTGTTTTTATTTTACAGCTAATAGGAAGGCGGCGTGGTGCCTCGTTTATCTTCTTTTTTTCCAGGTTTTGTCCAGGAGGCGGGCAGTTTCTATACCCAGCATGAAGCGGGTGCGGGCCGGTTTTCATCCTCTGCAGAAAATCCTTAAATGACCCCCAGTGCCGTGGCAAGTGCTTTCAGCGCATCCTTCTTTTTTGCATAATATTTAGCCTTTTTAATCCCAAGCTCCAGATATACTTCCAAATCAGTCGGGTCGCGCTGGCCCAGGTATTTCTTCTCTATCAGCTCCCTCTCAAGCGGATCGAGCGACTCTTCCAATGCCCGCTGGATCTGCAACACTTTTAAATAAGAAGTATCGCCCGTTTCCCTTACTGAAGGAAACAGATCCACAATGCCGGCGCGCTCCCTCTCTTGAATGTTTTCAAGCTGTACTTTCAGGATCCTGTATTGCTTCAGTTCAGCGATGATCAGTTTGTTCAGTGCTTTTTCATCGAAGAAGTTTTCTCTATTCATATTCCATCCCCCCTTCTTCTCCTTGTCTAACGTGAGTCTTTATTTCTATTTTATTACAAGTTGAAAAGCAAAAACAAGAACACTTGTTCCTATATTTTTCTCAAAAAAGAGGCTGTCCCTTTATGGGACAACCCCTTACGCCTCTATTGTCAAAGCCTGGCTGCCCATCTGCTTCCAGGCTTTGATAAAGTTTTCTCTCGGCAGCTTCCTGTTTTTATGTCCATAAGGATCATTGACGTAAATATGTTCAGGATCATACCCCGTGATTACAACGCTGTGTTCCTTAAAAGTTACTTTGATTTCCCCCTGAGGAGTGGACCATTCAATGAAATCATTTACCGGGGCAAATTCTGCTGTCGTGATAATCCATACCGGTGAACCGCTTCCCACCTCTTTCAACAGCTCGTCAAAATGCTGACCCGTTAAGTTTCTGACTTTATCGCCAGCATATTTCCTGGCAAGCTTTGTAATGGGTGCCTGATAGACTCCAAGACCCGGCCCTTCTTCCATATTCCCGACAAAGCCGGCATTCGGATTTCCTCTTTGTCCGCTCTGATAGGTGAGGGGGACCCGTTTAATGGCAGAAGCCAGTTCATTTTTTGTCACATCAATGTCCCTGTAATTCATCAGCATGGCCAGGCTGGTCACTTCACATCCATTGTACAGCCTCGGGGCCTCCATCTGGTTCAGCAGTGGAACATCCAGCAGCTGTTTGACTGGTGCTTTAACAGTTTTTTTTGTTTTTCTGCTTTCTGATCCTAAGTTTGAGTCCTGTGCCCTGAAATCGCTAAAATCCTGCATCGCAGAACAGGAACTGAGGATTGCCATTGAAGCAAGGACTGCTATAAGTTTTACTCTCATTTACTTGGCTGCTCCTTTAATGTGCTTTGAGTAATTCTATCGTAACACAATCATAGAAAAATATGCGCAGCCTTTACTTGTAAAAAGAAGGGTCCTTTTACCCAAATCACGCATTCATCTTTTGCAGCTGGCTGCTGAAAAGGTTGTGGTAATAACCTTTTTGCCCCAGCAGTTCTTCATGTGAACCTTTTTCAATGATGCGGCCTTCGTTCAGCACGATGATCTGGTCTGCCTGCTGGATTGTGTTCAGTCTATGCGCGATCACGAAACTTGTCCTGCCTTTCATCAGCCTTTGCAGCGCTTCCTGAATCTTAATTTCGGTTATGGTATCTATGCTGCTCGTAGCCTCATCCAGAATCAGAATTGACGGATCTGCGAGGATAGCCCTTGCGATGGACAGCAGCTGCTTCTGGCCCTGGCTGATCCCTCCTCCGTCCTGTTTGAGGACAGCATCATACTTTCCGGGGAGTTTTTGGATAAAGGAATGGGCGTTGGCAAGCCTTGCCGCATCCTCCACTTCCTCATCAGAGGCATCCAGCCTGCCATAGCGGATGTTATCCCGGACAGAACCCTGGAATAGATAGGAATCCTGGAGCACAAACCCCATGTGTCTCCGCAGTTCTTCCCTTTTTATCCTGCGTAACTCCTTGCCGTCAATCAAAATGCTGCCTTCATTGGTATCATAAAACCTGGAAAGGAGGTTGATGATGGTGGTTTTTCCAGCGCCTGTCGCGCCGGCAAGGGCGACCGTCTCACCGGGTGCAGCCCTGAAGGTGATATGCTCGACCGTGGTGCCTTCACTGCTGTAGGAAAATGAAACGTCCTTGAACTCTACTTCACCTTTGATCTCTGTCAGCTGAATGGTATTTTTTTCATCAGAAGCTTCTTCTTGCTCATCCAAGATATCAAATACCCGCTCCGCCCCAGCAATCGCAGAAAGGACCGTGTTAAACTGGTTGGCAAGATCGTTGAGAGGCCGGGTGAATTGCCGTGAATATTCAGCAAAAATCACGATGGTTCCTATTGTGATATGTCCCATATAGGCCAGATATCCGCCTATCCCTGCAATAACGGTAAAGCTTAGATTATTAAGGCCATTCATCAGTTTAGGAATGAATCCTGAATAGCAGGAGGCCCAGAATCCTGCTCTTTTCAGCCTCTCATTTTTAATCATCAGCTCATCCATGACCCGTCGTTCCTGCGAGAAAGTTTTGACGATCCTTTGCCCTGAAATGATTTCTTCAATAAAACCATTCAGCTCGCCCAGATTTCGCTGCTGGGATTTGAACAGGCGCCCTGTCCTTTTTGTGATCCACCTCATCCCCGCGGCCATTAATGGAATGATGATCAAAGTAAGAAAGGTCAAGAGCGGACTGAGATACAGCATTACCGATATGGTGCCGGCAAGCGTGAGGATACTTGAGATGATCTGAATGACTGAGCTGTTCAAAGTGGAGCTCACATTTTCAATATCATTGGTCACCCGGCTCATCAGCTCGCCATGCTGCCTTCTATCAAAGAAAGGGATGGGCAGCCTGTGCAGGTGGCCGAACAGCTGCCCCCGCATCGTGGAGACCGTTTCCTGTGCAATGCCGATCATCCAGTAATTCTGCAGGAACAATGAGACAGAGTTCAGGATGTAAATAACCAAGAGAGCCGCCAGCACGGCCGCAATACCGCTGCTTTCCTTCGTCACGATGAACCAGTCGACAGCACGGCCCGCAAGGAAGGGGCCGAGCAGGCCGAAAATGGAGCTTAGGACCACCATGGAGATGACCAGGAACAGCTGGTTTTTATAACCGGCAAGATAGTCCCATAGCCGCCTCAGCGTTTTTTGCTGATTCTTCGCCCTCGGCTTCTTTTTTTCCGGAAGCTGTTCCCTCAATATTTCTTGTTGGTCCAGGACATGCTTGTATTGAAAAGGCTTCTTCAGCTCATCTAGCATATTTCCTCCTGCCCTCCTTCAAACTGTGATTGGTAGATTTTTAAATAAAGGGGCGATTTTCTTAGAAGTGTTTCATGATTTCCTGCTGCAAGCAGTGCGCCATCCTCAAGCAGCAGGATTGTATCTGCCTCCATGGCTGTACTGATTTTCTGCGTAATGATGAATGTGGTGCAGCGGTACTCCTCCAGCGCCTGAAACAAGGCTGCCTCCGTTTTCAGGTCAAGTGCGCTTGTACTGTCATCGAGCATCAGGATCTTCGGAGTCCTCACAAGAGCACGGGCAATCGAGAGTCTCTGCTTTTGGCCGCCTGATAAATTGACACCTTTTTGGCCGATTACTGCATCATATTGCAGAGGCAGCTTCATGATGGTTTCATGGATCTGGGCAGCCCTGGCTGCCTTAATGATTTCCTCCTGGGAGGCGTTTTCCTTCCCCCACGCTATATTATCTTTTACCGTCCCTGTGAACAGCAGGGCTTCCTGCGGTACATAGCCGATTAGACTCCTTAATTCGGAAAGTCTGAAGGTGCGGATCGGTTTTCCATCGATGAGGACATCTCCCCCTGATGCATCGTATAGGCGGGGAATCAGCTGGAACAGGGTTGTCTTGCCGGATCCGGTGGCTCCTAGGATGGCAGCAGTCTCGCCCGCCTTAACCTTGAAGCTGATGCCGTGGAGCACATGTTCTGACGTTTCCGGATAGGCAAAGCTGACTGACTGGAACTCGACTTCACCCTGTATTAAACCGCGGGCTGGATTTGTGCCAGTTCCATCAATCATCGGGTCATCCATATCAAGGACCTCTGTAATTCTGGCTGCCGATGCCCGTGCCCGGGAGAAAGCCGCAATTATAAAAGATAATGGCGAAAAGGCGGATGTGATTCTAGCTGTATAGTTAACAATGGCCACCACCTCCCCGACTTTTGCCCCGTTTCCCTGGATCAGATCGCTTCCTGCCCAGAGGATCCCAATCACACAGATATTCATAAACAGCAGCAAAAGAGGGTTTACAGTCTCCATGATTCGGAGGGAATGGACGGTTTGACCTTTCAGATCCATGTTCGCCTTCCCAAAGCGTCCCTCTTCGTAATCCCGTCTGAGAAACGCCTTGATCAGTCTGATAGCTGTGAGGTTTTCCCTCATCACACTATTTACCCGGTCCAGCCTGACCTGGACGGTTTTAAAGAGAGTTCCTCCTTTATTCATCACCCAGCCGAGGAATATCATAAGAAGCGGAATCACCGCAGCCAGCACGAGGGCCAGTTTAGCATTCACCATAAAAGCCATGATGGTACTGCCGATGATCAAAAGCGGTGCCCGGAGCATGATGCGCAGGGCCATGAACACTGTATTCTGTACCTGAGTCACATCATTAGTCATCCTGGTAATCAGGGAAGAAGCCGGAAACCTGCTGAAACTTTCAAACGAGAAGGACTGAATTCTGCTGAAGACCTCCCGCCTCACGTCATACGCAAAGCTCTGGCTCACATGAGAGGCATAAAAGGAATTAATGATTCCCCCAATGAAGGCAAATATTGAAACAGCCAGCAGCACACCGCCCCATTTTGCAATCACCCCCATCTCACCAGCTATAACACCATCATCCACAATCTTAGAAATAATCAAAGGCTGCCACAGCTCCACAGCCAGCTCCACCAGCATAAAAACAAGCGCCACCCCTGCAGGCAGACGGTACCTCCTCAAAAACCCAAACATCCTTCGCATAAAAAAGGCCTCCTAAAATGGGGAACAGCCCCCTATTTCCCGAGCCTTTCAGCCGCGCCAATGCTGCAATCCATATGGGGACTGAGCCTTTTCCCAAATTCATCTTACGGAACGGGTCCCTGCCCCGCTGGAGAATGGCACGTCTTAGGCTTATAATTTAAATGAACTTAATTATCTAAAAATTTCAATATAAAGGAAGGATACCATGTATGAGTTGAGTGAGCCACATATGTGGACTGGGCGTGTGGACAGTACAGAGAACCTTAACGCTTTCCGCCTGCATCAGGCTGTGGAATTCATGAATGTTTTTCAGCCGGCCGGTTTCTCGAAGCCTGGTGCGATTGGAATCATTGGCTTTAAAAGTGATGAGGGAGTCAGGAGAAATAAAGGGCGCACCGGCAGTTGTCTCGCTCCCGACGAACTAAGGAAAGGTCTGGCTGCCCTCCCCCTGCCTTCAGGAGCCAGGCTGATTGATTTCGGAAGCATTGTCTGTGAGGGAGGCGGGCTTGAAGAAGCACAGGGAGAGCTGGGACGTGCTGTTTCCAGGCTGTTTGCGGAAGGCATCTTCCCCATTATCCTCGGAGGCGGCCATGAGGTGGCGTTTGGGCATTACCTGGGGTATGAAGACAGCCTGAACGAGATGCCGTCTGTCGGAATCGTCAATATCGATGCACATTTTGACATGCGTCCCTATGAACAGGAAACGTCATCCGGCACCATGTTCCGCCAGATTCTTGACCGAAACAGTGAAGCCGGGTATTTTTGTACCGGCATCCAGCCTGCGGGCAATACCGGGTATTTGTTTGAAACAGCACGAAAATATCGCACATCCTATATTTTAGAAGAAGATCTGACAGAACATACACTCAAAGGCTGCCTGAAAAAGCTTGAGGAATTCATGGATGACAAAGCGGACTGCATGCTGACTCTTTGCTGTGATGTCCTGGAGGCAGCACATGCCCCAGGTGTGAGCGCTCCCTCTCCATTCGGGCTCCACCCTAAGTTGGTCCGGTCCCTGATCAGGCGGCTGGCTGCCCATCCCAGAGTAAGAAGCTTTGACATCGCCGAGGTGAATCCTCGCCTTGATGAAGACGGGCGGACCGTTAAATTGGCGGCCCTGCTGATACACGAAGTAATAGCGGCACGAACGCGGCTGGCCGACAGCACAGTATAACAGAAGAACCTTATTGGATTATCAGTAAAACTGTACCATTTTAAGTCATTTGCATCTTGCTGGAATATGCCCCATCCCTTATGATGGGGACAGTCCCCCTGACAACCAATTTGGTGCCAGGTGTGCCATCCACCGGGCTATTCAGGGAAGTAATCGGGAAATGGGGTCAGTCCCCCCAAAAACAAGGAGGCAGCGATGAAAAATTATGTTGATCAGGAGGAAGGTGTATTTTCATCAGTATGTCCACTCGATTGTCCGGATCAGTGCGGGCTGCTGCTGCATAAGGCGGGCGGACGCATTGTGAAAGTCGAAGGTGATCCGGATCACCCTGTGACAGAGGGTCATATCTGTAATAAGGTCCGAAATATGCCGCACCGTTTATATGATGAGAAGCGGCTGAAGCACCCGCTTAGGCGGACTGGTCCAAAAGGTTCAGGGCAATTCGAGAGAATTTCCTGGGAAGAAGCTATACAATCCATCACCGGCAAATGGCAGGAATTGATGGAGGACCACGGTTCTGAAAGCATTCTTCCTTACAGCTTTTATGGAAATATGGGGAATCTGAGCGCAGAGGGAATGGACCGGCGTTTTTTCAATAGACTGGGAGCCAGCAGCTTAGAGCGGTCTATCTGTAACTCGGCAGGAGCAGCCGGCTATACCTATACAATGGGCGGCAGCATTGGTACTGACCCGGAGGAAACCGTCCATGCCAAACTCTTCATCTTCTGGGGAGTAAATGCGGTCAGCACAAACATGCACCAGGTCACCCTTGCCCAAAAAGCCCGCAAAAACGGGGCAAAGATTGTAGTGATCGATGTACACAGGAACCGGACAGCCAAGTGGGCAGACTGGTTCATTCCCATCCTGCCGGGCACCGACGCCGCTCTTGCCCTCGGCATCATGCACCTCTTGTTTAAAGAAGGGCTTTGTGACATAGAATTCCTTGAACAATACACGGTGGGCTGGAAGGATTTAAAGGACCACGTCCGGCAGTACGATCCCGAATCTGTATCCGCCATTACGGGGGTGCCCGCTGAGGATATCTATAAGCTTGCACGCATGTACGGCAGCACCTCGCCTTCATTTATCCGGATCGGTAACGGCCCTCAGCACCATGATAACGGCGGCATGTGTATCCGTACCATCTCCTGCCTGCCCGCCCTGACCGGGCAGTGGCTGAAGAAGGGCGGCGGTGCGATCAAAGGCAACTCTGCTTTCCTTGCACACAACAGCCGTGCTCTTCAGAGACCGGAATTAATGAAAAAAAAGACCCGCAGTATCAATATGAACGCAATCGGAAAGGCCCTCCTTGAGGCCTCAGGGCCCCGGATCCACTCTCTTTTTGTTTACAGCTCAAACCCCGCAGTTGTGGCCCCGGAAGGAAATAAGGTAAGAGAAGGGCTTTTGCGCGAGGATCTATTCACAGTAGTGCACGATCTGTTCTTAACTGAAACTGCCCTGTACGCCGACATCATTCTTCCTGCTGCTTCCTCATTTGAAAATACGGACTTTTACACATCATACTGGCATCATTATATCCAGCTGCAAAAGCCGGTTGTGCATCCGTATTACGAATCAAAATCCAACACTGAGGTCTTTCGCCTGCTCTCCCGGGGAATGGGATTTAATGATGACTGTCTCCAGGAAACAGATGAAGAATTGATCCGGCAGGCCCTTGATAATCCGGATAACCCTCATGTACAGCACATCAGCTATGAGGCGCTTTCCAAACAGCCATATATTAAAGCTGACCGCAGGGGAATCTTCCCGGAAACCCTTCCGACACCGAGCGGCAGGATTGAATTGTACTCAAGGAAAATGGAACGGGACGGGTATCCCGCCCTGCCGACTTATATGCCCCTTCCCGAGGAGTCCTTCCCCCTCTTGTTCGTACCGGCACCGAACCATAACTTTCTCAATTCAACTTTCTCTAACAATGAAAGGCATATCGGTTTTGAGAAAGTCCCTCTCCTCTATATGCATAGAGATGATGCGGTTCAGAGGGGCATTGAAGACGGCGACAAAATCGTTTTATGGAACGGGCGCGGTGAATGCACACTGACTGTGTCGGTCGGCCAAGACGTTCTTCCCGGCGCTGTTGTATCCCTCGGGCTATGGTCAGATATTCCTGGCACAAACCAGCTCGTCAACTCCCTTACACCTGACCGAATAGCAGATATGGGCGGAGGGGCTGTATTCTTTTCCGGCAAGGTTGATGTTAAAAAAGCAGAATAAAATGAAAGGAGACGCCTGTGAGGCGTCTCCTTTATTTAGGAATACCGGCATCCCTGAGCGGAGAGAACCGGAATTTCACTTCCCCTATTACTGAATCCATGCGGATAAAACCATATCTTCGGCTGTCACTGCTCCTTAAGCGGTTATCGCCCATAACAAATAAACACCCTTCTGGAACCCTGGCTTTTCCGGTCGTCTCTTGCAGGGTAAAGTCACCCGTAAGCTTTATGCCAGGCGGCAGCTCCGATTTGTTTTCCTTAAGATAGGGCTCCTTATATTTCCTGCCATTTATGTAGAGAACATCATCCACAACAGAGATCCTGTCCCCTGGCAGGCCGATCACCCTTTTTATATAGTTATCATCTGCATCAGGGGCATGAAACACAATGTTGTCAAAGTGATCGATGCGGCTCAGCTTGCTGACAATGATCCTGTTTTTGTCTTCGAAAGCAGGCGACATAGATTCACCATAAACGGTAATGGGAGAAAAAAGAAATTGCCTGCAGATAAATGCAATACCGGCGGCTATCAAGATGGCCCTCAGCCATGCCAGGATTTCCCGGCTGTACTTTTTCATTATATTTCCCTCCTCTGGGCCGCCATGCTGCCCAGGTTTC
This sequence comes from Paraperibacillus esterisolvens, assembly GCF_046237625.1. Taxonomy (GTDB): domain Bacteria; phylum Bacillota; class Bacilli; order Bacillales; family DSM-1321; genus Paraperibacillus; species Paraperibacillus esterisolvens. The sequence continues at coordinate 671,956 of NZ_CP143545.1, read as the reverse complement.
TATATGATCTATTATAGTCTAGCTTCAGAAGAAATAGTGGCCCAATAAGAGAGAAATACCGGTCAGATTCTTTCAAATTTACGTTTTAGTACAGGAGTAGGCAGGGTATGGGATAAAGTCGTGCATGGAGAGCCGGACGAGGATAATCACTCCGAACCATGTTGTTATTTCAGAATAACATTATAGTGGATATTGATTCTTTTTCAAATGACAGCTGCTCCGTTCACACATTTGTCACACCTTTCACAGTTCTGTCACAGGATATCCTTTTAATACCATGATAGGCAAGAACCTTCACGAATTTGTCACTATTTATGAGTTGTTATTCTGCTAGAAAATTACTAATATATGTATAGGGAGTATGTGAATGTATTAACACTATTCCGCTATTGCAATTATGCTAAACTTGTTTTTTTTTCTAAAAATTACAGGATCCTAATTGCACTTTCCTGGAACCTGCTATATACACGTTTTTATAGCTGAACGAGAGCCGGCTTGGTTTCTTGAAATAGTATGCCCAGGGAAAAAACAAAGTATGTGAAATCATTAACAAACTTTCACTGCAAGCCTTTAAGATTTTAAAAGGAAGAAAGGGGTACAACATGAAAATAAAATGGGCTGTATTAACTCTCGCCTTTGCTGCAATCTCCATGCTGGCAGGCTGTGAGCAGATGATTGTTCTCGATCCTAAAGGACCGATGGCTAAAATTCAGGCAGATGATATCATCATTTCAACCTGGATCATGCTGTTTATTGTATTGGTTGTATTTGGAATTCTTGTATATATGCTCATTAAGTTTCGTGCGTCTAAGCAAAGCAAAGATTACGAGCCGCCGCATATCAAAAGCAGCGTCCTGGTTGAAGCAATCTGTATCGGAATTCCAATTGTAATCGTTACAGTGCTTTCCATTATGTCTGTAAAATCCAACTATGAAGTCGAAGCTAAACCAAAAGGCTATGAAGACGAAAAGCCATTGGTTGTTTATGCAGCATCTTCCGATTGGAAATGGCATTTCAGCTATCCTGAAGAAAATATCGAAACGGTAAACTATTTAAATATACCCACTGACCGTCCGCTTGAATTCAAGCTGTATTCATACGGACCTATTACAAGCTTCTGGATACCGCAGCTTGGCGGCCAGAAATACGCGATGAGCGACATGGTCAACACCCTTCACCTGGCAGCTGATGTTCCCGGAGAATATATGGGAAGGAATGCTAACTTCAGCGGGAAAGGATTCGCTGAAAACACATTTGATGTCCAGGCTATGAAACCTGCTGAGTATCAGGAGTGGGTTGATGAAGTAAAAGCGACTGCCAAGCCGCTGACAGAAGAAAAATTTGATAAATTGCTTGAACCTGGCCATCTGGGAAGATCCACTTATACCGGAACCCACCTGGAATTCAGCCCGCCGCCTACACCGGCAAATGGCGGACATGATCACGGCGGACACGGGAATTCGGATGAAACTTCCGAGGATGGCAAAAAAGGTGAACACGAAGAAGAAAAATCAAAAGAACCTAAAGGCCATTCCGAACACAATCATTAATAGGGGAATTTCCCCGTTAAACGTACGACATTATATATATCCTGAAAGGAGCCACACACATGGATTTCTTTGATCGATTTGCGATACCTCATCCAAGCCCTGTGATTTATGCATCTATGGTTGCCATCGGCCTTACAGTTATCGCAATCATCGCAGGTGTGACCTATTTTAAGAAATGGGGCTACCTATGGCGTGAATGGCTGACCACAGTCGACCATAAGCGCATTGGTATCATGTATCTGATATCAGCACTTCTCATGCTGTTCCGCGGCGGCGTCGATGCCATCATGCTGCGCGCCCAGCTGGCAACACCTGAAGCAAAGCTTCTCGATGCCCAGCATTATAATGAAATATTCTCAACACATGGTGTTGTCATGATTCTTTTCATGGCCATGCCGTTTATCATGGCTCTTATGAATTTTGTTGTACCGCTTCAAATCGGCGCAAGGGATGTTGCATTCCCACGCCTGAACGCACTCAGCTTCTGGCTGTTCTTTATGGGCGCGATGCTGTTTAACATTTCTTTCGTAATCGGTGGTTCTCCCGATGCCGGCTGGACATCCTACTTCCCTCTCGCAGGCAAAGAGTTCAGTGAATCAGTGGGTACGAACTATTATATGATCGCCATCCAGATTGCCGGTATTGGTACTTTGATGACCGGGATTAACTTCATGACCACGATCCTTAAAATGAGGGCGCCTGGCATGACTTTGATGAAGATGCCAATGTTCACCTGGTCTTCACTTGTAGCTAACCTGATTATCGTATTTGCCTTCCCTGTACTGACAGTGGCACTGGCAATGGGTACCATGGACCGCCTGTTTGGCACCAACTTCTTCACCACCACAAACGGCGGGATGGACATGCTCTGGGCCAACCTGTTCTGGGTATGGGGACATCCGGAAGTATATATTCTGATACTCCCTGCCTTCGGTATATACAGTGAAATTATCTCGACCTTTGCACGTCGTAATCTATACGGCTATAAGTCCATGGTCTACTCCATGGTCGTCATTTCAGCTTACTCCTTCCTGGTCTGGGCTCACCATTTCTTCACAATGGGACAGGGCGCTTTGACAAACAGCATCTTCTCCATCACGACGATGGCGATAGCTGTACCAACAGGGGTGAAGATCTTTAACTGGCTGTTCACTCTTTATAAAGGAAAAATCGAGTTCACAAGCCCTATGCTTTATGCAATGCTGTTCATCCCGCTTTTCACAATCGGCGGTGTGACGGGTGTTATGCTTGCAATGTCAGCAGCAGATTATCAGTATCACAATACTATGTTCCTGGTTGCCCACTTCCATATGGTAATCATTCCCGGCGTAGTATTCGCCATGCTGGCCGGCCTGACTTACTACTGGCCTAAAATGTTCGGGTTTATGCTTAATGAACGCATCGGAAAATGGGCCGCATGGTTCATCACGCTCGGTACGCTTGTTGCCTTCATGCCAATGTTCTTTACCGGCCTTGACGGTCAGGCACGCCGCATGTACACCTACTCCGAGGCATCCGGATTTGGACCGTTGAATTTCATTTCATTCGTCGGTGCCCTTGGACTTGCAGCAGGTTTCGTGCTGATTGTTTACAACATCTATCACAGCACACGCTTTGCTTCCAGGGATATCAGTTCAGATCCATGGGATGCACGTACTATCGAGTGGTCAACACACACTCCGGTGCCTGAATATAACTTTGCACGCCTGCCGCAGGTGGATTCCAGCGAATCTCTCTGGGATGCTAAAAAGCGCGGCCATGTTCTTTTCAAAGGCAAATATGAAAAAATCCATATGCCAAATAACAGCGGAATGCCATTCATCATGGGCTGCATCTTCTTCGCCTGGGGCTTCTCATTCGTATTCGGCATCTGGGTTCCTTTGATCCTTACTACCATCGGAATCTTTGTCTGCATGGCCCTTCGTTCATTTGAAAAAGACCACGGACACTACATCCCGGTTGATGAGATTGAAGAGACTGAAACAAAATTGCGAGGTGCTAACTGATGAAAATAGATAACTCGCTCCCACTAGAATATAGTACAGATGAAAATCGTTTAAAGATTCTTGGTTTCTGGATTTTCCTTGGAGCAGAAATCATGCTTTTCGGTACCCTGTTCGCCTCCTACTTTACATTGGCGGACCGTACGGGCGATGGACCGACTGGGGCGCATTTATTTGAGATCGCCCCGGTCTTGATTGAAACATTCCTTCTCCTTGCAAGCAGCTTCACCATAGGACTTGGCGTTCATGCCATGCGCCTTGGCAAGGTTAAAGCGATGATTTCATTCTTTGTTGTCACCCTGCTTTTGGGACTTGGATTCTTAAGTGTTGAGATTTATGACTTTGTTATGTATGTACATGAAGGAGCCACCATCCAGACGAGCGCCTTCACGTCGATTCTGTTCACAACACTCGGCACACACGGAGCTCACGTTACACTCGGCTTCTTCTGGGGCTTGTTCATTGTTCTGCAGATCAAAAAACGCGGACTGACTCCCGAAACAGCCAATAAATCATTCATCTTCTCACTTTACTGGCATTTCCTTGATGTAGTGTGGATCTTTATCTTCAGCTTCATCTACCTGAAAGGAATGATGTAATCATGAAAGAGCTATTTCCAGTCAAGCAGGTCATGGGCTTTATCTTCTCTCTTGTCCTGACCGCCGTTGCCCTGCTGGTTTACTACCTGGATATGTCCTTTACGGCCGGGATGACAGTGCTTCTATTGACAGCCTTCATCCAGGCCGGACTCCAGCTGATCGTATTCATGCATGCTGGTGAATCGAAGGATAAGGGAGCCATCTATACGAACATCTATTATGGAGTGTTAATGGCCTTGATTACAATCTTCGGTACACTGCTCTGTATGATCTGGGGTTATATTTAAGCCATAGAAAAAGGAGTGCCGGCTGGCACTCCTTTTTTCTATGTTTAAATTCTTTTTCTTCTATATGATTTTTCCAGAACTTCTTCCGTGGCTACCAAAAAGATCCCCATTAAGAAAATAAATATAGCGCCCATTACCGTACCGATGCCAATAGGAGTCCAAACGCTGCTACCGCTTGCAGTGAAACCGATTACAAAGAAGATAATTCCAATAGACAATATTGCTCCGCCGACAAATTTTACTGCATTAAGTACTTTTGCATCCATTACCAACATCCTCCTTTTATGTCTATATTATTCCATAGGGTTCACAATATTGTCAAATTTAATTTGAATTATTGACACATTTATTTATTGACAGAATCCCCATGAATTATCCTTTTTTAGATATATAGATGCATTTTTAGCCAACGTTTACTTAAAAAGACAGGAATTTATCTCTATTAACAGAAAACGGAAGCTATTTTATTATGGTAGTAAGTTATCAAATAATTCTAAAAATGGAGGATTTTGATGAAAAAGAAAATAATCTCTTTATCGTTGACGGGAATAATGGCGTTCGGTGCGATAAATGTAATGTCTGTTCCTGCAGGAGCTGTTGGCAATGGGCCAGGCTATGGAGGCAATGAAACAGTAAATACGTCCATTCTTCATACCTACACAGAATTGGTGGATGAACTCAGAACACAAGATGCCAAGCAGAGTGCGATGACACTCGAGGTAATTGGAAAAACCCTGAAGGGCAGGGATATCCATCTTGCAAAATACATAACCAATCCCAAAAATCCAACCATCCTGTTCCTGACTCAGCAGCATGGCAATGAGCAGCTCACAACTGAAGGAGCCCTTGAGTTCATCAAACATCTTGGCACCGGAAAATTGCAGGGCGTCCTTGACTCCGTTAATGTTCTGGTGCTCCCTATGCTGAATGCTGACGGGGCGATGGGCGACGTCGATTTTTCTCTTGAAGATTATGTGGCAGACGGCGGCCGCCACCTGACCCGTTATAATGCCTCGGGAACGGACCTCAACCGGGACCATGTAGCGAAAGCCCAGCCAGAGACAAAAGCACTCCATAACAATGTTTTTAAAAAATATAAAATTGACTATATGATCGATCTGCATCATCAGGGAACACAGTCTGAAGTGAACGGTAAATATGTTTCAGGCTCCATTCTTTACCCTACCAACCCGAACACTGCTGCTGATGTCCTCGAGCGCTCCAAGAAGCTGGGAGCTGTGGTATATGGCGCAGTCGACCGGACTGGCTGGGGTCATCTTGGCAAGTATGTCGGCGGTTCTGAAGAAAGAATAGGACGCAATGGGGCAGCCGTTCAATACGGCATCTCTTCCCTCCTATTTGAAATGCGGGGCATGTCCGATCATGAGTACGAAGACTATGTACTCGGGCAAAAAAGCAACGGCTACCTCATCAAACAGACTGTCACCACACTTGAAGCCGCTGTTCGCGCCATCGCCGATGGATCCATTGAGACAGCAGACACAAGCTTCTGGGATACACTTCCTGAACAGAAGACCCGGGATACAGAATGATAGAAGGAATAACGCGAAAAAGAAGGAAGAGGATTCCCCCTCTTCCTTCTTTGTGATCTACTAAAACCCGCAGACATTGCGGGCTTTTTTCTGCCCCTGGATGGGAATAATAAAGTAAAGGCCAGAGGGGATGAGATAAAGATGCAGAGCGAAATGTTCACAGACTTTTATCAGGCTATCCAAAATTTAGAGGCAGATCACTTGGATAAACAGGATTTATTAATACCCCGGTTCCTCATCGAGAAAGAAGCGGGGCTTGCCCTGTACTATGCCCCCCATAATGAATGGATCAACAGGGAGGCAAGAGTGGTCGTTGCCGGCATCACGCCGGGATGGCACCAAATGAAAACAGCTTTCGAGGCAGCGAGGGCAGGCATGGAGCTTGGGATGGACTTGGACCAGCTGCTTCAGCATATAAAACGGAGTGCCAGGTTCGCGGGCACCATGAGGAAAAACCTGATTGAGATGCTGGATGGCTGTGGATTGCACGAACACCTCGGCCTTTCAGGTGCAAGCGAGCTGTTTGGCTCAAGAGATGACCTGCTCCATACGACCTCCATCATCAAATATCCTGTGTTTAAGGACGGGCTGAACTACACCGGTCACTCTCCGGCTATCAGCCATTCTGCATTATTGAAGAAATATGCATATGAGGCATTTCCAGAAGAACTGAACTCGCTCCAATCAAAAGTGCTGCTGATTCCCCTGGGAAAAGCGGTAGGCGAAGTCATCCGGTCTTTACAGGGAAAACAGATCATCCCTACTGTTCCCTGCCTATATGGCTTTCCGCACCCATCCGGTGCAAACGGCCATCGGAAAAAGCAATTCGAGGAACATAGAGGGAGCTTTTTAGAGATCATTGAACAGGCCTTTAAGACATAGTAAAAGGACTGGCCATATCGGGGGCCAGCCCTTTGGGATGAAACTTCAATATGGGTACAATTCTTTCACTATTGAAGTGCACATTCTTCCCCGCTGGAGTATGTTCCCTTAGCTGATGAAGGACTTTTCACGGGCCGTGCGGCCTCCAAATGTCCTTCATACTCTCGATGAAGGCTCCCAGCCTCCCCCACGGATTTCCCTGATAATCAGCGGTCCTCCGCCAAAGGAATTCTTAATTTATTCCCAACTTCCAGGATGCAGTCCCTGCGGTTTTTGACGGGTTCAAAGCTCATGATGTATTCATCATCCTTGCCTTCCACTTCCCCTTTGCTGAATATAGGGACAGCCTTTACTCCGTCAGACATCAGGACAACTCCCGATTTTTTTCCATTATAGGTGTAGCCATGTTCTTTATCAAACTTTCTGGCGTTCAGCAGTTGGCTTTCCAATTTGCTCATAACATCGTATTTCTCACCATTTTCTACGACTTTTTTTGTATCTGTGCCGGAGACGACCACCCTGGTCTCCAAGTCGGAAAACTCCACCTGCTTGATGAGATAAGTTTCTCCTCCAAATGTAAAGCTTTTGTTCAATACTGCATTCTGCCTGTCGGAAATCCCAGTCTTACCAAGCTGAAAGCTGAGGGGCCATTTGGCCGCCGCCATACCGGACCTTCTTCCTCCGTATATCGTCAGGTTCTCAATTTCAAGTTTGACAGGCTGTCCTTCCATTTTCTTAATAGAGTCAAATGACAGGGCTTCTGCCACTTTGTTTTGTTTGCGGTCATAATACCTGCTCCCCCACCCTACATGGTTAAGCTTGGTTTTCGTCCCTTCTTTCACTAAAGAGATGGAACTCTTCCCCTCAAATATATCAATATAATAATTCTTTAAATTGTTCCTTTTACTTTGATAAGTGAACAAGAGTTTTGTTTCTTTATCATCTGTCATAATGCTTTCAAAATGGACTGTTATATCATTTTGTTGATCATAAAAAGTCTGGTCAATGATCTGACCATGGCCTTTGCTTACTGCTGTTTTCAGGCCGCCGTCATCGATATGGCCGCTGGAAAATATCTTGTCGACCGCCTTTTGGATGGCTGCGAGAACAGGTGTATATGTCAGCGCCGACAGGACGAGCAGGCAGACTGCTGCTGCAATGGCCAGCCTTTTGTACAAGTTCCTTTTCCTATTAAAGCCCAAGCCTCGCATTTCCTTCTGCTCCATTTTTGCCCTTTGGACACCCAGCTCCGCTCTTTCATGCAACCCTTTTGGTATCTTGATGCGGTCTATTTCCTGCTTTATATTATTCATAGAGATCCGCCTCCTGGAATTGTTTTCTGAGCTTGCCCAGCGCCCGGTATAGGACAGATTTTGCGGTTCCGAGCGGTATACCGGCCAGGCTGGCGATTTCCTGGAAGGAATAGCCTTCATAAAACCTCAGGTAAACCATGCTTTTCTCGTCTTCATTCAACCGTTCTAATAATTCCTGGAGTGTGATGGAAAGGGAAACATCCTTTTCTTCAAGCCCGATGAACTCTTCATATTCGGGTTTTAGCTGCACCACTTTCTTATTTTTATTGACTAAATCGATGGAACAGGTTATGGCAATCCTGATCAGCCATGTCTTGAAATATTCAGGATTCTTCAATGTTCCTATTTTATTGAATGAACGATAAGCCACCTCCTGCAGGACATCCAGCGCATCCTCTTCATTTTTGACATAAACATAAGCCATCCGGTATATGTCTTCTTCATACTGCTGGAAAAGCTTCAAAAAGGCTTTACTGTCTCCCTTTTGGGCTTTTTTCACTAGTTTGTTCAACGAACTCACCCTCTTTTTTTCACTCATTCAACTATTAGACAGGGCAGGATCTGATTTGGCTCAGGATAACATGTAATATATTTCAAGAAAAAAACTGCCGGCACCTGCCCGCAGCCTTTCACATCATATGTTCAGTTGATAAGTCTTACTTTCAATTCTTCAATCTGTTCAAGATGGCGCTTTTCATGGTAGCCGATAAAAGGTATCCATTGTTTCAGGCTCAATTCGCCGAATACTGGATGAGGAAGCGACCTGTTCCGTAGGGCTGCCTCATCTGCCCCATTCACCACATCCATTAGTTCCTGTCGGGATTCCCCTAGTTTTTCAATCAATTCGTGAAGAGTCTTCAGTTCAGAGGAAGGTGTTACATACTCAGGGGCATCCACCTTGCGGCTGCGGTTCACGGCCAGCTGGATTGGTTTCTCCTCAGGTTCCGTCCCTCCCTCTTTTGCAAGGGCGGCGGCAATCCTTTTCGTAATCGTTCTCTCCATTAAATATAGATGCTCGAGAACTTGTGCTATCGTCCATCTTCCCTCTTCAAGCTCCTGATTGAGCTGCTCATCCGTGAGGGTATCCACACTGCTGATCAACTCTTCCCGGAATTGTTTATTGCTATCCATTCTATCCCCTCCAGTATGCTTTTTGTCTGCATTATATCATGAATGCATCTTAGCCTGGCTGCTTTCAGCCACCCCCGCCTTCTTTGTGATTCCTAGGTCAAGGCACAGCTCCAGCAGTTTCTCGGCATAAATAGGGTGATGCTGGCCGGTTTCAAGCTGGACCAGCGCCACAATTTCTCCAGCAGTGCGCCTTCCGTCCATCCAATTGAAGATAAAATCGGAATATCCCACCGGCACAGTACTTTCATACTCACAGTACCATTTCAGCTTCTCTTCCAGCGAAAGACTCTCAAGCTCGTCAAAAAGACGCAGGGGTCCGCGGATGCAGCGGGAATACACGGCCTCTTGCCATGCAGGCGGAGACTCATCCTGTACCAGTTCTTGTCTTCCGTGGAGCATCAGCTCCCTGTCGGCCATCTCGGAACACAGCTCCGCCTGTTTTTTATGCATGTCCATTGCCCAGTCAGCGAGATCTAAAGCCTTGGCAAATCCTCTAAGGGCTGCATAGCGTCCCAGCTCTTCCAATGCCTGTTTTTCATATAAGCAAAAATGATCGACCGCTTTTTTGGCCTCAGCCGCTGAAAATGACTGCCTCATTATCCATTCTTTTGCAGAAGACAGCTCTGATGAAATTGTGCTGCTGTGATGGAACAGGTAGGAAATCCAGTCCTCCTCACTTCCATTCGCCAGTCCATAGCAATATAAGGCGGCAGCCTGCCCCACAAGCCCCATCATCGCCCCATCCAGGTTGGCCGTCGTATCAGATGTGGTATGGTAGTGCCGGTCAGGCCATTGAATCAGCATTGGGCAGGGAATGCCTATGGACGAATCTGACAAGATGTAATGGTCGCTGCCTCCGGAATGGCGGGTCCGCAAATGATGAATGGTACTGTACTGAGATGTGCCTGTGAAGTTTGCGGCATTTGTTGAGAGTTCATGAATGATATAGTATAAATACCGGTCTGTGAAGGTTGGAACAGCCATAGGCGGCTGTTCCACACACAGCGGCCCGCCGCCTTTAGCCTGGTCTGCACCGACCATATCCAGGTTAAGCGCCGCGATGGTATGAGGAATCCGCTCAGGATGCTGATCCAAATAGGCACAGGTTCCGTACATTTCCGGCATCATTAAAAACCGGATGCCAAACTCCGGCTCAGGGAGGATTCCTGTTTTGATAAGCTTTGTCAGAGTCCTCATGACCTCCATCAGGGTGCCCGGTCCTGACGAATTATCCTGACCTCCCGGATAAGGGTGGCAAAGATGGCTCACCAGCAGGATTTCTTTCTCCTTTTTTCCAGGGATAAAATATTCAATGTTTTCGTAGTGCCCATCATAAAGCTTTGCATCCACCCTGGCTGTCAGAATCACTTTTTGTTTCCCGGCAAGCTCTTTCAGCTTGTTTGCGATCCTTGGGGATACCACGAAACCAAATGTTTTAGGCTGTTCTTCGCTATCCCACCAAAAGGAGGTATACTGCCGTGTATCAGGCATATCCATCCTGGTACGAAGCGGAGGATAATCGTTAAGGTTTTCAAAAATCAATCCTGCTGCCCCGTATTTCTCCACTGCCAAAGCATGGACAAGCGCAGGCGCACCCTGCACAAGCACAAGCTTCCCCTTGATATCCAGGCCCTCGTATCCAGCCTCTTCATTTCCATTTTCAACTACAGCCAGTTCAGCCCGGATTCCTTCCGGGGGCGTAGAGATACTCCGCTGAACCAGGGAGATTTCTTCTTCCTCAAACCTGGCGATCCTCTCGCGCACCGGTGTTTCAACCCATAATTCAGCCGAGCGGCAATGCCATTCTTTGAAGGTGCGGTGAGACAATAGACGGCCGCCAAACTCAGCGGGATACGAAATTAACTCCGCCTCGACTCCATCCCTTTTTAAAAGCTGAATCACCTCGCCGGCTGCAGCCCGGTACCCAGGTGAAGCCTGGATGCGGTGATATTGGGAAATTCGATCTGCGTAACGGTATGCCTGCCTCTTTGAAAATTCTTCTTTTATCGCCCTTCTCCATTTATCGAACATCTTAGACTCGCCTCCTTATGATTTATTTCGCTAAAATTTCAGGTATTCCTCCATAATTTTCAGTGCAGAAGAATCCCATATGGGCAAAAGAGCATACGGGACTTCGAACAATTGTATAAGCCAGGCAGGAGAATCTCATCAGAAAAAAAATGACTCCACAACGGAGTCATTTTTTTGGCTCTTTTCTATAATCCTGTTGTCTTTGGATGAGTCCTCTGAGAAAAACAAAATTATTAAGCAAGCGGATTGGAGCGGAAGGAGGAAGACTCCCGCCCCGCGGAAAGCGAGTGACTGCAGCGGAAATCCACTTTCTTGTCCAATAGCCACAATATATGCGAAAACAGCCTTTTAATTTAGTAAATATACTGTACTTCTTTATCCACAATCATAATCCATTCACAGGAGCGCAGTCTGACTTCAAAGAGGGTAAGCGGATCAAAGTAGGCTGACGGATTCTGTTTCAGCCCCTCAAGAGTGGAGGTATTCTCCGTTATGGCCTTCTCTGTGTCTTCGATTGCTCCATTGATTTCCTTGTTTGGCTCCTTGAAGAACATCCTCACATCGCGTTCCAGGGATTTTTCAAACATGTCGAACTGCATGAGGAATTTATCCGTCACCTTCCTTGCAGCTTCACTGTAATCTTCATTTTCTACATATTGCTTATATTTGCTGTGAAGCATCGTATTGTTCTGTGAAATGGCTCCGAAGAGTCTGCCGGCACCCTTCAACAGCATCTGCTGCGGCGAGCGGTTCAAGAAAGAAAACTGTTCCTGGCTGTAGCCGCCCGTCATGCGGTCTGAATCGCGGCGCCAGTCATCCAGCACCCTGAAGTCGCCCTTAAGCTCGAATTGCTCATTTCCATACAGCTTATTGAAGCCATCCTTCATTTCATCGAGGAATTGCTGGCCTTCATTGAATTCAACTGCAGCCGTCTTGATCCATTCCTGAAGGGAGAGATAAAATCTCGGCAAGATATCTCTGTCAATATAGCTTTCCACCCGATCATTCATCTCCATATTCAGCTTACGCTCCAGGTCAGCGTAATTGCTGTCCTCTGTAATGATATCCGACGTTTTCTGCAGGATTTTAGGGATTTTGGCTTCCATCTCAGCCCTGACCTTGGCCTTGATGGACGAGAAGGTCGTCTGAATGCGTGCTGCCTTCCCTTTTTCAAAGTCGTCCAGCTGGTGGCTTGCCCCTTTTAGCTTGCTGAGCATATCTACATCCCAGCCGATCTGATGATCCAGTTTCTTTTCATTCTCAACGCGCTTTTGGACCAGTCCCTTTAAGACCTGGCGGATATAGAATAAGAGCTTTGCCGTGCGCTCCTTCTCGAAATTCCCCCGGGAAAAGCCCCATTCAATGAATTCGCCAAGCTCCCTGAATCCTTTGAAGCTGCCTTCTTCCGAAGAATAAGGGAAGATGCCGGCGTTAGGGAAATAGGATTGAATCGTCTCCAGGGTTTCCTTTACAACACGGGTGGCTGCCTCCTTGCCATAATAAGCATCCATGCTGTTGATGATGAAGTGTAGCGGCAGATCCGGGGCCTGCTCTCTGATTTTCAGCAAGATTTCCCTGTCTTCTTCCGAGAAGGGATCATCGGCATTCAGGATATACAGCAGGCTGTCCGCAAAATGCAGATAAGAGAATACTGGATTGATATCAGTATTGTGTTCATTGAAGACCGGCGTCTCAAGAAGCATAAGCCTGTTCTCCCGAAGGAACTTTGACGGCAGATTGAACTCAATGAGATCTCCCTGTCTCTGCCTGCGGCTTGTCACATCATAAAAATCTTTAAAGGTAAGATTCTTTCCGTCTTCTGCATGATGTTTGATAAGGGTCTCCTGATGATTCTTAAAAGCAATCATGCCTGAAGTGTCGGCATTCAGGATACTCTCGCCCAGTATTGAGTTTGAAAACGTGAACTTTCCATTGCCAGAGGCTGCCGCAACCATAACATGGCGCGAGTCAAGATTCATCAGCTCCCTTATGATCCAATCCTCATTGGCATCAACTGCCACTGAATTCCCTCCCGCCCAGGATGTGATCGATTCATACAGTTCCATACCCTTTTTCAGGCCGTCATATTGTTTATCTGATTGGTAAATGGACTGTTCAGCCGTATGAACCGTATCCTGGCCGATGCTTTCCGGAAATAGCTCACTCCAGGCAAGAACTGCAGATGAGGCAAACAAAAGATCCTGATCATCAGCGAGCAGAAGCCAGGCGGAAGCATGCCCGGGAACGATGTGGTCGATTTCTTTAAGTGTATAGGAACCGCCTACCAAATAAAGATAAGTTTCCCTGAACAGAGGCGAAAGCCTTTGCCAGGAATGAGAAGGAATATCCATAGAGGCCAGAAGTTTATTGATGTTGACGATCCAGTCGAGATAGGCCTCTTGTTCCCGGAAGTTCTCCCATAACGCTGCCGTCAGCTCTTCAAAGATCCTGTCATCTGTTTTTTCTGCCGCTCCGATGGCCGGATTAAAGTATTCGGGTCCAAAACCGGAGGCTTTTCCCGCCTTGATATAGGAAATCAGGATATTGAACCATGCGCCCGCCCTCGTGCGTACAGACTCGCTGGCCGCCAGTTCAACCGCACTGTGCCAGTCCTGATTCTCCTCATAAAATACCCTTGCAATTTCAGTAAGGGTTGGATATTCCGGGTGTTCACTGGCAATCTTTTTTATGACCTTGTCGGCCGATTCATTTTTTTCCTGTTTGATGTACAGGGAAAAAAGCTGAAGTGCAGTTTCCGATCTGAGAGTGGGATCATGTGTGTCAATGGATAGATAAACGCCCTCAGCTTCAGTCAGGTTTCCCTCTTCATAATGGGCGTCCCCGATATTTTTATCGGCCCAAAGCTTCAATGCATTGGAAACGCGCTCCCACTTAAAAATTGCAGATTCATAATCTTTATTATGGTAATATACTTCACCTTGTGCAAACCGAATATTTGAAAGATCTACAGTTTCATCAGTCCGCCCCAGGAAAAGCGCTTCTCCAAGCAGTGATTCAGCATGCCCGGAACTATTTTCTGGCAAAAAAGCTTCATAAAAAGTCTTAGCGACCAATTGCTTTTCCAAAGTCATAATTAACCTCCGTATTGATTAAAAGAATGATGGGATATTATACTCATATTCTAACAAAACTTTTTTACAAAAATATTTCGGATTGTTTCAAACACAATACATATTTAACGAAGCCTTGATGATTTTTATGTAAAATCCCGCTGTCCCTTCCTTAGGATGTACATTCCTACCTATTTACTTTCCACAATTTACTTGCATAAAACAAATTATGATTGATAAAAAAAATTATGTACACGCCCTGGCATCAAAAAAATAACCGTTCCCCCAAAGGAACGGGTCATGGAAGCTAAGTGCGCAGTTCAGACCCCGCCCTCTCGATTTCCTTGCCAAGCCTGCCGAGAAGCGCCAGACGGTACATTCTGAAGTCAGCCCGCAGAGACCAGACTGGATGGCCAAATGTGGCAGGCTTATTGCCTTCAATGAAAAAGTGACTGAACCATGCAAGCGCATAGGCCGTGACAGGTGCAAGTATCAGGAGCCAATAGTTTTGCGAGATAACAGCCCAAAGAATAAATACAAAGACAAGACTTGTGCCGGCAAAATGCCAGGCCCTGGTCGTACCCTTGCTATGCTGAGTCAGATAAAAGAGCCAGAATGCTTCATAATCAGTGAAGTACATATCCCTTTCCCCCTTCAAGCTTTTTTACAATATTCTACATATATTGTGCAATCTCCTCTTTACTCAAAATAGGTATTTTTTCTAAAAATTCTGTGTATTTTAGGGAGATTTACCTATATAATTAAGACAGATCTACATTATCAGCTTTTACTTCATATAAGCTTCCCGGGAAGGATGATATGAAATGGAAAAGCCTTGTTACTATGATGGCAGCGGCACACTGCCCGCCACTTCTGAGAGCTGTACTACCACCTCCGGGTTTTTGACGGATGAGGCCCGGAAGTTCATCAGCGGCAGCCCCTGTCCGGAGCAGGAGCAGATAGAAAAACGAGCAGTTTAAGAGAGTAGAGGTTCTCCATTAATCCTGGAGAAACTCATATCTAAATCAGCTAGATTCATTGTCCAGTCTGACAAAGAGCACGCAGATTGCACGTTAGATGCCTTCCATCCACTGGAAGGCACTTTGTTTGCCCCTGCAGATCTTTTGTACTCTTTAAAAAAATCCACTGAATAATAAGGAGTTGTAATAGATGAGAGTGCTGACAGTATATTCAATCATTTTTATGCTTCTCATTGCTGCAGGCTGTTCTTCAAAGGAACAGATAGACAAAAACAAGGTGAGTTACACCGCTGAATTTAAGGGACAAAGTGACGGGAATGCATTTACGGTTTCCGATCAAGTGAAAGGCAATTATTTAAAGGATGATAAAAGAGCTTATGAAACTCACAAAATTAAAATTACCTGGAAGCAGGAATCCCCTCCTAAAGACGTTAGAGTTGTATTAGGTTATTATGAATACGGCTCAACGGAATACCGCTTAGAAAGAAACACGGGCACTACTGATATAGATATCCCCCTGAAAAATGGTGTGGCAGAAGGAACACATGTAGTTCAGTATTCTTATGGGGACCAGAAACCTGCCCTTCTGAATAAGTTAGCGGGAACGGTGGATTATTCAGACGAAACAGTCGGCACCGTACAGGATTCATTTATCTTAAAAAAGTAAAAAGACGCTGGGATCTTTCCAGAGTCTTTTACTGTATACAAATGATGCAGCACCATCCCATATCTTAGAGTGGGATGCTTTCCCAGAATTTTTGGATGCTTATCTTCCCGCATCCTTCATGCTGTCGATGGCTTCCCTGACAGTTGCAAACGCAGTGATCGCTGACAGATCGATTCCGCTTTCGGCCGCGAGCCGGGCGAGTTCCGGGCGGATACCGGTAGCTATGGACTTTACGCCGATCAGGCGGAGGACATTATGGATATCAAAAATATGCTTTGCAACTGAAGCATCTATGGTAAAGATTCCGGAGAAATCAAGGATCAGGCAGGTTACTTGCAGTTTTGAAACCTTCGGGACCACTTTTTCCAGGATTAGCGATGCCCGGTCATAGTCAATCTTTCCAATCAGCGGCAGGACGGCGATTTCATCTTGTATAGGAACTATAGGGGCCGACAGATAATTCAGTTCATCCTGCGCGTCCCTTATCACCTTGTCTGTATGCCTTTCAAAAGCATAGACCGTTTCATTTATGCTTAAGTCCAGGAAATAGTTAATCCGTGTAATGATGGTGATTGTATCACAAGCGCTCAGGCCCTCAGCCAGGCAGAGGCGTGATATATGCTCGGTGAAAACAATCCGGGTGTCAGGATATCTCGAAATGACACCGGACAGCCTTCCTGTATCAGAAGCCTCCCTCTCGCCATTTTCTTTGCTCCAGGACAAAAGGCCTTCAGGGACTTTCTCTTCTCTGCAGTCGAGGAGCTCTCCCATGAATCCGAGAAATCCTTTATATATAATCTTGGCATTATTTATTTCATTCTGGGGAACTTCCACAGGGAATCGTTTGACAATTTCATCGACCATCTCTTCAGCGATGCTTTCCGCATTTTTTGTAAGCGCATCTGCTATATCTTTTATTGAGGCCAAAAGATCTTCACCCTCCATATTATGTTGTGAGTCTATTATATAAAAAACTTCATTTAGAATAAACCCTTTCTCCATGCAAATGACGCCGGAGGCTGGCCCCCGGCGTCCTATTTTTTTCACTCTTCCTCAAGTTGCGCTCTCAGCCCTGCTGGCAGAATCCTTCACCCTGCTGTCTTTTACTGCCGCTGCAAATAATACCAATGATACCATTCCGCAAACGATATACACGGCTATCATCCCGGCAGGACCCCATGCTGCACCCAATATGATCCCTGCTGCGCCAAGCAGTTTGGCCCCTTGAAAGACAAGGCCGTTGACAGCCATATAGGCACCTCTTGAATCCTCCTCCATTAAATCCGCCATCAAGCTTTGCCTGACCGGCACATACATCATTTCGCCGATTGTCTGGATCAGCCCGGCCGCTAAAAGGAGCCAGATCGAATTGCCCGCGGCCAATACAGAGTAACCTGCCACCTGGGCAAAGATCCCGATGTTCAGGATGTTCTTTTCCCGAAACCGGGTCACCCAGGCGGCCATCAAGACTGTGAACATGACGATGATCAACGTATTTTCTGTCGTCAGAAAGCTGAACATCCTTATTCCATCAACATGGAAGCCTACTCCAAATATTGCCAGTTCCATTGGTGGAAATCCTTGTTCAAGCCTGATAGATATATAATTATTACGCTGCATCTCCAGACCCAGGACGAATATGCTTGCGAGTGAGAAGATGAGGAAAGCTTTATTGTGCATCACTGCTCTATAGCTCCCGGCCATATCCTTCCACACGCTGATCTTTCCTATGCCTTTTTTTGGCTGGTACTGATCCTCCATAAAGAAAACAATCAATAATAAGGTAAGAACCCCGATCAAAGTCAGGGACAGGAAGAGTTCAAATTTGTGTTCCTTAAAAAGAAAGCCTCCAGCCAGGGAGCCGATCATGATGGAAGCATTGATGGCCCAGTAATTGATGCTGTACATGAAGGTGCGTGTCTCCTTTGTACTGACATCAATCAGCATCGCCTCTGCGGCTGGGTTGATAAAGCCTGAGCTGAAGCTGTTTAACAGCATCATGTAAAAGGTAATCCACACCGATCCATACCACGGCGAGTTCACTGCTGCCATCACTATGAAGGAAATCAATGAAGCAATCTGCCCGATCACAAGCACCTTTTTCCTTCCAGCTTTATCGGTGATGTATCCGCCATAAAATCCTGAAATAATAGAAGCAGCCACATTGATCAGCAGCAATATCCCGGCCAGGGTGCTTCCAAGCTCACGGGAAAAATAAATCGCCATGAACGGAAAAATCATCGAGCCTACAGCCCGTGTCAGGAAAGATGTAAGTATCCGGATTTGTATGTTTTTATGAAGTGTAAAAAATGTCATCTGTTATCCCTCCTCTCTATGCAATATAGAGTAGAAAAAGAGGAAGAAAAAGGATAAACTTATTTTAAAAATGTCCCCTTTTGGAGGATCCGCATGAAACCAATAGAGCACTATCTACAAATGAGACTGGGATTCTTGGCAGACGAAAGGGATTTGGAGCTCTCCAAATCCCTTGATGATATCGCTTCTATCCTCTGCTGCAGCAGGAAGAATGCCAAGAGGGTGCTCCGGCGCCTGCAGGAAGAAGGCTTATTGACATACAGCAGCGGTGCAGGCAGGGGAAATAAATCAAAAATCCTCTTCCAATCAGCGATTCACAGCTTTTTGTCTGGATTGTTGAAGGAATATTTCCAGGCAGAGAATTACGAGGCCGCCCTATCTCTTATTAAGCTCCCTTTACCGCCTGATCTAAAGGAATCTCTGACACAGAAGCTGCAGCTCCATTTCAATGCCTTCTCCCGCAGCCAAACACAGGATATTTTGAGGCTTTCTCTTAAGCGTAAGCTTTTACTCATGGACCCGGCCTTTGTTTCAATATCCACCGAAAGCCACCTGATCAGGCAGATATACAGCACACTGGTTGTATTTGACAGGGAAAGCAATAGCATCAAGCCGCACCTGGCCCATGCCTGGGAATATGACAGCATGGATAAAACATGGATTTTTTATATCCGCAAGGGCATTAAATTTCACAGTGGCAGATCGCTCACTTCTGAAGATATAGCCTTTACATTCCGCCGGCTAAAAGAGATCGATTCACCAAATAACTGGCTGCTGGAGGACGCTGCGGTGATTGAAACGCCTTCACCCTGGATCATTAAAATCCGGCTGAACAGGGATAATGCCCTCTTCCTTCACTATTTAAGCAGCCCCAATGCGTCCATCCTGCCATCCGGCCGTGGATTCAGCCAAGAGCATATAATCGGCTGCGGACCCTATGCAGTGAAGTCCTTAAATGATCATGCGCTGATTTTGGAAGCTTTTGACGGCTATTTCAAAGAACGGGCTTATATTGATACCATCGAAATCTGGTTCATTCCTGAAGCAGAAGAAGTTCTCCTGGATTTCGAACTGCCTGGTATGGGGGTCGGGAGCCTCCATACCAGGCAGCAATCTGTGGCTGAGGTAGGATGCACGTATATAGGCTTTAACTTTAATAAACCGGGCATCATGCATGACCTTTTTTTCAGAAAGGCCATGTATGAACTGGCAGATCAGCGACTGCTGATTGAAGAGTTAAAAAAGGAAGCAAGAATTCCGGCTGCAAGCTTTTTTCCATGGATCAGCTCAGGAAGGTCTATTCTAAAATCCATGGAACGGGCAAAGAACTTCCTTGCCATGAGCGGGTACAACGGCGAAGTCCTCTCGCTGTATTATTTCAATAAAAAAGAGAGCAGCCAGGATGCGATCTGGCTGAAAGAACGCTGCAGGCAAGCGGGCATTGCCCTGGAATTGTTGCCTTTTTCCATAAACACGTTTTATGAGGAAACGGACTCAAGAAATGGGGATATGATTCTTATGGGAGAAATTTTTCAGGAGGACCACCATCTTTCTTTCATTGCAGCCTTTAAGAATTCCAGCTGTTTTATCAGCCGCTTCCTCGCCGGAAGCATGAAGGAAGCCGCTGATAGGAGGATCAGCCGGATTCTGGCAGAGCCATCAGCGGAGGTACGGCAGAACCTGATCCAGCAGATGGAGGAATGGATTATGGAAGAAGATCTGTTTATTTTCAACTATCATACTGAAAGGACGAGGCGTTACCACGGCCTGCTTGAAGGGGTAGCGCTGAATTCATTCGGCTGGGCCAATTTTAACGAAATCTGGATAAAGCCCGAGCTAATGTCATAAAAGAAGCTGTTCTTACAGAACAGCTTCTTTTTTACATTCAGTTTGGCAAACCCATGGAGATATACTTGATTTCGAGATACTCTTCGATACCAAAGTGACCGCCTTCACGTCCAAGTCCGCTCTGTTTAAAGCCGCCAAAAGGCGCCTGGGCGACTGAAGGCAGTCCGTCATTGAGCCCCACAATGCCGTATTGCAGTTCTTCAGACATTCTGATTGCCAGGGTAAGATCCCGGGTGAATACATAGGCTGCGAGTCCGTAGATGGTATCATTGGCACGTTCGACTGCCTCTTCTGCCGTTTTAAATACAGTTATCGGGGCAACCGGCCCAAAGGTTTCTTCGCTCATGCATAGCATTTCCTCCGTCGCATCCGCAATGACCACAGGATTTACAAAATATCCTTCTGCATTTCCGCCGGCATTTACCTCTGTCAGTACCCTGCCGCCCTTCTGGATGGCGTCGTCAATATGTTTTTGTACCTTCTCTACGGCATGGGAGTCAATCAGCGGACCTATGTCGACTCCTTCTTGAAGGCCATTTCCGACCTTCAGCTTTGCTGCGGCTGCAGCAAATTTTGCGCTGAATTCCTCCGCAATGCCTTCCTGGACGTAGATACGGTTCGCACAAACACAGGTCTGGCCGGCGTTACGGAATTTGGAGGCAATCAGCCCATTAACAGCCTGATCTAAATCCGCATCCTCCATCACAATGAATGGAGCATGCCCGCCAAGCTCAAGCGACAATTTTTTGACCGTATCTGCTGCCTTTTTCATTAACAGTCTGCCCACTTCGGTGGAACCGGTGAAGGAAATTTTGGTTACCCTTGTGTCCTCCATCCAGGCATCGCCGATTTCTGCAGCCTCTCCTGTTACGATTTGCAGCACATCCCGGGGAATCCCCGCTTCATATGCAAGCTCTGCCATCCTGATGGCAGTAAGCGGCGTCTGCTCGGCCGGCTTGACGACTGCTGTGCAGCCTGCAGCAAGAGCAGGTCCGACTTTCCTGGTAATCATGGCCGCCGGAAAGTTCCAGGGTGTGATGGCCGCTATCACGCCGACCGGCTGTTTTTGTACCAGTATCCGTTTGTTTGGATGAGAGGCCGGGATAATCTGTCCGTATACCCGCTTCGCTTCCTCCGCATACCAGGAAATGAAGCTGTTGGCGTACGTGACTTCCCCCGCTGCTTCCTTAAGCGGCTTCCCCTGCTCCCTTGTCATGATTTCGGCAATTTCATCTGTATGCTCCCTGATAAGGTGATGCCATTTCATTAATAGTTCACTGCGTTCGCCAGCCGTCTTCTTCGACCAGCTCTTAAACGCTTCATGCGCAGCATCCACCGCAGCTCGTGCCTCCCTGCGGCCGCCCTCCTGTACCTGGCCGACCACCTCACCAGTAGCCGGATTCAAAACATCAACCATTTGAAATACCTCCTTATTAGGGGGACAGGCCCCATTTCCCGGGTTATTTCCCAGCTGTTTTAAACTTACCCCATTTGGTGCTGAAAAAAAAACAATTGAGCTCGGAGGGTTAAACTGATTTTCGTACGGTGGTCTTCGCCTGGTATTGCCTCATTGGCCTGCCGTTGATGATTTCCTTCAGGTATAGAGTTCCTCTGGGGCTTGTCTGCTTTAAGAGTTCCAGGAGATTCGTAATGTCATCGAGTGCCCTGTGTGATTGATATTCTGTTATAGAATGGGCCTGAAGAAGCGTCAGGAGTCTGCTGTCCGGAAAACCGTAGCCCTTCCAGGGCACCCCTCTCATGGTGCAGTACCAGTCGGATTCATTGACCGAAGGATACATCCTCAATAGAAAGCTGCGGTCAAAGGAAGCATTATGCGCAAATATCGCATCCGCCCTTTCAAAGAACGTCATGATTCTGTCATCGCTGAAGCTTTTTCCCTGCACCATTTCATAAGGAATTCCATGTACACGAAATGCGCTGCTGTAGTTTCTTTTGGCAGATACCGTTAAAGGCTCCCTCAAAAAAGAATCCACGTCGATGATTTCCATGACCTCGCCCGTTTCTTCTATATACGAAAAAAGCTTTAATGCAAGTTCAATCACTTCATCACGGTCAGGACCGAGTCCGGTCGTCTCCACATCCACTACCAGTCCGTGCTTGATTTCATTATTCATATATCCATTCTCCCATCCTTCACTATCCGTTTTTCTATGTCCATTGTATCCCTTCCGACTGTTGAATTTAACAAACTTTTTACCCAAATACTAATAAAGGAGAGGATTTCGTGATTTTGTCCGCGTGTTGCTTTACAATTTTTTTAAAAGCCATTGGGAGGAATTCTATATGAACTGGCATCAAGAAACAATTAAAAACCGTGATCAATTCCTGCAAGACCTGAAAGAACTTCTTAGAATCAAAAGTGTCAAGGATCCGTCCACAGCTTCCAAAGAAGCACCAATGGGGGCCGCTGTCGGCGAGGCGCTTGATTACATGCTGAAACTTGCCGAAAAGGACGGCTTCCGCACGAAGAATATAGACGGCTATGCGGGATATGCAGAAATGGGACCGGAGGAGGCAGAGAATTACATAGCGGTCCTTTGTCATGTTGACGTTGTGCCGGCCTCCTCCGGGTGGTCATCTGATCCATTCGAACCGGAGATCCGTGACGGTGTTCTTTTTGCCCGGGGTGCAATGGATGACAAAGGTCCGACCATGGCCGCTTATTATGCCTGTAAGCTTGTAAACCGCCTCGGTCTGCCGCTTGATCATCGAATCCGGATTATTTTCGGGACCGATGAGGAGAGCGGGATGAGCTGCATGCAGAGGTATATGGAAGTGGAGGAACCCCCTATAGCCGGCTTTGCACCGGATGCCGACTTCCCCATCATCCATGCAGAAAAGGGACAGGTAAATATCCGCTTTTCCTTAGAACGGACTTCCGGTCAGGATGGCTCAGCCCTCAAGCTGCATTCCTTCCAGGCAGGGGAGCGGGCCAATGTTGTCCCTGATTCAGCAAGTGCCAGATTAACAGTTGAAAGGGCCAAAGCTGTTAAGGACAGATTTGCTGAATTTTGCCGGAGCACTGAGTCTGAAGGAAAAGCGTCTGTAGAGGACAACGTGTTAATTCTGACACTTAACGGCAGCTCTGCCCACGCCATGGAACCCGATAAAGGAACCAACGCAGGAACACGGCTGGCTGCATTCCTGAAGAAAGAGGCCCTTGACCCGGACGGTCTTGCCTATGTGTCTTTTGCTGCCCTTCTCGATGATGATCACTTTGGCAGCAGGCTTGGCATCGAATTCAGCGACAGCATAACCGGCCCCCTCACTGTCAACCCAGGTATTCTCAGCTTTAATGAAGAGGAGGCATTCATCCATCTGAACCTGCGCATGCCTGTAAAAGCTTCGTATGACCTTACATATCAACGCCTGAATCAAACGGCTTCAGAGTTTGGTTTCAGACAGTCAGAGCTGCGTGAGCGTCTTCCCCACCATGTGGAAGAAGGGCATCCACTTATTAAGACCCTGCAGAGAGTCTACAGTGATGAATCAGGTTCTGAGCCTGTATTGCTGTCGACAGGGGGAAACACCTATGCCCGCACCATACCGGGCGGCGTTGCGTTTGGGGCCCTATTCCCGGGCACGCCGGACACCGCCCACCAAAAGGATGAGTGCATTCCAGTCGAAGAGCTGATCAAAGCATCCTCCATTTATGCACGGGCCATTTTCGAACTTGGCAGGACCAGTTTTTAAAAATACAGTTTAAGGCCGGGCTCCCTGGGTGAATATATGAATATAATTATATGTAACAAGGGAGGGCTTTAATTGACTGGTGATGAAAAGAATCCATTATTCTCCGATGATGCCCTTGATGCCATCGCTGAGGAAATCAGTGCAGAATGCAGTCCGAGTCAGTCAGAGGAAGAGAACCCAAGCGTTTGACTAATAGCAAGAACGAAAAAGAAGCTGCCCTGTTGTACAGGACAGCTTCTCTCTTTTTCCGGCTATTCTTTTAGATGATAAGGCACTGTGGTAACAATCACATCCCGCCTGTATAACAGGAAGGCCCGTATCAAAAGGCTTGATTGGTTGTGCAGGATATTGTGCCATCTTTTCTTCGGGATGAACTGCGGAATCAGCACCGTGACTTTGTAATTGGATTCGCCCGCTTTATGCTGCACTGTATCAATGAACTTCGTCAGCGGTTGGATGATGCTCCGGTAATAAGAATGAAGTGTCACAAGCCTGATGTCAGGCTGCCACTTCTTCCACTTGTCTTCAAATTCACGTTCGTCCTTTCTTTCAAAGGACACATAAACCGCAAGAATCTGGTCTGCCGAAAGGGATTTGGCATAATTCAGCGAGTTTTCCACCACATGGGTGAAGCCGGCGACCGGGACGATGATCACATTGCCCTCTATCGGCGATGCCTTTTCGCAAGTACTGATTCCAAGCTGTTTGCCGACAGCCGTATAATGCTTCTTGATCCGGTGGAACAGGAATACAAGGACCGGCAGGAAAATCAGCACCGGCCAGACCTGGGCGAATTTTGTGATGAAAAAAGTCATCATGACAAGGAAGCTTATCAAAGCACCTGTGAAATTGATGGCAAGCTTTCCTTTCCAGCCCTGGGGCCGTTCGCGGTACCATTTGACGAGCATCCCTGTCTGTGAGAGCGTGAAAGGTATGAATACCCCAACTGCATAAAGAGGTATCAGCTGCTCGGTCCGACCCTTGAAGGCCATGATCAGAAGGATGGATGCTGCACCAAGAAAGATAATTCCATTGGAATAGCCGAGACGGTCCCCGCGCATTGTAAACATCCTGGCGATATATTTATCTTTAGCCAGATTGAAAGCAAGCAGCGGAAACGCGGAATAGCCTGTATTGGCCGCAAGCACAAGGATCATGGCCGTTGTTCCCTGGATGAAATAATATAAGAAACCCCGGCCGAATATACCCGCTGCAAGCTGGGATACAACCGTTTCCTTCTCTTCTGGTGCTATTCCAAAATAATAGGCAAGGAATACGATTCCGGAAAATAGGATGGCAAGCAATAAGCCCATTGCCATCAGCGTCCGTGAAGCATTCCTTGGGGCAGGCTCCTTGAAATTGGGGATCGCATTGGAGATCGCTTCAACTCCGGTCAGAGCCGAACTGCCCGATGCAAATGCCTTCAAAAGCAGGAATAACGTAATGCCTGCAGCCGGAGTACCTACAGGAGCATGGGCCCCCTGGGGAACCTGTCCAGTTAAAATTTGATAAATCCCTGCTCCGAGCATAATGAAAAGAGCCGCGACAAACAGGTAGACTGGATAGGCCAGCACTGAAGCGGATTCCGTTATACCCCTCAAATTCAACAGTGTAATGAAAATAACAAGACCACTGGCAATAAGTACATTTTGCTCATGCAGGGAAGGAAATGCGGAAGTGATCGCATCTGTCCCCGCTGAGACACTTACCGCAACAGTCAGGATATAGTCTACTAATAGAGAGCCTCCCGCAATCAGCCCGGGATTCTCACCAAGATTTTGCTTTGATACTACATAGGCGCCTCCTCCGTGCGGATAAGCATAGATGATCTGCCTGTATGACAGGATGAGCGCCGTAAGCAGGAACAGCACCCCTGCTGCGATGGGCAGCGAATACCAGAAGGCGGTGGCACTGACTGTCATCAGGACAATCAGGATCTGCTCAGGCCCATATGCCACAGAAGAGAGGGCATCGGAAGAAAGAATGGCCAGCGCCTTCTTTTTATTAAGTTTTTGGTCCCCAAGCTCCGTCGACTTTAACGGACGCCCGATTAAAAATCGTTTAACTGCTGATAACATGATTGCACCTCTCGGATTAAAATGAATTGTCCGCTTATTTATACTTTTCCCAACTGATGGAATCCCACTAAAAATATTGAGTCAACACAAAAATGCCCACAGGCATGAAAAAAGCCCTGTGGACATAAATCGACGATTCCACAGCCCCACCTTCCTCTCATATAACGCTTACGGAGTTAGCTGACGGATTCGGACTATAAGAGTAGCCCTGCCTGATGCCATCAGGCTTCACCCCAATTGATTGGTTCCCCCGCTCCCATAAGGGATTAAGCGATCTAGAAATATGAAACTGAGAATTATCTTACTCCTGTTCCAAGGAGTTGTAAATATTTTTTTTGTAAATTTTCCAGCTAATCCCCTGCCTATTTCATGTCTCCTATTACGGCCAGCATCTTTGCCTGCAGGGAGGCAAACTTTTCCCAGTCATCCATCGTACCTTGAATCAGCCTCCTGATATCCGCTGAACGCACCTCCCCACAGGCTTCTTTGTCCAGCAGCCCGCACAGCGCAATAAGATCCACCAATTTGGCCATCTGCAGCCACCTCTCCGGCAGCCGGCCTCCATACTCTTTATATCCAGTAATAAAGGGCTGCAGCAGTATGGTATCTCCCAGACATTCATATCGAACCATATTGCCTATATCGAACAAAGGTGTTCCGCTAAACGCATATTCCCAGTCCAGGACAGCGGCGATACGGCCGTGATCTTCAACAAGGATATTCAAAGGATTGAAATCACTGTGAACCAGGCAATTCTGAACGGTCAGCTCTTCCAAAAGCACAGCATGCCTTTCGCAAAAACGAATCACCTTTTCCGTCAAACGAAGCCCAAGATTCTTGCCTCCATACCCTTCTTTCAGGCTTTTACTGATAAATGCAACGAATTCCCCGGAACCGATGGACACTGGTTCTCTGATATGAAGGTCGCCGTCGAAAAAACCCGGACCATCGAATTTTAGGGAATGGATTTGGGCTAAATGCCTGCCAGCATCCCAGGCAGCTTTTTTCATCTGCCTGCTGTCTTTCCTAAGTATGATTTCAGAAAGCTGTACTCCAGGGACAAAGTTCATCAAAAGAAATGGGACATCGGCTTTCTCGCATGTATCATCTGTATAAAGTACATCAGCAGCAGGAACCTTCCCCTTCAAAAGTCCGGCAATTTTGCGTTCAATGGCACACGCCTCATGATTTTGGCTGTATAGCCGGAGCACAAACACTTCCTCACTGTCTGTAGTAATCTTCAAATTTGTATTATTCAAGCCGCCGCCGAGAAGCAAAGTCTCCCGGACATGTCTTTCTTTTAGAAATGGCCGCAGCATGTGGTCAGCTCTCCCAGCCTCAAGCAGAATGAGTTCACCGGAACGTTCCCAGCCTGATTTCATCCACAATTGCCTCCCTTTTATTTTTATTGAAATTATAGCAACATTTCGACTATCTTTCTTGTCGAAGATTGTAAAAAAGTGCTATAAATAATTCTGTTTTTTTTACAAAAAAAGTATGGAAAATAATTTTAACCTTGCTATAATGTTCATTATGAAATCACAACATTAAAAAAGGTGGGCGTTATGGGGACTTCAACATGCAGGTATGTAATCAGTGCAACAGGGAAAGGCGGAGAAACATACCACACCTCATGTCAAGGGAAGCAAGAGCTAAAAAAATGGATCCAGGACCACCAGGAAAAACTGGTCTTAGATGAATTGAAAATAACAGATAACAGAAACCCGTTCTCAAAATTGTTTTCTTTGAGCCGCTGAAATCGCCAAAAGTCATTCCGTAAAACGAATGGCTTTTTTTGTGGAAAAGGGGCGGAGCTGCATGTATCATAGAGCTCCATACAGCAGGGTTTGACCTTCAATTATCTTGCTGACATTCCTGCCTGCACCTTACTCCGCTCCACCTCCTTACCTGGGTTTGTTCCTGCTTTTCTCCTGTACCTTTCCAGGCATGGGCTTCCAGCAGAAAACTTATATTTGGTTTTATTGCGGTCCCTTGGTGTACAATCATGAGTGCACATACCCCAGAGCGGGTATATTAATTACTGCTAAACAAGAATAAGGGGTGACGAAATGCCATCATTGAAAGGCAAAAATGCAATCATCACAGGAGGTAGCAGGGGCATCGGGCGCGCAGCCGCACTTGCACTTGCAGAAGAAGGCGTCAATATCGGTCTGATTGGCCTAAATATTGAAAATCTGGAAAAAGCGGCAGCGGAACTGGACAAATTCGATGTCACGGTTTCAGCAGCGAGGGCTGATGTGTCAAATTTGGAGTCTGTCACAAATGCAGTCGAACACCTTAAATCTGACCTGGGTCAGATAGATATCCTTATCAACAATGCCGGCACTGCAAAATTCGGCGGCTTTATGGAACTGACGCCGGAAGAGTGGAGCGGGATCATTCAGGTCAACCTAATGGGAGTCTATAATGTGACGCACGCTGTCCTTCCCGGTATGATTGAGGCAAAATCCGGTGATATCATCAATATTTCTTCGACTGCGGGCCTAAAAGGGTCCCCGGTAACCAGCGCCTACAGCGCCTCAAAAGCTGCGGTGCTAGGCCTGACGGAATCCCTGATGCTCGAAGTCCGGAAGCATAATATCCGGGTATCCGCCCTGACACCAAGCACAGTTGCAACTGACCTTGCCATTGAAACGAATCTTACAGACGGAAATCCGGAAAAAGTTATGCAGCCTGAAGATTTGGCTGAATTCATGGTCTCTCAGCTCAAGCTGAATTCGCGTGTCTTCGTCAAGACAGCCGGGCTTTGGTCGACTAATCCATGAACCTATATGAAAAGCGCCAAGGTACAATACCCGGGGCTTTTCATTTTGAATGAAAGCCTGTGCTCCCATACATTTTCCCCCATATAAAAACCCACGCATAACACGATAATAGAAGTTCCCTATTGGATACCCCTCAATCATTATACAACTTTTTCCAGTTAGACACATATATCAGACCATGCAGGAAAAGCAGAAATGAAGAGAGCATCCCCCGTATCCCAAAATAGTTCTATTTTTCCGAAAACTATGCTATATCTAAAGTCGAGCACAGCGCCGCGGCAGCAGAATGACTGCACGGCCAAATTCATACTTGGATTGAGAGGGTATATTACATGAATGCTGTTGATTACCTGTCACTGAATAAAGAAGATATTCTAAAAACCTATCAAAAACTTCACCGACTGGCGGAACCGAGCTGGAAAGAGAAAGAAACTTCCCATTATATTTTTCATGCGCTCACAGAGGCCGGGCTGTCTGTGCAGACGTTCGAGAAGCATTACGGCCTTATTGCAGAAATCCCGGGAGAGTTACAGGAGGTCGTCGCACTGCGGGCCGATATGGATGCCCTGCTTCAGGAAGTGGATGGTGTCATGAAAGCGAACCACTCCTGCGGCCATGATGCCCACAGCACCATGGTGCTGCATGCCGCCCTTGCATTGGCTGCTTCTGGAACAAAGCCGAAGAGGACGCTCAGATTCATATTCCAGCCCGCTGAGGAAAAAGCAGAAGGTGCCCTCCAGCTAATTAAAGACCATGCCTTACAGGATACGGCCTATCTATTCGGTCTCCACCTCCGCCCAGAATTTGAGGTTCCATTCGGAAAGGCGTCGCCTGTCATCGTCCACAGCTCCTCAGGCACCATCACAGGATCGATTAAAGGAGTTCAGGCACATGCAGCCCGGCCTGAGGATGGCATCAACGCAATAGAGGCGGCGGCCGTTCTCATTCAGAAGCTGAAACAGGCACGCCTTGATACAAATGACTCCTGGTCCATCAAAATGACGCAGCTGCACGGGGGTGCTGCTTCATCGAATATCATTCCGGAGACGGCTGATTTCACTTTGGATGCACGGGCAAAAACCACTCCTCTTCTTGGAGAGGTTAAAGAGCTGCTGAAGAAAGCCGCCGAGGAAACCACCACCGAGACGGGTGCCGCGATTACCTGGACTATGGATGACTTCGTTCCGGCTGCGATACAGAATGAAGAGGCCATTTCCCTTGCAAGGGCCGCTATAATAAGTATATTAGGGAAGGATAACCTGGTAGAAACCTGTGTGTCGCCAGGGGGGGAGGATTTTCACTTTTATACTCTTAAAGAGCCGGGAATCAAAGCCACTATGGTGGGCCTCGGCTGCGGTCTCACCCCAGGCCTTCATCATCCGGAAATGACGTTTAACCAGGAAGCCCTCGTATATGGGGCCCGGATACTTGCACAGACTGTGCTTCTTGCGTCAGAACAGTAAAGGAAGTGAACAAAATGAACAGCTGCGAAATCAGGGTATTGAAAACCATAGATGAGCTCGATGATGTTAGAAGGCTTGAGTCTAAGATCTGGGGCCAGGAAGACTCCGTCCCTGTTCACCAGACCCTGACGGCCGTAAAAAATGGCGGCCTGATGCTTGGGGCTTATACCGAAGGCAGGCTCTCGGGTTTTCAATACAGCTTCCCTGGATATGACGGACGGAAGGTATATCTATGCTCCCATATGCTCGGAACCGACCCGGCCGTGCGGAATAAGGGAATCGGGGAGAAGCTGAAGCTTGCGCAAAAGCAGGAAGCATTGAAGATGGGATACTCCCTCATCACGTGGACTTATGATCCGCTTGAAAGCGTAAATGGATACTTGAACATCGGAAAGCTGGGAGGAATGTGTTCTACATATATCGAAAACTGCTACGGCGATCTCAATGACCTGCTGAACGGCGGATTGCCGACCGACCGATTTCTGGTCGAATGGCATATAACCGGTGAAAATGAACATCAATCCATATATACACCCCACCGCCTTGAGCCGCTGCTTGAATGGGAGCTGAATACAGCAGGCATTCCAATTCCAGGTTTGCAGACGCCTCTTCCCGAGGCCAGCGACGGAACGATTTATGTGCCGATCCCATCAAATTTTCAGCATATCAGGGAAAAAGATCCTGCTGCAGCGCTTCTGTGGAGGCTGAAGACCCGTGAAATATTCCAGAACCTATTTGCAAGAGGCTGGCAGATCGAAGGATTTGTCAAAAACAGCGGCAAAACAGGGGCTGTCCATCACTACGCGCTGAAGCATAAAGGAGGAAAAGGCCATGAAGATCGATAAAGTCATCCTGCGGCACATGAAGCTCGATCTGCTCCATCCATTCACAACAAGCTTTGGGACTGAATATGACAAAGACTTTATCACAGTCGAAGCGGTGACTGATACCGGGATTTCAGGATGGGCAGAGTCTGTCGCCATGCTGGATCCCCTTTATAATGAAGAAACGGTTAAAACAAATTGGCATATGCTTGAGGATTATCTCATCCCCTTAATTCTCGGCACAAGGCTTGAACACCCCGATGAAGTCTCAGAAAAACACTTCGCCCATATCCGGGGCAATTACATGGCGAAGTCTGCCCTTGAAGGCGCCGTCTGGGATGCTTATGCTAAAGAGCAGAACCTCCCTCTCTACCGGGCACTTGGAGGAACCAAGGAGAGAATCGAGGTAGGGGTAAGCATTGGCATCCAGGGTACTATAGAAGAAACCCTGAATTTGATTGAAGCGCGCCTTAATGAAGGATATAAACGCTTCAAGCTCAAAATCAAGCCTGGCTGGGATATTGAGCTGATTCAAAAAGTCCGGGACATATATCCGGACATCCCGCTTATGGCGGATGCAAATTCCGCTTATACCCTGGAGGATACAGAACGGCTTGCAGAGCTCGATCGATTCAATCTCATGATGATTGAACAGCCGCTTGCCCATAACGATATCATCGACCATGCCGGACTGCAGGCGGCTCTCAAGACGCCAATCTGCCTTGATGAAAGCATACACAGCGTCGAGGATGCCCGCAAGGCTATAAAACTCGGGAGCTGCAGGATCGTCAATATAAAGATCGGCAGAGTCGGCGGCCTTACCGAAGCAAGGAAAATTCATGATTTGTGCATGAAAGAAGGAATTCCTGTATGGTGCGGAGGGATGCTTGAGGCAGGTATCGGCCGGGCACACAATATTGCGGTCACCACCCTGCCAAACTTCACCCTTCCAGGAGACACAGCAGGATCCGCCCTTTACTGGGAGGAAGACATTATTTCTCCGGAAGTCATTGCAGAGAATGGCTATATTAAAGTGCCAGACAAACCCGGCATCGGTTATGAACCGGATATAGGGAAAATAGATCGCTGCACCCTTTCTAAAAAAGAATATCAATAAAGATGCAATAAAAGTGTTTTTCGGACAACTTATCTCAAAGATAATCTAAAAACATTGACACAAACACACGCATGTGTGTACAATTTAGATAGAAACTTTTGGATGCAGCTTTTGGAACTATTTTATTCTAAGGGAGGCAATCTGCTTTGAAATTCAAAAAATTTGAAGGCGGCCACAAAAACTTACTAACCAAGTCCAAGGACTATTTCAACAATAAAGATAAAGCGGCCGGCCTGCTTAAGGAAGCGGTGCTGCTCGCTAGAAACCGGCGCGGAAACCTGTCAGACGTCTGGGAAAACCTGCAGCTCATGTTCCAGGTCTCACAAGCCTGGATCAAGGGCGAATATAAAGCGATCCCGGCAAAATCCATCATGACTATATTGGCTGTATTCCTCTACTTCGTCATCCCGACCGATTCCATCCCCGACTTCCTGCTTGGAATCGGAATGATAGACGACGCCGCAGTCATTGGCTTTGCTGTTAAAAGCATTATGGAAGATCTTGAAAAATTCAAAACCTGGAAATCAGAACAGACTATAGAAGAGAAAGAGGCGGCTATTTAATAAGCCGCCTTTTCTTATTGAATCCCTCTCAAAAGAACCCCGCTTCTCCACTTTTCAAGAATAGGGTGTTCTATTCCCAAAACTGTATAAAAGCCGTACAGCATCATTTCGAGGTCAACCATCAGGCCTTCTGATCCGCCGCCGGCTGCATTTTCTATTTCCTCTGCAGCTTCTGGATTGAGCTGCCTGCAGAGCGCCTCAACGACAAGCTCCCTTTCCTCAGGCAGAACGCTCCGGTACAGTGCCTTCAACTCCCGGACTGCGCCCGCAGATTTTATTTCTCCAAGCACTGAGAGTGCATATACATTTCCTTGTTCAGCATAGGGCAATACAGCGTTAATTGTGTTCTCATCCTGGAAAGAAACAAGACAGTCAGCTGCCTCCTCCATCAGCAGATCTTCACCTTCCCTGACAAGCATCCCGGCAATAAGACCTGCATATTCCCTTTTTCCAAGCAATCCTGCCATATATACAGCTAAAATGCCATCCAGGCTAAACCAATCGCTGTTCAGATTCACGTTCAGAATGGCTGGCAGCTCGTGTTCCCCTAGCCAGCCATTCTCCGCCATGACAGCCGCCAGCTTCTTAGCCCTCTGGTAAAGAGAAAAATCGAAGTCAAGGACCAGCTGTTCCAGACAGCTGTAATAAGCCTCCCTCACCTCTTCCCTGCCGCCATCTTGAAGCAGCTCATAAAAGCACCACTCCCCGCTTGACAGATATGGGGATAATTCATCCCTCAAGGCAAGAGCCTGTTCAGGCGGAAGCTGTTGAATCAGAATTGCGTTTGCCTCATTCAGCCCATTCTCCCTAATATCGCGGACCAGGATCGCTGCCGATTCCCCGCTAACCTGCAAATTTTCCAGGTCAAATGCCGCCTCGGAGATCCTTCCCGCCCTAAGCTCATTGTACGCAAGCCTGAGGCCCCATTCACCCGGCGTACAAGGATAATCCCGCAGCACCTCGAGGAGAAACAGCTGCATAGCCCTGTCTTCTGTATCTATATATGGCCGGAGCCGATTAATAAAATCCATCTGAAGCACCCCTTTATTTACACTCCTTCTTATTCTGTCAAACTTTGCGAATAAGCGTCAAGGAGAGCTGTATGGTGAAGGTCGTTACATTGCCGCACCTGCTCCAAAATGATCTTCATTTACCTGATGAAGGACTTTTCAATCACGAACTCGCTCCAAAAAGGTCTTCATACCCCCGATGAAGGACTTTCCACTCCTAACCCGATTCCAAAATGCCCTCAACCCACCCCTCCGTCAGCCTTCCGCCAACTAATGATGACCGACATCCTGACTTCCTTTTGAATATAATCCCCCATCTTATATAACGGGCGAATCTTTTGTCACTTTTTGTCGAAATAGTGGTCCTTTTTGGAATGTTATAGTTTGGTCATAGAGGGGAAATTTAATGGGAAAGTGTTTTAGGGGGTGTGCTGGTTGGAATTTGAGCTTTATCCTTTAGGGGATGGTGCGGTTGTCATTGAGCTGGGCAAGGAAATCAGCCCCGGTGTCCAGCATATGGTACGGGTGGTTTCTGCCCTGCTTGATGAACAGGAATCCGGATGGCTGGTTGAATATGTGCCGGCATTTACGACGGTTACCGTTTTTTATGATATTGTACGGGCTGCTTCACTGTCCGGCGGCCGGTACCCTTTCCAGGCAGTAACTTTTGAACTCAAAAAGCTTCTTAGGGACCCTGGATTGCTGGATATCCCTAAGCCGCGGATTGTGGATATCCCTGTCTGTTACGGAGGCAGGTTTGGCCCGGATCTCGGTTTTGTTGCCGAGTACAACGGATTGACTCCTGAAGAAGTGATTTTGATACATGCCGGCGGGGAGTACGATGTACATATGATCGGATTTGCTCCAGGTTTTCCGTATCTTGGGGGAATGTCTGAAAGAATTGCAGCGCCAAGGAAAGAGACGCCGAGACTGAAAATTCCTGAACGGTCTGTCGGCATTGCAGGGAATCAAACGGGTATTTATCCGATTGAAACACCGGGCGGCTGGCAGCTGATCGGCAGGACGCCCCTTTCCCTGTTCCAGCCGGATGAGGAAAGTCCGAGCCTGCTCAGGGCCGGTGACCGTGTCCGCTTCAGGCCTGTCCCAGAAAAAGAATATGCCGAGCTGTCAGGAGGTGCAGGATGATTATAGTCGATAAGCCGGGATTACTGACCTCCATCCAGGATTCAGGAAGAACCGGTTATCAAAAATACGGAGTTGTAGCCAGCGGCACGATGGATTCCTTTGCTCACCGGGCAGCCAACCTCCTTGTAGGAAATGATGAGAGGGAGGCTGTGCTTGAGATAACACTCCTAGGTCCTGCCCTGACGTTTGAAGAGGATACACTCATTGCCGTATGCGGCGGTGATCTTACCCCCACGGTAGACGGTGTTTCCATTCCACTGTGGAGGACCATTCTGGTACGAAAAGGCGGCACCCTCCGCTTCCGGGGAACGAGGCTCGGCTGCCGCTGTTATGTGGCCCTCGCCGGAGGCTTAAGTATTCCCGGGGTGATGGGATCGAAGTCCACTTATTTACGCGCAGGGATAGGCGGTTTTGAAGGAAGGGCATTGCAGACGGGAGACCAGATGGCAGTGAACCCGCCGGGGGCCGTTTCGAATAAAATGGCTGCCTTTTTGTCAAATAAAAAGACAACACCCTTCTATACACAGGCGGATTGGCAGATTTCAGCGGCAGCAATCCCCTCCTATTCAGACAATCCGGTCATAAGGGTCATCAAGGGGCCTGAATTCGAATTGTTCTCAGAGGAGTCAAAGAGCAGGTTCTTTTCGGAAGCCTACACCGTAACACCGGATTCAGACCGGATGGGCTATCGCTTCAAGGGTGAAAAACTGTCGCTTGATGCCGCACGGGAATTGATTTCAACCGCAGTGAGCTTCGGTACGATTCAGGTGCCATCTGACGGATGTCCAATCATTCTCCTTGCTGACCGCCAAACGACTGGCGGTTATCCCAGGATCGGCACGGCAGCTGCTGTTGACCTTCCCCTGCTTGCCCAGGCAAAGCCGGGGGACAGGGTATCCTTCCGTGAAATTCAGCTGCAGGAGGCGCAGGCTCTCTATCTGCAGAGGGAAAAAGAGCTTCAGATAGTGAAGCGGGGCATTTTATTAAAAATAGATAGCAGGGGGAGATAATATGGCGGTTGTGGATATTAACTATGATATGGGAGAAAGCTATGGCGTCTATGCCCTGGGGAGAGATGAGGAAATTCTCAAATTTGTCACCTCTGCCAATATCGCCTGCGGATTTCATGCGGGTGACCCTACAACCATGAGAAGGACCGTGAAAATGGCGTTAGAAAAGGGTGTTGGAATCGGCGCACACCCCGCCCTTCCCGATCTTCTCGGCTTCAAGCTGCAGGAAATTTAATTAAGTAAAAGGAGGCTCGTCATGTCTTTACAGCAAAATAAAGGTCCATCACGCGCAAGCATCCTGATGGGTGCTGCTTTCCTGATGGCCACTTCAGCCATCGGGCCAGGTTTCCTTACACAGACTACCGTATTTACACAATCGCTCGCCGCAAGTTTTGGTTTCGTCATTTTAATTTCCATCATCATCGATATCGGAGCCCAAATCAACGTATGGCGGATCATAGCTATATCAAAAAACGGGCACAGGACATCGCCAATGAGGTTCTTCCCGGGCTTGGCTATCTGCTCGCCGTCCTAATCGTAATCGGCGGCCTTGCCTTTAATATTGGCAATATAGGCGGAGCCGGGCTGGGGGTCAATGTACTGTTCGGCTTTTCGACTGAGATGGGTGCCTTATTCAGCGGCATTGTGGCAATCGGAATCTTCCTGGTTCGTGAAGCCGGAAAGGCCATGGACCGTTTTGCACAAATCATGGGCTTTGTCATGATTGCGCTTACGCTTTATGTGATGTTCTCATCACATCCTCCTGTTGGAGAAGCATTAACCAAGACCTTCATCCCGGATAAAATTGATATCCTGGCAATCGTCACACTTGTCGGAGGTACAGTCGGCGGCTACATAACTTTTGCCGGAGGCCACCGCCTTCTTGACGCAGGCATCAGCGGGGAAGAGTCGATTTCGGAAGTCACCAGGGGTGCTGTAAGTGCCATCGGGATTGCTTCCATTATGAGGATATTCCTGTTTCTCGCAGCACTAGGAATTGTTTCACAGGGCCTGGCCATCGACCCTGCGAATCCCCCGGCTTCCGTCTTCAAGCTTGCAGCCGGCAACTTAGGCTATAAAATATTTGGAATTGTCATGTGGGCAGCGGCCGTTACCTCTGTGGTCGGTGCTGCCTATACATCCGTTTCCTTCATAAAGACATTTTCAAGCAAAGTAGTCAAATATGAAAAATGGATCATCGTCCTGTTCATCACAATTTCCACAATCGTATTCATGATGGTCGGAAAGCCAGTCAAAATCCTGGTCCTTGTCGGTTCATTAAATGGGCTGATCCTTCCCCTGGCTCTCGGAGTTATGCTGATTGCAGCACATAAGAAAAACATCGTAGGCAGTTACAGACACCCGATATGGATGACAATTTTCGGATGGATCATTGTAGTATCCATGGCCGCTATGAGCATTTACACGATTCAGAATGATATTCCCGGTTTGTTTAAATAACATTCAGGATTAGGGCAAGTTGTATATAAATGTTAATATGATTGTATATATAGAAAAGGGAGCTGGGGAATGTGAAAAATGAAATCATCTCACGATTTACGTCATACGTAAAAGTCGATACACAATCAGATGCCGAGAGCGGAGTGACTCCATCCACCCCTGGACAGATGGAGCTCGCCCGGATGCTCGCCGAGGAACTTGAATCTATTGGAATGAAAGAAGTTACAGTCGATCAGCACGGCTATGTAATGGCTTCCCTTCCTGCGAATACGGAGAAAGACGTTCCGGTCATCGGATTTTTGGCCCATGTTGATACGGCCACAGATTTTACCGGGAAGGATGTAAAGCCGCAGCTTATCGAAGAGTATGATGGCGGCTCTATCACCTTAAATCAGGAGCTGGGCATTTCGATGTCACCTGCTGAATTCCCCAGTCTAAAAAACTATATCGGACACACCTTGATTACAACGGACGGCACGACCCTACTTGGCGCCGACAATAAGGCAGGCATAGCAGAGATCGTGACAGCAATGGAGTATTTGATCAAGCATCCCGAAATCAGCCACGGAAAAATAAGGGTCGCTTTTACTCCGGATGAAGAAATCGGCCGGGGGCCGCACAAGTTCAATGTGGAAGCCTTTGGTGCATCCTATGCGTATACTATGGACGGCGGTCCACTTGGGGAACTGGAATATGAAAGCTTCAATGCAGCTCAGGCGAGAATCATCATCAAGGGACTTAACATCCATCCAGGCTCGGCAAAGGACAAAATGGTTAATTCAGCCAAGATTGCCATGGAACTCAACAGCCGCCTTCCATCATCCGAAGCTCCTGAATCGACAGAAGGCTATGAAGGCTTTTTCCACCTCTCCTCCATACAGGGGGATGTATCGGAGACAAGGATGAGTTATATAATCAGGGATTTTAACCGTGAAGACTTCAACTCTCGGAAGGCGCTGCTCTCAGGAATTGTTTCTGAGCTGCAGGAATCCTATGGATCCGAAAATATCGTCCTTGAAATGAAGGATCAGTATTATAATATGAAAGAAAAGATCAAGCCTGTTATGCATATTGTTGATATTGCCCATGAGGCTATGAAAAACCTCGGTATCAAGCCCCTTATCAAGCCGATACGGGGCGGTACGGATGGTTCACAGCTGTCTTATATGGGACTCCCGACACCTAATATCTTTACAGGCGGGGAAAATTACCACGGCCGGTATGAATATATCTCTGTCGATAATATGGTAAAGGCGGCAGAAACCATGATTGAAATCATAAAACTTTATGAAGAAAAAGCCGATACAAACTAACGAAGGCATACTTGGGCCAGCCCCCTCAGGGAGCTGGCCCTCTCTATTGCAGGAAAGCCCGGGTCGGCCAATTGGGTTTATTCACAAATCCTGATATAATGTGTAAGTCCTTTATGGAAAAGGCACTATTCTAAAAAGATTGTTATTCTTACTGAATTTTGTGAGGAAATAAAAATTATTTTAACAAGTGGATTGGAGCGTAAGGCGCGAGACTCCTGGTCCAGCTGCGGGACTTTCGACCCTCGAGTCATAAGTCAAGCAGTCCATGGGAAGAAGCCCGCTCCCCACTGCCTGCCAGCCTTATGCTTGGCTAACGCATAAGAGCGACTAAGCTTCTGTCTTCGCTTACGCTCGCCAATCAGCAAGTCTTCTTTATCGGGTCTCTGCCTGCGCAGGCACCGTTCTTCGCTTTTCGTTGCGGGAGCAGCGGGACAGGTGAGACCCCGCAGGCGCAGCTGAGGAGGCTCGCCGCCCGCCCCGCGCAGGTGGAGTGCCTGCAGCGGAAATCCGCTTTTTTATTCAACAGCCACAATGTATGCGAAAACAGCCATAGCAAAAGACTTAAGGAGATATTATGTCTAAGCAAAAAGTATTATTCATTTATATCGTTTGCAGCGTTTCCTGGATACTTGCTACAGATTATCTAATCAATATATATATCATTGACCCGGTCGTTCACTTATGGATAGAAAATGCTAAGGCGTTTTTATTCATCTTTGTCACCGGTGTCCTGCTCTACTCGCTCTTTTCTAAAATCGAAACCCTTACAGAAGCAAAGGAAGAAGAACAGCGGCTCTCCACCCTCATCAACTCCATGGTGGACTTTGTCAATTTTAAGGATGGGGAAGGACGCTGGATTGAAGCCAATGAATTCGGGCTTAAGCTGTTCCAGCTGGAGAATGTAAACTATAAGGGACTTAAAGATTCAGAGCTCTCCGAATTTACCGACTTTTACAGCGAGGCTCTTAAATATTGCGAGGTATCTGATGAGGAAACCTGGCAGGAGGGCAAAATTACCCGCTGCGAGGAAATCATCCCGCTTCCAGGCGGCGATCAGAAAACCTTCGACACCATAAAAGTGCCGCTGTTTTACAGCGATGGATCCCGAAAAGGCCTTGTTGTTATCGGCCGGGACATTACAATGCGGGTAAAGGCGGAAAAGAAGCTTTCCGACAACAAGCAGCGATATGAATCCCTCTTTGAATATAACCCCGATCCTATTTTTATGATGGATCTTAATGGAAACCTCACAAAAGTGAACCAGCAGTTTGAAAGGATTATCGGACAGTCGCAAAGGGAGCTTCAAGGAAAGCCTCTCCATCATTTTTTGACCGATTGTACAAAATTTGCGCCCGTCTTTCAGTGTTCTTTCGATTATGTAAAAGAACATGCATGCGGCACCACAACAGGCGATATTCCCTTTATAGGACGCGGCGGCAAAACCGTGCTGCTGGCATGTACACTTGTACCTATGCTGATCGATGGCGAGCTGACCGGCATCATCGGGTATGCGGGTGATGTCACTTCCATCCGGGAGACCTCGGAGAGGCTCCGTAAGACTGAAAAGCTGTCAGTGGTAGGTGAGCTCGCGGCAAGTGTCGCACATGAAGTGAGAAATCCCTTAACCTCCTTGATGGGCTTCGTACAGCTTCTTAAAGATAATGAGAGCCAATTTGATACCTACTACAGCATCATGCTCAGCGAGCTTGACAGGATCAACCAGATTGTAAGTGAGCTGCTCGTATTAGCCAAGCCGCAGGAGAAGGCATTTAAAGAACACAATATAGTGGAACTCCTACATGATGTGAGGGCCCTGCTCCAGCCCCAGATTGACAGTGAGGGAACACAGGTATTTATCCGCACTGACGGCTCCATTCCGCTTATTAACTGCGACGCCAACCAGCTCAAGCAGGTTTTCATCAATATCATCAAGAACTCCCTCGAAGCGGGTGCAGACACGATTGATATCGGAATTGGTGATGACAGTAAAGATGTAACCATCTTCGTAAAAGATAATGGCTGCGGAATCGAAAGCGACAGAATGAAGCACCTTGGCGAGCCCTTCTATTCCTCAAAGGAAAAAGGTACCGGACTTGGGCTTACCGTCACTTCACGCATCATCCAGGCACATAACGGAAAAATTGCCTTCGCAAGCAGAATCAATGACGGCACCAAAGTCAAAATCAGCCTTCCCGCTGTTTCATCCCCTGCTGCTGCAAACAAAAGTAAAGCCGCTGTCCTATAAGGGCGAACAGCGGCTTTTCTTTATTTTTTTGCTTTTGGAAGAATGAATAATCCAAGGTCTTTCCGTTCCTTTCGAAAGCGTCTTATAAAGCGAGACGGCCATCAAAATATAGATGATTGAAAACGGGAAGGCTTTCGACAATCAGCGCATTCTGCAGACCCTGCTGAACCCGCTGTAAAGCTGGATGATGGCCACAGCCGACTCCATGACCCCCAAAGTCAGCTTCACAGAATTTGGCGGATTGAGCGAACATAGTAGTCTGCATTCCAAGCACGGGTTAGAATCTGCACTAAAATACCGCTGATAAAATGACAGATCATCGGGCAAGATTTAATTACAAAGAAGGAGGGGAAAAAATGCAAGAACCAGAAATCCGGGACTTTGTCATCATCGAGGATGAAGACGGCAGCCAATTCGAATATGCCATCGAAGCGTTATTTGATATGGATGGACAATCCTATGCCCTGTTGAATTCAGGGGAAGATTCTCTGCTCGTGCAGGTTGAAGAGGAAGACGGGGAGCAGTATATAACCAGTATCAAGGATTCCGAAGAAAAGGAAAATATCCTGTCTGCCTATCAAATTGCCGTTGAAGCAGCCCCTGCTGATGAGGCATGAGGAAAATTACAGACAAAAGTTTATATTTTCCATGAGTGAGGCACTCCAACGGTGAGAAACTAATGATGGGCAATGCTTTCGCCCAATTACTCGTCGGGAGTGATGTGTCATGTCAAGAAACAAACTTTTAGTTCCTGGCTCTGGAAACGCCATGGATCAAATGAAGCAAGAAATTGCCAATGAGTTTGGAGTTCAGCTTGGTGCAGATACAACCGCGCGTGCAAATGGTTCTGTCGGAGGCGAGATGACAAAGCGCATGATTGCCTATGCCCAGCAGCATCTTGCCAATAGACAGGGACAATAAAAACAGGCAGGATCCGTCACTTCGGATCCTGCCCTTCTGTTATTTTTCACCACTTCTTCCTTTTTTAAATTATCAAAAAACATTGACAACTCATTCCTCCCCTGATAAATTAATACCTACATATTAAAATTGATGACGAGAAAAAGTAAGATGAAAATTCTGTCCCACAGAGAGCCTGCATATGGTGGAAGCCGGCGTTCAGATTTCTTCCGAAAATCCTCTCCGAGATGCAGGGCTGAAAATGGAGTAAGCATTGCCGGGTCTTCCCCCGTTAACAAGGAACGTGCATGTATGTGCACGATTAGAGTGCTGCCATTGGGCAGAATCAGGGTGGTATCGCGAGTTAACGGCTCGTCCCTTATATGGGGCGGGTCTTTTTATTTTTTATATAAAGGAGCAGACATCATGAAAAAACGAGACACATTCTTTATCGGACTTATGCTATTCTCCATGTTCTTTGGGGCAGGAAATCTAATCTTCCCGCCGGTGCTCGGTGCACAATCCGGCTCAAGCTTCTGGCCTGCCATCACAGGCTTTATCCTTACAGGAGTGGGTCTTCCCTTTGCCGTGCTTCTTGCTGTATCACTTGTAAAAGGGGGGGCGCAGACCATTGGTAACCGGGTACACCCCATCTTCAGCACCATCTTTATGATCATAATTTATTTAAGCATCGGCCCATTTCTCGCTATCCCCCGCAATGCGAATGTGGCATATGAAATGGGAATCAAGCCGTATCTGGGTGCCGATGCATCCGGACGGTCCCTCTTCTTGTTTACATTGATCTTTTTTGTTTTAGTATTTTTAATCAGCTTGAATCCTTCTTACATGGAAAAGTATATGGGGCGCTGGATTACCCCTGTCCTTCTGGTATCCATGGTCGCTTTATGTACAACAGGCCTTATCAGTTTTCACTCCCAGCCTGGTGCACCACAGGGGGGCTACGCAGATGGCGCCTTCTTCAAAGGGTTCCTGGAAGGATACAATACGATGGACGCGCTCGCTTCACTGGCCTTCGGCATTGTGATCCTGACTGCTGTCAGCCAAAAAGGCGTCAGCAGCCGAAAGCAGCTGACAAGCTACACCTTGAAGGCAGCCCTTGTCGCCGGTTTCCTGCTTGCCCTTGTATACGTAACACTCGGACTCATGGGAGCCAGAATGCCTGCAGCCGATTTTGAGAGCGGAACCGATTTGCTTTCCGCCGCTTCTGTTTCCCTGTTCGGCAGCAGCGGAACAGCGCTGCTCGGCATCATTTTTACCCTTGCCTGCTTTACAACAGTCGTCGGCCTGACTACTGCCTGCGGTCAATACTTTTCAAAACTCCTTCCAAAGGCCGGCTATAAGGTCATTGTCCTGGCTGTGACCCTGATTGGATTAACACTTT
Organism: Paraperibacillus esterisolvens; assembly: GCF_046237625.1. GTDB lineage: Bacteria > Bacillota > Bacilli > Bacillales > DSM-1321 > Paraperibacillus > Paraperibacillus esterisolvens. The sequence continues at coordinate 628,693 of NZ_CP143545.1, read as the reverse complement.
CCAATATGGGGCTGAGCCAGATTCTAAAAGTGTCCGTGCCATTCTTGGTTATGGCCTACCCGTTAACGATTGTGCTCGTAGCTTTGACTTTTTTCAGCAAGTATTTCAATAATTCAAGAAAAGTATATGGCATGGCCATTTTATTCACAGGTGTCTTCGCGCTCCTTGACGGCCTGGGCCAGTTCGGGATCGACCTCGGTCCGGCGGGTGCCTTCAACAAAGCCCTTCCCCTTGCCTCCAGCGGTCTGCAATGGGTGCTGCCAGCTTTACTTGGAGTATTGATTGGATTGTTCCTTGAGAAGGTGATGCCGGGCGGGAAGGAAGAAGGAAAAGAGAATGTAAAACGTAAAGTATCTTAAGTTATGGAGGCTCCATGATTTCTTTTGACTCTTATCTAAAAGATTGTTGTTATTTTCTTATGAGTTCAGTGAGGAAATCAAATTATTAATCAAAGTTGATTATATGTTAAGATGTGATACTCCTGATCCAGCTGCGAACTGAGACCCTCGAGTCATAAGTCAATCAGTCAATGGGAAGAAAATCGCTTCCCACTGCCTGCTCGCCTTATGCTTGTCGGGTCTCTGCCTGCTAAGGAAGTTCAATGCCTCAACCTAAAAACTCAAAGAAAGAGCTTGTTAAAAATTTTATTTAGCAGGCACCGTTCTCCGCTTTTCGTTGTGGACAAGCGCCAGTCGCCGGAAGATCTGGTCCCCATATTCCCTGCCTGGCTGAAAAACTATGCTGATAATAACGGCTTTGATGCAGGCATCCGATTTAATGGGGAGCTTATTGGAATGATTGGCCTCCACTATATCGACTGGCAGAACAGGAGCACAAGCATCGGATATTTCCTTTCTGAAAGTGCGCAGGGAAAAGGCATCATCACACGGTGCGTCACAAGCCTCCTGGATTATATATTCACCGTGCTCGGCCTCTACCGCGTTGAAATCAAATGTGCCGAAAGCAACCTCCGGAGCCGTGCCATTCCCGAACGGCTGGGCTTCACTCTTGAAGGCACTATGCGCGGCGGCCAGTTTCTGTATGATCACTATGAAGATATAGCAGTCTATAGCATGCTTGCCCCGGAATGGAATAGAGTGAGATAGTATAGCAGCGGCCGGTACTCACGGCCAGCTGTTTTTTTATTTAGCTCTTTTATAAATGATAGTTTTTCTGATGAGTTCTATGTAGAAAATTCAATTATTAAGAAAGTTGACTTCGCTCGGGCTAGCTGTGAGACTTTCGAGCTTCCAGTGATAAAAGCGGCAAAGCCGAGGAGGCTCAGCGCCTGTCCCGCTCCAACAGAGAGCCTGAAACGGAAATCAACTTTCTTGTTCAATAGAAAGCCCCCTGCCAAAAACGGCAGGGGGCTGATAGAAGGAGTACATCAAATGATTTAATTCGGCACTCGGCCGCTTTTGCCAAAGATGGTCATGGGTAAAGGGTAAAATAGTAAAGGGTTATCGGTGATTGGTTGTCCGCCTGCCATTACTGGTTACCATACTTATAAAGTACGAAAAAGACTCCTTCTGTCCCTTGAAGAGGAGTCTCACCTCTTCAAGGCTTAAAAATACTTTTCACTTTCAAAATCGAGCTCAATGGAGTAATTTTTTGCATTAATTAAATTGGACAGCCGGTTTGCCTGACGGTCTGCCTCCAGGCCCTTGAGCCGGTATTCTTCGGGCTTGTACATGGCAATCTTGACGATGGCTGCCATTTCGCCGAAACCGTATGGATGCTCTTCTTCAGCCTGCGACCCCAATTCTTTGAACTTACGGGCTTTAGCGCGCAGCTGGGCTGCCAGCTCTATGGCTTCGATGATGGACAACGGTTCATCCTGAAAAGTGATGTGATGATCAATGTTGGCACGGTAGACCAGCTTATCAAGAAACCTGAAGTCTTTTCTTATTTCCTCCAGATCCTCTTCCACATCCACGATTGAACGTGTCTGCTTGGGCAGGTCGCTCCCTTTTTCAATTTCCACAAATGCCACCCGGTCCATTTCATCTTCCAGCTCATGAATCCGCTTATTCAGAACGCTTTTTAATTTTATGGCTTCCGCCAAAGTCAGCTTAGACATGCTGCATCTCCTTTATTCATTGCTCTTTTTAAGATAGCATGGAGATACAGTGCCGACAATGAAAATTTTTACACTTTGCCCAGCTTCTTCTTAAGGAAGCTCATGACAATGAGCACACCAACAATCATCATGCAGACAATCGAACTTAAACGGTTTGCTTCACTTAGCAGAAGTGCCGTAAAACTGATTCCAAGACCGGCAATTGCAAACAGTGTGATGTACGGGAATCCCCAAAGCCTGAAGTAAGGCTGCTTCGTGTACTTCCTTCTCAGTCTGAGCTGGGCAAGGCAGATGCTGATCCAGATAAATGAAACAGCAAATCCCGGGATGGCCATGAGATAGCCAAATACTCGATCAGGCTCAAGATAAGCGATATATGTGCCGGCAAAGAGCACTAAGGCACTGATCACAAGGCTCACAACCGGCACGCCTTTTTTCGAGACGATGCTGAGCCCCTTTGGAGCCGAGCCTGTGGCCGCCAGTGAATGCATCATCCGCGTGCTGCCATAGATGCCTGAGTTGGCGGCTGACAGGACTGCTGTAATCAGGATGAAGTTGACGATGTGTGATGCACTTTGAAGTCCCGCTGTTTCAAATACCTGGACAAACGGGCTGCCCGCTTTATTGATTCCGTTCCACGGAATTAGTCCGCAAATAATGATGATGGGCAGCGTGTAGAACAGGATGACCCTCATCATGACTCCCTTAACTATGCCCGGAAGCGCCTTTTCAGCATCCTTCATCTCGGTGATGGTCAACCCTATCAGCTCAGATCCGCCATAGGAAAACATCACGATTAGCAGAGTCGCAAATACGGCGTTCCAGCCGTTCGGGACAAAGTCTGTATAATTGTCGAGATAGGTTTCCTGGCCGCTGCTTGGTATGATGCCGAACAGGATGGCCGCTCCCAGTAAAATGAACGCGATGATGACAAAAATCTTTAAACCCGCGAACCAATACTCAATTTCCCCATAATACTTAACGCTGAAGCTGTTCAGCAGGATGATTCCAAGGGCGCAGATTAGGCTGAGTGCCCACAGTGGCGTGTCTTTGAACCAATATTGCAGGAAGCTTCCCGCAGCTATGACTTCAATCACACAGACGACAAGCCAGAGTATAACGTAGAGCCAGCCGGTTACGAAGGAAACACGGCTTCCAAGCGCCTTGCCAATCAGCTGGTTCATGTTCTGTCCAGGATAGACGATCGCCATTTCAGCGAGTGCTGCCATTACGACAAGCAGCAGGAGTCCGGCAAATAAATAAGAAAAGATAACAGCGGGACCTGCCAGCCCGACTGTATCGGCACTTCCTTTAAATATGCCCGTACCGATCATCCCGCCCATCGCTATCATTCTTACATGACGCGAGAGCAGCTGTTTTTGAAGTGTTTCTTTTTGCATACAGCACCATCCTTATCTTCACTTAGTATCTCTAAAAAACAAAAAAAACCCTGCTGAAAAAACTCAGCAGGGACGATTGTCATCGCGGTACCACCCTCATTGCAGACAAAGTCTGCCTCTTCGTTCACATAACGGTTTTATCCGTCTTTTCTATTGTTATATAGAAAAGAAGCTCAAGGAGTGAAATTCGCTTTAATTTCTGTACCGGCTTGCACCACCCGCCGGCTCTCTTGAAACAGAACCATCAAAACTACTGAATTTCCTATCAGCGCTTATAAATATTTTAATATAGTGAATAGTATTTCTTGATTATAGAGAGTAAAGGCAGCCTTGTCAACGTTGTTTTTTAATTCTGAATTTACAAACAATTAAATTTTAATCCTCATCCTTTATATCCCTGTCTTCAGGAATCGGTTCACCGGCCAGCTCATCCACCAAATTTTTGTACTTCTCCATCTGTTCAAGATGAGTCTTAAATTGATCTTTATATATCAGGACATTGCCTTCTTCATCATGCAGGAACCTGATCTTCCTCTGCAGGATCAGATTCTCCACGGATGGAACAGACATGGATAAATATTCAGCTGTCTCGTTTATTGTCAAATACATGGTTTTCGTCACTCCAGCTATCTGTTTTTATTGCTAATTATAGCTTATCTGCCCGGCGTCTGCTTTCCTTTAGGATTAAATTTTCACTCACTCATTATATCCACCATCAATTCATCCACTTTCGGCGCAGTCTTCAGCAAGTCTGAGTTCCGCATCCAATCCATCACTTCTGTCCATGACGACGCATCCTGGGATCCGAAACTCCTGTCCCTGGTCTCCATTTTTGGCAGCAGGATATCCAGGCTTTCCCTCTCTACTTCTCTATTTAGCGGGAAATTCGCTTTATCCTGGTGGTTTACTAGAATGTCGAGCGCTTCGTCAGGATGTTCCTTCATGTATTCATACCCTTTCTCTGCAGCCCTCCAGAAGGCGCGGATTGCATCGCTTTGCCCCTCCCATGTCTGATCGCTCGTGACAATCACCAGTTCATTATAAGCCGGGACACCGTAATCAGTGGGATTGAAATCGCGGGTGGAAATTCCTTTATGCTTAAGTACAGGTACTTCATGATTTATAAATGCACCGATGACTGCATCTGTTTTATTCGCTGCGATGGATGTTCCAAGATCAAAGCCAACATCAATCATGCCGACCTTGCCAAAGTCTCCTCCATCATGCTCCACCATTGTTTTAAGCAGTGCTTCATTCAGAGTGATCCCGGGGTAGCCTACCTTTTTACCTTCCAGGTCTTTTGGTGTTTTTATCTTGCTATCCTGAAGAAATACAACATGATTCAACGGCGATTGGACGATTGCAGCTACCGACTTTACCGGAACGTTTTCATTTGCCCGGGCCATAATCACATCTGGCTGATAATATAATCCGAGGGTCACCTTGCCCGCTGCCGCAAGATTCAATGGGTCGGTTGGGTTTGCAGGGAATTGTATATCAGCCTTAATACCTTCTTCTTCAAAATAGCCCTTTTCCTCGGCAACATATAAAAAGCTATGTACGGCATTTGGATACCAATCCAGCATAATGCTGACTTTCTGTAATCCATCACTGCCGTCCTTCTTATTGGCGGCATGTTCAGCTGCCTTGCTGCATGAAGTCAATAACAGCAGCAGGACCAGATATATTCCAAAATTTTTTATCATCCTTTTTTTCTCCATTTCAATAATATTCTCTCATGCAGGGTTACGAGCAGGAACAATAGGATCCCAAGCAGTGACAGCAGGATAATGGGGGCAAATACCCCGGGCCCGTCAAACTGGGTCATCATCCTCCGGCTGAAATATCCAAGACCAGCCTGGGCCCCGAGCCACTCCCCAATGGCAGCGCCTATTACACTCAGCGTAACCGCCACCTTGAGACCTGAAAAAAAGGATGGAAGCGCCCCGTGAATCTTCATTTTTAAAAATATATCTTTATTGGAAGCACCCAGCGTCAGCATCAGTTCTTTCATATTACGGTCATAGGAACGGAGCCCATCAAATGCACCCACGGTAATCGGGAAGAAAGTGATCAGCACAGTGACAGCCACCTTGCTCCAGATGGTATAGCCGAACCAGAGAATGAAAATTGGGGCAAGCGCAATGACTGGGATTGTCTGCGATGCTATAAGAATAGGATAAAATGCCTTTTCCGCTGTCCGGCTTGCACTCATCCATATTGCAAGACCAGCACCCAGCAGGATGGATATGCCAAGGCCGGTTATGATGATCATCAATGTCGGCGGCAGATGTTCAAAAAACAATAAATACCGGAGCTCCCATAATTTCAGAGTAATCTCAGCTGGAGACGGGAAAATAAAGCTTTTATCATATCTTTCCGCCGCCAATTCCCAGATAATCAGGAGGCAGGCGGTGAGTGACAGAGAATAAAGATATTCAGTCTTCCTCATACACCTGCCCCTGGTCTGAGCGCAGAAAGCAGCTGTTCCTTAAGGGCAGCAGCATACTGCCCGCTTAAATCCCTCAATGCCCGCGGCCTTTTTAATGGTACTCTTACCTCTTTAATGGGTCCTCCATCCTTTGGGAGCACAAGTATGCGATCAGATAAATATATGGCTTCATCCACATCATGAGTAATGAAAAGAATGGTTCTCTTCCATTTATTCCATTGCCTGAGGAGCCATTCATGCATACCAAGCCGGGTAATCGCATCCAATGCACTGAATGGCTCGTCCAATAATAGCAGATCAGAGCCGCTGAGGATGGTACGAAGGAACGAAACCCGCTGCTTCATCCCTCCCGAAAGCTCAGCCGGAAAGTGTCCTTCCACATCCTTCAAACCAAATTCGCCGAGAAGTTTCAGTACTTTTTCACGTGCCTCCTCTTTTTCATACCCTTTAATTTCCAGCGGAAGCGCTGCGTTATCAAGCACTGTCCTCCAAGGCATCAGTAAATCATTTTGCGGCATATACCCAACACAGCCGAGACGATTGGCTTTAGAGCTCCCATTCAGTAAAATTGTCCCTTCGTCCGGCTGTTCAAGTCCGGAAACTAATCTGAATATCGTGCTTTTTCCAGAACCGCTTGCCCCGATGAGGGAAACGAATTCACCGGCAGAAACTTTAAAGTTCAGTGCATTTAAAGGCCGGCGGGCTGACACTCTTCCACTGGGATAGGCAAATGAAACTCCCCTTAACTCTAATGCATCATTACACATTTCCGGGCCACATCTCCTTGTTGTATGCCATGTCCCAAAACAAATACTCAAAGCGGGTCGTATTGAGGAAAATGGTCTCAAGCCGCATGAGGTCTGCATCAGCCTTCTCCTCGGCCAGCCTGTCCATCAAGCCTATGCACCTCTCGGCAAGGCTGCCGAACTCCCCAGAGCTGTATGCTTTTATCCACCCGCCGTATAATTCATGGTCACAAGCCCCAGGAATGCTGCTTAACTCCTTCCCAATTTCCCAGTAGCTCCACATGCAGGGAAGCAAGGCAGCTGTCAGGTCTGCAAGAGTCCCATTTCCAGCTGAATACAGCATATAATGCGTATATGCTAATGTGACGGGCGAGGATTCTGCCCGTTCAAGCTCTTCAGCAGTAATGCCGAATCGCTGGGCATACATTCGGTGAAGCTCCATTTCATCATGTATGGTGGAATGCAGCAAAAGAGAAAACAAGCGCATATCCTCAAGGCTTTCCGCTTTAACCACACCCAGGGCAAACAGTTTTGTATACTGCATCAAATACAGATAATCCTGAATCATATAAAAGCGGAACTTTTCGGGATCGAGGATTCCTGCCCCCATTTCAACCACGAAAGGATGCTTGTGGTTCTCACGCCAGATGGGCTTCAGCTTCTCATACAGTTTCCGGGTAAACTTCATTTTTCCCACTCTCCTTTTCAGATGATTGTTCACATGATTTTTTTGTTTTTATTGATGATTCCCACTCCAGGCGCTTTATTTTCGCAGGTCGGGCAGTAACCCACCCAGGCTTTGCCTGCGGATTGCATCATACGCATTTCGCAGGTTAAATCTCCTCACAACACATAAAAAAACCACTTTCGATAAAATGAAAGTGGTTTTAGAACAATTGAAATCTTTTGAAAGATTCAAATAAACATACTCCTATAGTATGCGCCACTTCCCTTCGCTAGCATTATCTAGTGCAGGTTCGAGGGTTAAGACTTCCGTCTCTCTCAGCTTCAATAAGCACCCCTAGTGTTTTTGCTATTAAATTTACTTAACATATTTACACATTATTCCTGAGAGTGCAAGATGTTTTTCTCTTTTAACTCTGGCCTTTTGTCATAAAATACAGAAACCAGACCGCATGGTTCTGCTCATCGGCGGCCGCCCGCCTGAATGCTTCCCTGACGCCCGGATCCTGGGCATAGCTTGAAATCTCGAGATATTTATCTACCGTCTCCTGCTCATCGTTAAAGCCGAACTCCAGTCCCTTGCTGAATGTCGATGGACACTCCTCGACAGCCTTTACAATCGGCTGGCTGCCAAACAAGTTTGTATAAATCTGTGTGAACTGCTGATAATGCCTGATTTCATCTTTACGGATTTCGAGAATCTGCTCCCTTGCCTTTTTGGACGGCGAGAGCGAGGCAATTCTTTCATAGCATTGAATTGCACTGAATTCCCCATTGATAGCTCCGGCAATATCTTTACGGAGCCTTTCGTTTTGGCGATAATAATCGGTTGGATAGTAGGAATAATCCATCCCGGCAGACCTCCCCCATGTATCACTTATAACAGGATATGAGGAATGCCCGCCCGGCTGTGCCTGTATCAGTTAAAATGCAGCGTTTTCCAGACCATGTTTCTTTTTCAGGGCCAGGGGCGCCGTCTTGATCATCTGATTTATGACAATACCGGCAATGAACAAATCGTCCATAATCCCAAAGATGGAAAAGAAGTCGGGAATGAAATCAAGCGGAAATGCCGTATATGCAATAACCAGCAGAAAACCAATAGCTTTACTGCGTACCGGGACTTCATCAGACATAATATAATCCTTCATGAATGGCAGAAACTTTTTTATTTTAAAAGCAAATTTCAGCCTCTTAAAAGTTCTGATCAACTCTGAAATCATCCTTTCATTATTCTATGATTTATTATTCTATGATTTTGATTCTATCGCTGTCTGTGCTGTCCACACCCTCATTGAAGGTTAATTTTGTCTTGAAATGATAAGCTGTCTCCTTGGATGATAGAACCAGATCCTCCGGCAGCGAAAATGTGAATTTAACCTTATTCATTTCTTCCGATTCTATTGTCTTGGAGGTTAGAATCATCGCGGATTCTACTACCTTTTCTGTCTTGCTGCTGCGCTCCTCCATCACTAGATCACAATCAATCCTCTTCAGCTGCTGGCTGATTGTGCCTCCTTTCAGCAGGAAATGGCCATGGACGGTATCTCCTGCTTTATACGTGTCCTTCTCTAAGATGAGATCGATTTTGGCAGAACCTACACCCAATAAACACATATATTTTCTCAACAACATTCAACTTCCCCCACTAAAAGTATTTGCGGCTTGTCCCGCTAGTTCATTCATTAAACTTGCTTCGTATACCTTTCATCGATACGTTTTTCAATCTTCTCAAGCAGAATTTTATCCTTTAATAGTTCTTCCCTATTAATCTTTACTAGTTCTGTCAAAGAAAGTTTCATTTTTTTCAAATTGTCCAGTCCTTTCTGTATTGGGTTTTAATATTGGTGGAGAAGAAGGTTGAACTCCGCTCCAGTTGTCCGCTTTCCGCATGGCAGGCAGTGGGAAGCGGGCTTCTTCCCATGGACTGCTTGACTTATGACTTGAGGGTTTCAGTTCGCAGCTGGATCAGAGTCTCACACCTTACACTCCAATCAACCTTGTTTAGCCAGGCAATCTACTTATTGAATAGGAAAAAAACAATCTATAGAAAAGAGCCTTTTTATTTATCTAACGATCAGCTCTTTCCCTCTCGCAATCTAGAGGGTTGATAGCCAAATAAAAGACCCCTGCCCGTTAAGCGGCAGAGGTCTATGAAAATAAATAAAGACCTTTACCGCTTAGGTAAAGGTCTTGCTAACAGCATTTTGCTGCCAGCAAAGCCGGGAGCACAGGGCTCCGAAATGACGACTTTGCTGTAAAAGCTACTCCCCTTTAGGAGAAACTATTATCCGGCTATTTGTTAATATCATAATATATCAGACATGAGTTGTCAAACTTTTGGGACAGCGTATAAACGCCTGATGGAGCATATTTAAGAATCAGGCTCTTTGACCGCGGCTGTTTTCGCAAATAGTGCGGCTACTGAACAAGAACCTTTTAATTTAAGCCATTTTAAAATGTATGCAGTTAGAATTCTGCTGGTGACGGCTGTCTGTCCATCGCTCTGCTGAACCCCCCGCAGAAGCAAAAAACAGGCTTCCGGCTAGTAGACGGGGAATCCCTTCCGAACTATCCGGAATAGCTTCCGAAACGTTACGATGGACCCTCCGAACCATTCGGAAGGCATATTGCCCTCTGCTATTTCAAATACACCCTCCGAACTCTTCAGAACTTCCTTACGAATCCACCTGCAGGACCTGTTTCAGGTACATCCGGAGGCTGTCTATCTGCTCTGTCACGTAGACATCGGCAGGGCCGATATGATTCAGAGTCATAACCCGCTGAAGATGGGTGCCGTCAAGGACGTTGATAATAAAGAGTGTGATGGCCTCAATGGGCTGAATGGGCTTGAATTCCCCTGTTTCCACTCCGTGACGGATAAACTTTGAAAAGCTTTTGACAGCTGAAAGATATCTCTTATTTAAATAGGACGCCCGATCTTCTCGTCTTGTGCTGTTGACAAAATATTCGAATTGGACAATCCCAAATCCAATGCTGTCATTCAAAAGGCCGGCCTCATTTTCCTTCAGCAGCCGGTCCAGTGCTTCCCAGGCTGAATGGCTTTCACCTATAACTTGATCGATCCAGTCTCCATGTTCATGATCGTTGAAGTTGGTGATTTCCCGGAACATTTCATCCGTACTGGAGAAGTATTGGTATACTCCTCCCCTGCTTAGTCCGGATGCCTCTACAATGTCTGTCATGGTAGTGTGTTCAAACCCTTTTTCAATGAATACTTTTCTTGCTATATCCAGAATTTCCTGCCTACGCTTCTTTTTGTATGCCTCGCTCACTTTCGGCAAGATTGACACTTCCTTTTTGTCCGGTTTTTACGAAGGCGGTTCCGATACCGATCAGGATGAGAAGGCTGCCTGACATGACAAATGCCGTCTTGATTCCGAGCGTTTCCACCAGAATGCCGCCAAGAACCATCCCGACGATCGCCGCCATGGTCGTTACACTATTTATAGTACCAAAAGTGCGCCCGCTCATGTGAACCGGAGTGCTTTTCTGGGCCAGCACATTAAAGGGAATAAATATTCCCGCGGCCGCCCCGCCGGCAAAAAAGAACAGTAAAGGCAGTATAAAGTTGAGTGCGGAGGGAGGCAGTCCTGTTAAAAAGACTACTCCGGCAAAGCCTCCACCGACGATGATCGCCCCCGCTGACATATAGCCGGTTAAGGAGGTTATCTTCTTTTTACTTAAGTAAGCTGACATGAGGAACATCCCGGCACCTGAAGCACTCATCGCGTAACCGGCGAGATTCACGGGTTCGCCCGGTATGTCCCTTAACAGGATCATAATCTGTGTATCGGCAATCTGAAGGACAAGAAGTGCCGAACTCATGACAATCAGTCCAAATAGCACTGCCGGCATCGTTTTAAGGAAAGCAAAGCCTGCCCCCATCTCCTGGAACAGCCCCTTCTTTTTATCCGTCACTTTTTCAGAAACGGCAGGGCTGAGGCTGCTTTTCAAGCCCAAAAGGAACAGGGCTGAGACGACAAAGGATGCTGCATCAAGATAGAAGGCCAGCTGGACTCCGATTGAGGCAACCGCAATCCCGCTGATCATCGGCCCAAGCACCTTGCTGCCGTTATCAATCATCGCACTCAGCGACACAGCCTGCTGCATCTGAGCCTCAGGGACGATTTCCTTCAGCTTTCCATTCTTGGATGGAATGAATAAAGCAGAGAACGAGCTTTTGAAGAAAATCAAAGCATACAGCACCCATATCGAGGGAGCAAAGACCACACCGACGGCGGCTGCAGCCCTGGCCAGGTCGGCGATGATCATCAGTTTTTTTCGGTCATAACGGTCTGCAAGGACTCCGGCAAATGGCCCCCACAGAATGATGGGAATTGAAAAACAAAGCATCAATCCGGTCATCTGCATCGGACTTGCCTGCCAATTAATGCTGACCAGGGCCATCAGCGCAAGGAGATCCAACCAGTCTCCCAGATTGGATACAAGCTGTGAGCTGATTAAGTAAACATATTGCTTATTCTTGAAAAGAGATTTGGTTTCCATATAAGCCTCCATTAAAAATGACATCTTTGTCGTTATTATAATCGACACTAATGTCAGTTTCAATGTTTATTGGAAATATTTATTAAATTAGCTGCTAAAGAAAGGTGCCCGGCATTAAGAATAGGTACAAAAAAAGACCCTGCAGAGCATCCGCCGGGCCTCTCCCTCATTTCTTCTTTTTGTCCATAACTTTCCAAAACTCTGAAGCAACTGCTTTATACCCCGCTTCACTCAAGTGAATGTCAGCGGAATTAGGAATGTATTCCAAAGCCTTTGCCGCTATCAGTGCTTCAGTCGGTACATACGCATCGTTATTTTTTGACGCAGCTGCTTTGATCACTTCATTCAGCTTCTGGAGGACCGGCAGAAGCCTGGCCTGCTCCGCAGCCGGCATGGAAGGGTAAGGGTTATAATAACCCATCACATAGACTTGGACCCTTGGATTCAGTGAGTCGATGGTCTCCAGGATGACTTCCAGGTTGGCTGCCGCCGTCAGGATAGCGCCGGCCGGGTCTGTCTTCAATTTCGGCAGCAGGTCATTTGCCCCGATATCAATGGTCAAATGTGTTGCATCCTTGATATCTTCCCGGATTTTCTTGCTTTTAACAACATCATTCTTTACGTTCTCAGAGGTATACCCTGGTATTCCATAGTTATCGAATTCCTTAAGCTTGTACCTTCTTCCGTCAAACGCTTCTGCCAAATAGTCCGGATAGCCGTAATCCACATATTTGTACGGAGTCTGGCCAGCTGCGAGCGAATCACCCAGGGCCACATACCGTACCGGAAAAGGGCTGTCGTCCCGTTTTACCGTCTTGGCTGCTGCCGAAAAGGGCATGCAGGCTAATAATACGGCTGCTGCAGCAAACCGCAGCCCTTTTTTCTTCACGTTCATTCCTACTCCTCCTTTAGTAAAATCCCATAATCTCTTATTCTTTTCGCCCTTCTGTGTAAATAGTCCTTTTTGAATTAAAAGGGACCTTTCCATTAAATTTCGACATTGAAAGAGGCTGCACTAGGCAGCCATCTGGATTATTTCTTTTTTGCATATGACGCGATTTCGGCATCAAGCTTATTTAATGGGCCATACACCTTTTGGATTGCCTGGAGTGTACGTTCATTCTTCAGCCTGCTCTTTTTAAGGGATCCTTCCTCCACAAATTCATTCTTCTTAAGTTCTGCAGCGAATTCAATGAACTTTTCCATTCCTTTCTCCTCAAGCAGATAGGAAGTAAGCAATATACCGGCATACATGCCCTGGATTGGATCTTTTTCTGTGAATTTTTGTATCTCTGAAATGGCCGGAATGCGTGACAGCATTACTCTTGCTTCTTCCTTCTGGTATGGAAGGAAATCTTTGATCAGGGCATAGCCGCTTCCGGTGTCCTGCGCGATATTTTTCATTACTTGGGATAATCCCGACTGCACATAATCGGCGGCATTATCATTGGTTAGATCTGCGAGCATTTTTGCAGCAATTTCATAAGTAAGGATTTGGCCGGGTGTTTCAGCCGCACCAGCAGAATTACTTTTATGTATCAGCTTAATGCTCTCCCCATAACCACTCCAGGAATAGGCTTCCGGTGCAGGGAGGGTAGCAGCGAGCTGAACAGGAGTTGAATACAGCTTGATTTCAATATCGCCCGGCTTCCAGTCAAATTCCTGATTGTATAAGCGGACGACTGATGTTGCCTCCAGAAGGACCTCGTATGCCCTTTTATCCTGCCCTTTTTCGTAAAAAACGGTTACCGTGTTATACTTCTTCTTTTGGAAGGAGACATCATTCAGCCTCCACTTTCCGCCTTTTTTTATCATTTTGTAGGTGACGGCATTCTTATATGATCTTCCCCCTCCGTCATCCATGGTGACCAGCATGCTCAGGGAGCCGGTATCTGCCGAGCTGACATTGATTTCCCCAATATCGAGGGAGGTGTCCCATCTCCCCTGCTTTCTGCTTAGGACAATCTCGTCAAAGAAGTGTTCCTGCTCCTTGTAGAACGTTTTGTTAGCTGTATTCTGGAAGCTCATGAACAATTCCTTGTCCCCATCCTTCACCGCCTTCAGCATGGAATTGAAATCATCCTTGATCTCATAGTTGGCTGCAGCAGCGCTCTTATCCCCTGCACCCGCTTCCTGAGCCTTGGCACTGTAATACAATAGCGCCAGCTTGACAGGATCTTCGTCATTTTTGATGAACAGAAAACAGTATAGAACAAATAGCGCCAGTACAAATGCAGGCTTCTTATATTGAACCCAGGATTTCATCCATGCTGATGGATTTGTTATAAATGAGAAGTTTGAAAAGGAAAAGCCCTTTCTGCGCCTTTCTTTTCCTCTGCCTCCGGCCATGCTGTCCAGCCAAACCTGTCCTGCCTGATACAGGATGAAGAAAGGAGTGAAAATCATCAGCAGCATGACCGCAAGCACCATCGGCTTTGGAGCCATCTGGCTGTAAACCGTCAGGCCTCTCGTATTATAGACAGTTTCTATAATAAACAGGCTTGACATCGATCCCCACACGATAATTTTAGAATGATAGAAGATAGAAGGGAAAATATTTCTGAAAACATGGACAATCAGGATGCGAAGCCTCCCCATTCCCTTTGCCGATGCATATTCGGTATATGGTTTGATCAGCTCCTCCTCCGCCAGCATCAGAATCAGTTTGTATAAAAAGATGGCCGGCAGAATAGATAGAGTGAGGATGGGGGCGAGATAGATGGTCTCCTCTCCAATCACCACAAACTTGAAAAGAAGGATATCTGTTTTTTTGAAAAACTCCACCACCAAAAGCTGCAGAAGGACTGCCACGAGCAGATCCGGCATTGTCTCAAGCAGGCTCAGCACCTTTTTGGCCGGCCTGGTAATATATCCCGGCAGCAGGAATGTCAGAAAGGCAAGGAGCAGGGCAGTGAAAAAGCCAAGCAGAATTCCGCCGATAAATATTTTTGCAGAATAAATATAAGGCTCCTTCAAAAATTCCAGGATCGGCTGCGGCTGTTTTTTATAATAAAAAACCCAGTTCTCTTTTTTCAGGAATTCAAAGAAAAACTTATAAAATTCCTCCAGATAGACTGGAATTTTATAGACTGCTCCGCTCGCGATCACCCCGGGTACAATGCTGACGAAAAGGATCCCAATAACTCCGAGCACATAATAAAAAGCAATTTTAATTAACTTTAATAAATAGCCCATGGTTTCTCCTCCTTCGTCAGATGACCCGGTTTTTCTTTCGGGATGACAGGGCAAACTGCCCCTCTTCTTTTAGGGCAAAAACCTCGGCCGATTCCTTTTTACCTTTGAATTTCCTGCGCTTCGGCATGAGAACACCGATCTTCTTATGCTGAACCTCCTGTACTCCCTGGACAACGAATTGCATGGCGATAATACAGAACATGAAGGCAAGCAGCGGTGAAAGCAAGAGCCAGTACTTCCCGTAAGCAAAGGCGTTTTTTGCGTTTGAAATCAACCCGGACCATTCATTTGTAAGACTGGAGTATGGGTGCTCTAAATTGGTCAGCGAGACCAATGTCCCTCCAAAGAAAAGAGAGAAAATGCCAAGGTGGACAAAGATCAGCAGAACCTGGATAAACTGCTGCCCAAAGATGATAAACAGCCTGGAAGCCAGCTGCGGGAAGATATGCTTCCACAAAATATGACGGTCATCGCCCCCAAGCGTCCGTGCGCTTTCCACATACATCTCCCTCGCGATAAGCCTCATTTCATTGCCAATCAGGACCGTGGTCAGCGGAAGGACCAGCAGGGTCAGGATGACTACTTCAAGTACAATTCGTTCCATGAATGGATATTCAAAATCCCCGCCGCCGCGGTCCATGAGGATGGGAGACAGCAGGATGACGGCAATCAGGCTGAGCGGCAGGAAATGTATGGAGTCTACAAATTTATTGATGAATATCCTTGTTCTTTCCTTTAGGCTGAATGTATAGATGACAGCCAGTCCAAATCCACCGGCTACCCGCAGCAAAGCGATGAAGAGTCCGAATATAAGTGTATATTTTGCCCCGACGAACAGCTGGTCCCGTATGCTGGCACCATTGAAATCAGACCCGAACCACATATAATGCGAAGGTGGATGAGGCGGGGCGCTCAGTACCCGGCCCTTTCCATCTGTAAGCAGATTCACCTTCTGGATCGGTTCACCCATAAATGCTGAATAGCAGAAGCTGAAAGCCAGCAAGCCGAAAAGAAAGATAAACCCCCCGGCAAATTTAGGATTAGAAAAATGCACCTTGATAATGTCAAAGGCAGCCCGTAAGCGTTTCTTCCATATTTCTCCCGAAGGAATGCCTGCCTCTTCCTCTTTTATAAACAAAATGAGGAACGCATAAAAAACATAAATCAACGTAAACATCAGACTCAGACACACCGCAATCACGACCGGCTCAAGGGATGCGGCCATATAAAAGGAAATCCCCTTTGTCCCGGCCAGGTACTCTGCCGCAGGCAGGCCGATGGCCGCGCTCCATGCCGCAGTTTTAAAAAGCAGCTGGAACAGGCTATGAACCTGTTTAATTTCACTAACTGATATTCCCGCTTCCATCCTTGTGAAAAAACCAAAGACCGCTGAAACCGGGATGACGGCTGCAAGCAGAAAGCACAGGATATAACCCCAAAAGCCGCCCCCATGTATATCAAATTGGGATACAAGAAAGAAAACAGCGCCGCCCACCAAAAGTCCTCCCCCTAAATTGGAAAAGAAAGAAAAATACCCAGCTGCAATGGCAGCAATTGCTTTTCTTTCACGAACACGCCGGGCCAGAACAAAAGCAAGGGCAGTTCCTGCCGCCATCGTTCCTATCAATATCGAAGCCGAGTAAAGATACGGCTTCCAAATAATATTTATGATGGGGAAAGAGGCTTCACCCATACTCATGATCCAATTTCCAGGTTTCACAAATTTAGGAACCAGATTCGCAGTTTCCTGGACAAAACCGGTAATATTGAATAACCCCTTGTCCAGTGTGACCTTTGGAATAACACTTATAAATAGGATTGCAAAAATACTAACGATGTACATTAAGAGAATTTTAACTGCCTTCATAATTGCCCCCTCAACACTCAACGTTGCAATTTAATGTGAATTATTTTATTTTTCTTACAATTATAACACTATTATTATTGAAAATGTTTCCAATTCCCAATGTTGTTTTCTAATTCTTTATGCTTGTTCTGCATAAAGAAAACACCCCTGCACCCCTTTGACCCAGTTGGAAAGTCCTTCCAAACCGCAATATAGAATACAAATTGCCCCCCATTTCCGCATGAAATAAATCTATAGACCCAGAAAATTATCAGAATATAAGAAAATATTCCTATTTGAATATTCTAACTTTTACAATAATATAAGGATAAACTTACAACATTTAGGGGGTTATTCATTGAACAAGCTCTTCAAAACCGGTCTAACATCCGTAGTAATGGCCGGAACATTATTTTCTGGTATCCCCGGCTACTCAGCTGGGCCGGTAAAAGCATCCGAGACAGGACTTGAGTCACAAATCCATTCCCACGGTTCATTGGATATGGGCATTGTAAATGATGAAAAGCTTTTGGAGGCACTGATCAAGCGCGGTGAAATTCCAGCCGGTGCCAGCGAAGCAGACAAGCAGAAGGCTTTGCAGGAATATCTCGAGGTTAAAGGCAAGGAATCCGGAGTAAAAGGGGCCGATCCGCTCGCTGCTAAAGTGAAGCAGTCTGAGGCCAAAAAGCAGCAGGAATTCAAGAAATTCAATAACGGACTCCTGAATGGAAACGGCCAGAAAAAGGGCCACTTAAAGGGTAATCCGGACCCGGTCAGTGAAACAAAGTATACAGGTGATACCAGAAAAGACAAAGTCCTCGTCCTGGCTGTTGAGTATTCCGACTTTGAACATAACAAAATTCAGCCTGGCGAATCGGCTAACTATTACAAGGATTATCCGCTGAGCCACTATGAAGATATGATTTTCGGCGACAATGGCGTAAAAGGTCCTAACGGCGAAAACTTTGTTTCTATGAAACAATTTTATGAACAGCAATCGGGCGGCACATATTCCGTAGATGGAAAGGCATTTGGATGGCTGAAAGTACCTGGGACTGCAGCTTTTTATGGTGCTGATAAAACAAAGGATCAAGGCGGCGGCCATGACAATGTCAGCCCAGGAGGTTCAAAGCAATTAGTAAGAGACACTTATAATGCTGCGAAAGCGGCTGGCATTCCTTTAAGTGACTATGATTTCGAAGATCCGCATGATTTAGATGGTGATGGTAATTTACAAGAAAAAGACGGCCTTGTGGATCACTTGATGATCATCCATTCTGGAGTTGGCCAGGAAGCAGGCGGAGGTTCACTTGGTGATAATGCCATCTGGTCCCACCGTTCCGCATCATTTTATGATCCGGATGGTTTAGGAAAAGGAATCCCAGGTTTTTATGATTACACCATGATGCCTGAAGACGGGGCAACCGGCGTATTTGCACACGAATACGGCCATGACCTCGGATACCCGGATGAGTATGACACAATCTATTCCGGAACCGGCGAGCCTGTAGCTTATTGGTCCATCATGGCATCCGGCTCATGGGCCGGTAAAATCGGCGGAACAGAGCCGACGGGCTTCTCGCCGCTTGCCAAATCCTATCTGCAGTCCTACCTTGGCGGGAACTGGACTCAGACAGTGAATGTAAACTGGGACGAAGTAAGCACAAACGGCTCTCAATTCCTTCTTGATCAGGCAAACTCCCCGAACGGTAAAAATCCGATTGCGGTAAAAGTGAACCTGCCTAAGAAAAAAACAAAGATCAATACACCTGCAGCCGGCAGTTATCAGTACTGGGGCGGACAGGCAGATGAAATCGATACAAAGATGACTGCGGATGTTGACCTTACCGGTAAAGCAACTGCAGAACTGAAATTTGATGCCTGGTATGACATTGAGAAGGACTGGGATTTTGCATTTGTACAAGTGTCATCAGATAATGGCGGGACCTGGAAGTCACTTGGAAACAACAATACTTCAAGCTCCGCTGTCTCTGGTGCCTACCCTACCATCCCTGAAGCCCTTCCAGGCTTCACAGGAAATTCCGATGGATGGAAAGCACAATCCTTTGACCTGAAGGAGTACGCCGGCAAGAAAATCAAGCTCCGTTTCCGCTATATCACCGACTGGGGCACCTCACAGCAGGGCTTCTTCGCAGATAACATCACGGTTACTGCTGACGGGCAAGAGCTGTTGAAGGATGATGCTGAAGGAGCATCAGCTTTCAAGCTTGAGGGCTTCGAAAAATCAGACGGCTTTAAATACTCAGATCATTACTACCTGTTAGAATGGCGTAACCATAAAGGTGTTGACGAAGGCCTGAAGAACATCAGACGCGGAAGCTCACTGGTGAGCTACGACAGCGGACTTGTGGTCTGGTATGTAGACCCTACATTCACTGATAACTGGACAGGCACTCACCCTGGTGAAGGCTTTGTCGGAGTGGTGGATGCACATCCAAACACTGACCTTAAATGGAACATTACTGGAAGTTCGCCTGTTCAGGCAAGCACCCGCTTCCATATTGCGGATGCTGCTTTCGGCCTGAACCCTACATCTGGGCTGGATGTGAACTACCCTGGCGTCCAGACACTCAGCCTTGCAAGCCAGCCGGCCGTCTCATTATTCAATGACAGTCAGTCATTTGAAAATCCATTCATGGATGATGCTGGACGAAAAATCGGATCTTACGGCCTGAAAGTACGTGTCAACGGGCAAGCCACAGACAAATCAGTTGGTGCGATAGTAGTTTATAAGTAAATGATCAATGAAAAAGTTGTTCTAGCAAAAAGACAGAGGGCTCTACTCAGGCCCCCTGTCTTTTTCATTGGCTGTTGTTATAAACATGGATGCAAATTTATAAAAAATGATTGTTCTTTTTTTCCTGTACTTCTATTTAAACTAAAAGGTGAAACACTCTACATTCTAAATAATAGGTTTCCTCCCATTATTAGGGTAAAGCATTTATTTGTTTCTTTACAATACTTGCATATTGTTCAATTTCGTTTAAAACCCTCGCTCTGCCTTTTTCACTTTGTGTCCATTTGTCAGGTGTAATGCCTCTATTATCTTCAAGCGGTAAAACATCCAAAACCTTGTTCTCATTTGCATAGACAGAAGCTAATAGATAGAAGCGTTTGCAAAAAAATGATTTCCCAGCTAATAAAATCTTCTTATGGCTGGTGGTATTAAGGAAACTAAATGCTGATTGAAGGACACCATCTACTCCCTTTAAACCATGCCCATTGAATATTGGCAGCAGTTTTTCCTTTTCAATGCCCTCTTTTATTAATAGCGGGGCATAAAAATCATATTCATTACATTTTAAGAAATCATTATAAACTTCGGGAATCAAAATTAGCTTTGCTCCGGATGTCCTGTAGTAATTCAATAATTGTTCATTTAATTCTGGAAAGTGACCTGGATGATAAAGAATTACATCTGGTTTTTCAAAAAGGTTCATTTTCTCCATAAATACTAATTTATTTATACAGTCCATTGCTAATTTATTCATTGTCTAGTTACCTCCACCGAATAATGCCTGATAAATTTATGAACTCCTTTTAAATTCTCTACATTAAATAAAAGCTCCTGCTCTTTCTCAACCCCAGTAAAAGACTTCGTCATTTTACTTGATGGCCTTCTGATCCAAACGAAACAAGTTATTTAAAATTTATGCTGACTTTAACATCTTACCTTAAATCGTTCTCCTGCCAAAACCTTAGTCTAGCTGGTACACCCATCCAGACTGGTCAATCTTATTATTTAATTGAGCCAGCAATATTCCTTCTGCTCATATGGATAATGAGTAATATAGGAGAGAGTTAGTCATATGATTAAATGTTTTTTCTTCAGTCTGCTAAACCATCAACAGGCATAACATGAGAAAAGCACCCAGAAATGCAGGTAGCGTCTGCATTTCTGAGTGCAATTATCAATTACTTGTCCAATCATCATTTCTTCTTCGCGTGCTTCCTCATGTCAAAAGCAACAGCCACGATGATGATGGCACCTTTCACGATAAATTGGATGTAAGGGCTCACTCCAAGGAAGGCAAGTCCATAGTTGATGATCTGGAAGATCAATACGCCTGTGATGACACCAGGGACTGTACCGATCCCCCCGGTCAGGGATACGCCGCCGACCACGCAGGCAGCAATGGCGTCAAGCTCATACATGTTACCGGTGTTGTTGGTGGCACTGCCGACACGGCCCGCTTCAAGGGCGCCTGCAAATCCATACAAAAGGCCGGCAATCAAGTAGATCAGGATGATATTTCTTGCAACGTTTACACCCGAAACCTTAGCCGCTTCCGGGTTTCCACCGATTGCATACATGTTTTTACCCAGCTGGGTTTTATTCCAGATAATCCAGATGATTCCGGATATAACGATGGCATAAATCACAAGGTACGGAAGTTCAAAGCTCCCGAGTGGAATTCCCCTCTGCGCGAATGTAGTGAAGCTTTGAGATAACCCACCGATTGGCTGTGCACCGTATGGCGGCCGGTCAAAATAGATGGACGTCAGGCCATACACACCGATCATCATACCGAGTGTGGCGATGAAAGGAGGCACATGGAATTTCGCTACGATAAAACCATTTAATGCTCCGATAATGCCTGTTGCCGCCATCGCAATCAGCAGGGGCACAATCAGCGGCAGCTCTGCAAGATTAGGATACATTTTGTATGCATAGTCAGCAGACTGCAAAAGTGAAGCTGAGATGACCGCAGCCAGCCCCACCAGACGGCCGGCGGACAGGTCGGTTCCCGCAGTGATCAGGATGCCCGCCACACCAAGGGCGATGATGATCCTTGAAGATGATTGGCTCAGGATGTTAACAAAGTTGGTCACTGATAAAAAGTCTGGAGAGGCTGCTACAATTCCGATTACGAGCAGCACTAAAACCACATAAATAACATTATCGACCAGCCACTTGGACCACATTGATCCTTTAGTCTGTGTTTCATTCATTTACTTTCTCCTCCTAGTACATGGCTGCCAGCCTCATGATTTCTTCCTGCGATGTAATTGAGGTGCTGACAATCCCAGCAGCCTTTCCATTGCTCATTACTAAAATCCTGTCTGTTACTCCAAGCAGCTCAGGCATTTCGGAAGAGATCATGATAATGCCTTTGCCCTCGGCTGCCAGCTTATTGATCAGCTGGTAAATTTCAAATTTTGCTCCGACATCAATTCCACGGGTCGGCTCATCAAGCAGGAGAATCTCAGGATTGGTCAAGAGCCAGCGGCCGATGATGACCTTCTGCTGATTACCTCCTGAGAGACTGCCAATGGATGTTTTTTGACTCGGCGTCTTTACACGCATCGAATCAATCACCCATTTTGTATCGCTGTGCACCTTGGCATCGGACAGGAAGCCTCCCTTTGAGCGGTAGCGCTTCAAATTCGCAATGATAGAATTGAAGGAAATACTCAATTCCGGGAAAATGCCGGAAGTCCGCCTTTCCTCTGTAACCAATGCAAAGCCGTTTTTAATCGCCTGCTGAGGAGAATGATTGTGAATTTCCTTTCCATTGAGCTCAATCGTCCCAGATTTAATTCCCCTGAGGCCGAATAAAGCTTCCATCACCTCCGTCCGCTTGGAACCTACAAGTCCTGCAATTCCCAGGATCTCGCCTTTCCTCAGCTCAAAGCTGATATCCTGAAAAGAGCTCGAAGTCTCTGCGCTCAAATCGGATACCTTCATGATGATCTCCTCTGGATGATTCACTTTATCGGGGAAGCGCTGCGATAAATCACGCCCAACCATCAGTTTAATAATCTCATCAGTCGTAATCTCCTTGGAATCACGGGTAGCAATGCTTTTCCCATCACGCATGATCGTTACTTCATCAGAGATTTTTAGGATTTCTTCCATTTTGTGAGAAATATAGATTATGGCGACTCCGTCCTTCTGCAGTTTACGGATGATTCTGAAAAGATGGTCTACTTCCTTCTCGGTAAGTGAGGATGTTGGCTCGTCCATTACAATTACCTTGGAATGATAAGAAACCGCCTTTGCAATTTCCACCATCTGCATTTCGGAGACCGATAGAGTGCTGACCTTCCGGCGCGGATCGACTCGAATATCCAGATCCTTAAAAATTGCCGACGTGTCTTCATACATTTTCTTTTCATCTATGAAGATACCTTTTTTCGGAAAACGGCCCAGCCAGATATTATCCATTACATTCTGCTGGCGCACCTGGTTGAGCTCCTGATGGACCATGGATACCCCCTGCTCCAGGGCCTGCTTGGAACTGGAAAAGGCAACCTCCTGCCCATCAAGAGAGATTTTTCCTTCATCCATTGAATAAATGCCAAACAGGCACTTCATGAGCGTTGATTTGCCCGCTCCATTTTCGCCCATCAAGGCATGAACAGTTCCGGCCTTTACCTTTAGTGTTACATCATTCAGCGCAAGAACTCCCGGAAACCTTTTGGTCAACCCGGTCATCTCAAGCAGATATGCCGAACTGGCTGTAGACATGAGCAATCCTCCTTGCTTACCATTTAAAAAATATGAGGCTGCCCCATCAGTGAATGACCCCCTCATCAATCCGCTTTATAAATGGAGGCGGCCAATAGGTGTCTGCCTGGTTTTGGGACAGTCTCATATCTTAGTAAATTATGAATTATTTATAAGCGTCTTTTCCTACCTGGATATTTTCTTTTGTTACTTCAACATAAGGTACGCGGACAGCTTTTTTGTCGTCAAGCTTCCACTCCGTTCCATCCAGCACATCCTTGCCCTTTGCAGCGTTGGCGGCAAGCTCAACAGTTGCTTTCCCCTGGTTTTTTGCATCATTCAGGACAGTTCCTACCATTTTTCCTTTTTCAATCATCTCAAGTGCTTCCGGAATCGCATCAACGCCGACTACAGGCATGAACTTATCATTCTTGAAATATCCTGCTTTCTCAAGGGCTGCAATCGAGCCTAATGCCATACCGTCATTGTTTGTAATGACAAACTCGATGTTATCCTTGAATTTAGAAAGCCAAGCATCCATTTTTTCTGTAGCTTTGGTGGCATCCCACATAGCAGTGTCGATTGCCAGTTCTTCGACATCGATTCCTTTTTCTTTAATCGTGTCAATTGAAAATTTAGTCCTTGCTTCAGCATCAGGATGGCCAGGCTCCCCTTTTAACAATACATACTGGATCTTGCCATCTTTATTCTTATCCCATTTATCTTTATTAGCTTCCCAGGCCTTTGCGATCATCTCCCCCTGAATCACTCCGGATTCGGATGAGGTGGTGCCCACATACCAGGATTTATCATATGAGTCCAAAACTCCTGCATCCGGTTCTTTATTGAAGAAGACTACAGGGATGTTCTTTGCTTTTGCCTTATCGATGACAGTTGTCGCAGCTTTTGGATCTACCAGGTTGATTGCCAGTGACTTGGCACCCTTCGCAAGCAGGGTATCGATCTGCTCAATTTGTTTGGACTGGTCATTTTGTGAATCATTCAGCATCAGCTTGACATTATCCTTGGCTGAAGTCTCCATGGCACGGCGCACATATGACATGAAGTTATCATCATATTTATAGATGGTTGCACCGACAGCCGGAAGGTCTTTCCCGGATCCGCCCGAACCACCGGCACTTTTTGTAGAATCATTGCTGCAGCCAGCTGCAAGCATGAGGGAAGAAGCCAGGGTCAGCGATAGAATTACACTTTTTTTCTTTGACATTTCATCAATCTCCCTTGATTTTAGTATGTAAGCGTTTTACTTAATCGTATTTTACGGTTTTAGTAAAAATATTACAATATAATTTTGAAAATTTTTTTTTAGTAAAATTATTACTATTAATCCCTTTTTCTTTTTGTTCAGATAAAATACTTCCTGTAAGCGCATACAAAAAACTATAGATTCTTAGAATAAAAGATAGTAAAATTTTAGTTAACAGATGGATTCAGCACCAATAGAGGAGGTGAACGATGATGGCTACCCTGAAACTTATCGCCAAAAAAGCTGGCGTTTCCATTGCAACAGTCTCGCGTGTGCTGAATCAAGATATGACTCTTTCTGTTTCGCCGGAAACCAGAAACCGGATTATCGCCATTTCAGAGGAAATGAAATACCGGCGGAAAAAGCCGCCGCGGACAGCCGCTGACTCCCCTAAAGACGTAAACCTGGGCTTGTTCTACTGGTACTCTCAAGATCAGGAAGCTGCCGATCCTTATTACCTTTCCATCCGGCTCGGAATTGAAAAAGCATGCTTTGAAAAGGGAATTCATCTTGTAAAGCTGTATAAGGACGATAACAATACATATCAGACGCCCTTCAAAGGAACACTGAACGGCGTCATTGCCGCTGGGAAATACAGTGAGCAGGACATCCAGCAATTTAAGGAATTTTCCCCTCATTTTGTCCTTGTCGACTTTACTTTAACCCAGGAGGTTGATTGTGTGGTCCCTGACTTCAGGAAGGCCATCCATGATTCCATTGGGCATCTGCTTGAGCTTGGACACAAAAAAATCGGTTATATCGGCGGCAGGGAGTTTGTGAATGGCAGCCAGCCGATTACGGACGAGCGCGAAGCTGCTTTTTACGAATACCTGGCACTGAAGGATCTGTATAAGGAAGAATATAAGTGGCTGGGCAGATTTACGGCTGAAGATGGATTCTGCCTGATGAATGAAGCACTGGGCTGTCCTTGCAGGCCAACAGCCTTTTTTGTGGCTTCAGACACCATGGCGATCGGTGCTATAAGAGCCCTTCATGAAAAAGGGATCAGCGTCCCTGATGATATATCCATTGTCAGCTTCAATGATATCGAGATGGCGCAGCACATCCATCCGCCGCTGACTACCGTAAGGGTACATACAGAATTTATGGGCATGACGGCTGTGGATCTTCTTCTTGACCAGATTGCATCCCGCCGCTCCCTTGCCAAAAAGATTGTGATTCCCTGCGAGCTGATTGTCAGGGAAAGTTCAAGCCCCCTGCACTAATAGTATTAAGAACCTTCAGGCTTTAGAAGAAAAGCCGGGGATTATAGGAGGAGATGTTTCATGTACCTGGGTGTGGATTATTATCCGGAGCACTGGCCGGCCGATATGATGGATGAAGACCTTCGAAGGATGAAGGAAATGGGAGTCAATATAATCCGGATCGGAGAATTTGCCTGGCACCTCATGGAGAAGGAAGAAGGAAGCTTTGATTTTTCTTTTTTTGATTCTGTGATTGAAAAAGCCAGACAGTTTGATTTCAAAGTGATGTTCGGCACCCCAACCGCCACTTTTCCTGCCTGGCTTGCGGCAAAGCATCCATCGATATTAAGCGAATTTGAAGATGGAAGTGTGAGGGCCTTCGGCGGCAGAAGGCAGTATTGCTATAATTCGGACCACTATGTGGAATATGCTTCAAGGATCACAGCCAGGCTGGTGCAGCATTACCGGAATGAAGAAGCAATCATCGCCTGGCAGATTGACAATGAATTTGGCCACGAAGGCAGCGATATGTGTAACTGCGCGCAGTGCCATAAGAAATTTCAGGCCTTTCTTAAAGAAAAATACAGTGATATAAACAGTCTGAATGAAGTATATGGAACCATCTTCTGGGGCCAGACCTATAATAATTTTCATGAAATACCCCTGCCAAAAAAGACAATCACCCAGCATAATCCCAGCCTCATGCTTGATTGGGCGAGATTCCGCTCTCATTCCGTGAACTCTTTTGCCAGGAAAATGTCGGAAACTGCAAGGAACAACAGAGGCGCTCATCAGGAAATTACAACCAATGTGTCTGGCGGCTTCTTTGGTAAATGGTTTGATCACGAAGAGAATTTGGCTTCCATGGATTTTGTTTCCTATGATAATTATCCAGTATGGGGCGGGCTTGAAAAACCGGTACATCCGGCGGAAACCGCAATGAGCCTTGATTTCAACCGGGGACTGAAGGGAAAGAATTTTTGGATTGTTGAGGAAATCATGGGCATGCAGGGGCATGATGTTATCGGCTACCTCCCCCGGCCGGGAGAGGCGAAAATGTGGAGCTATCAGGCGTTTGCGCATGGCTGCAGCAATATGCTTTACTTCCGCTGGCGCGGCATGACGAGGGGTGCCGAACAATTCTGCTACGGAATCCTGGATCATGATAATGCAGCAGGACGAAAGTACAGAGAAGTTCAGGAAGTCTTCTCAGGCATCACTCCTTACTCAGATATGATTAATGCTCCTATTCAGCCAAAGGTAGCCGTCCTCTATGATTATGATAATATCTGGTCCTGGCGGAACCAGCCGCAGAACAGGAATTTCGATTTTAAGGAAGAGCTGCTCAGGCTTTATAAACCCTTTTTTGCTCTTAATGTTCAGATGGATGTAATCCCTGTTGATCGTGACTTTTCAGGATACGAAGTCATTCTGATTCCCTGCCTTCAGATCATCGACAGTACCCTGGCAGAAAGATTCAAGGAGTTTGCCGGACGCGGCGGCACTCTCGTCTTTTCCTTCAGGGCGGGGATTAAAGACAAAGACAACAACATTCATTTTAAACTAACTTCTCCCGGTTATATCAGGGAGCTTGCCGGGATAGAGATACACGACAGTGAATCACTCTTTGAACCTCTTGGAATTGAAGGCAGTGATGGTAATCACAAAGGCAGTGCGGCTGTCTGGCGGGATTTGCTGGAACCTGTAACCGCTGAAGTGATCTACAGCTATGAGGATGAACTGTTTGGCCGCGCTGCTGCCATCACCCGAAATAAAGCCGGCAGAGGAAACGTCTATTATATCGGCTGCGGTGCCGATGATATGACCATGCAGAAGCTGGCCACGGAGATTCTTGATCAGAAGGATATCTGGTCACTTCATACGGAGGAAGGACTTGAAGTGTACCGCAGGGTCCATGGAAACGATGACTATTACTTCATCATGAATCACACCGGCACCCCTAAGCGGCTGAACGGCAGGGAAATCAAGCCCTTTGAAAGCTGCATTCTTACCGAAATGTAATAAAGCGCTGTCCCTGGGGGGACAGCGCTATTAAGTTGTTGAAAATAGCCCATGTGAATTTTCAAGGGGTTTTAAAGGAAACCAGGAGAAAGCCTGCTATTTCTCTAGATTTTCGAAACTATTTTTAAAAAAATACGTATTAGCTCGCAAGGGGGAATATACATGAGCAATAGTACATATGAATACCAAACAATCAGAATTGAAAGTGAAGGTTTTTTCAAAACGCGAATAGAAAATGATAAGTTATTAAATCAATATGGTTCAGAAGGCTGGAAGATCGTTTCATCATTTCCTGAACTGTTTAATGGTACTACTACATGCGTTTATTATACTTTAATGAAAGAACATAAAAATGGTTAGCACATGAGCTAAAACAGTTTAGCTCTTTTCTAAAATCGCTGTCCCCGGGAGACAGCGGTTTTGCATTATGGCTGTGTTTTCTTCGGCTCATAATCTACATTATATTTCTTTGTGACCTTTTCCATTTCCTTGTGATATTCCGCTATGATATCCTGATATTCTTTCATCTTGTCATTGGACTTCTGGATGATTTTCTTATCACTTTTTTCAAGTGCTTCTTTCTCGAGCTCTAGAGCTTTATAGAAGGTTTCAGACGCTTTGACGATTTTATCCGCGGGACCCTCAAGCTCCTTCATTTTGGGCTTGATTTCCTTCGCTGCATCGACGGCCTTTTTGTAAGCAGGCATGGTCTTGTTCACAAGTTCATCATAAAGGGTTTTATCGTCAGTATAGTTTTCACCGGATACTGATCCGAGGGATTGAAACGCCTCTACTTCATAATCGGACGCCTTCTTTGTATCTTCATTGACGAATTTAAGGATGATTTCCTGCTTTTCTTTTTTGGTCAGTTCTTTTTTCTTTTCAGAAGTCGACCCCGCGCTGCTGCATCCTGCAAGCAGAAGGCCGATGATAAGTAAAAATGATAAGTATTTCACGCTGAATAGTCCTTTCCGGCTCTATAATATGTGTATGAGGCCAACAGCCTGCTATCGGTTGATCAAATCCGGGTCGCCTTTGATAAAAGCGTCCCTCCTCTTTAAATACCTGTTCCTATAGACTGCCTTTGCCAGCAGCATCATGGGAATGGCAATGACCCAGATGACAAATCCGTACCAATTTCCCATGACGAGGGAAATGAGCGGATAGATGACGGCAGCAGCCAGGAAAACGGAAAACAAGACTATGAATGCCAGGTTAAATGTGATCAGCTGCCCAATCCGCTGCTTTTCTTCATCGGCCCCTGCCTGTCTTTTCCGGTCTCCCAGAAGCCTCATTTCTGATGTGGCTGCAGTATATGGTTCTATAAACCATTGAACAAATGCAATCATCTTGATTCGTTAAAAATGGCATTCAGCTGCTGTCTCAGTGCCGTTTCGCCTTCAGTCTCAAGACCCTTGAAAACAACTCTGCCAATCTGGTCATGATTTAAAAACACATTAGTCTCTTCACCTATATGTCCCTGTGGATAGGGGCATGCCACATAATCCCAGACTGTCTCTTTATCTCCTTGCTGCTGCTTACGCCCGTAGATCATCAATGCCTGGGGAACGATTTCTGTCTCGACGACACTTCCTATCGGAAGAAGTGCTTCCCCAATCTCTAGTTCTAATGAGTTAAAATCCTTTGCCATGATCCAAGTGCTCCTCTCCTGCATAAATTAATACGTTATTTCTGCCATTCGAATTTAATTCCGAGCTTGACACCAAGCAGTGCCCTTAAGTCCACTATAATTTCTTGACCCACTTTGAGTTCTCCGCCGACGCTTCCGGCAGATCCGCCAATCGTTCCCTTTATGTTCAGCCTCGTCCACGGTACACCGAAAATACCGGATACTTCACCCTCTGCCAGGGCCGCTTTGGCGCTTACACCAGCTGAACCGGCATCGACACCTGCACTGGCGCTTGCAGTCAGTACCTTTCCGTTCGCTTCTGCACCGGAACGGCCGACAACCGGGATCTCATCATCAAGCTGTGCCTTCGCACCCCCGCTTAGGATTGTGCCTTCCACACTCGCTCCCGGGAAAATGCTGTCTCCGCCAATTTGAGCCTTCGCCTCCGCCTTGGCGATATCCATGCCGAATTCACTGTCTATGATGCTGGTATCACTCTTAATGCCCGCGTGTATCCCTGAAAAGGCGCTTTTGCCGCCGATCTGGTCCTTGTTCGCCTGCCAGTCGTTTTCCCACTTTCCAAGCCCTGCAGAGGTCTCAAAGCTTTTGTCACCGGTTACAGCGCCAGGCCCAAGATACGGATCATCTTCCTTTTTCTCTGCAGGTGTTTTCGATACATTGGCCGTACTGATAGGAAAGCCTTGAAGTCCAAGCAGCTGGTGCATGGCCTTCGTCTTTTCCTGTGGAGTCCCATATTCTTTTGATAAACCGGCATCCAGTTTCGCTCCGCCAGGCTGTATACTTGAAACCAGGAAGAACCTGCTCACGAAGTTCGTCAGCTGTGTGTCCGAATATCCGCCGATGGACAGGGCGCCTGTGCTCAGCCGTCCATTTATATCCTGAATATACGTATTAAGCAGCTGGAGGTCAACCCATAGCTCCTTCAGAGAGGTACTCTGCTGCTGGTCAAACTGTTCGAGCCCTTCTGCCGTTTCATCAATGGATTCCTTTGACAGCTTGACATTCTGTGTGACCCCCGAGTCATCAAGCTCCGGCAGTGCAACAATGTCCTGTACACTTTGAATGACTGCGTTTGATTCATTGGTGATTTCCGCGGCGGTCGAACCTGCCTTTGTCAGGGTCTGGGTAAGATCATTTTGGAGGAACTGCTGCCTGATGAAACCCGAATCGGATGGTTCAAATGAATCAAGCGCATTTCCAGTTTCCTTCAGTTTGGATTCATAGGTGTTGAGGACCTGCTGTATTTTTACGAGGAAAGGCTGATGAAGATCGCGGTAGAAGCCCTTGACCGCTTCTGCTCCCCTGCCCTTGAAATCAGCTTCCAATGAAACCAGTCCATTGATCGTCTCTTCAATGGACTTCAGTGAAGCCTTTTTTTCATTAATTGCTGCAGTTATGGTATCCATGCCGTTTTCCAGGCTGTTAACCTCTAATACTTTCACTGTGTTCACCTCAGAGGAACAGGGCCGAAGGAAGCAGACAGCTCATGATCGGTCTGTTTCATAGTCTCTACAGACTTCCTTGTCATCTGTTCATTTTTTATCAGCAATGCTTTATAATTTTCGAGGATTTGTGTAAATAACTCATTCACTTCTACGAGCGTTGTGACGGCGTCAAGCTCATTGGCACCGCCTATGGACTTAGGGAGGGAGGGTTCCAGGGAACTCGATGCACCCTGCATAGCCTGAAGGGCCCGCTCGATGGAAGAATAATTCATTTTAATTTCCATAAACACCACTTCTTTTTTAGATTTTTTGACCTACATTTCCTGTTTTTCCATATTGGCTATGATCGACCCAATGATGCTCCGGTACAGCTGGATTTGTTCACGCAGCTCCTTGATCTTCGCTGCAATTGCGGTGAACACACTCTCATACTGATCATCCTTCAGCTCCTGATAGGAATCCTGGAGGGCCGTACGATGGGTTTCAAATCCGTCCGCCTGCTGCCCGCTCCAGGTATTGCCGGAAAGCTCCGGCTCATAATAGTAATCGCGGTAACCAGCCAGCTCGCCCTGATAGACGGCCAGCTTGCCTTCCGCCTCCCCAAGCCTTTTGATTTCTTCCTCTTTTTCACGTATGAGCTGATAATAATAGCTTAGTAGACCTGCACTCATATAACCATCACCTTATTTATTTAGTTCCATGCCCAGAGTACTGTACTAATTTCCTAGTTTTTATGAATCAATTAGTTTAATACTAACGTAACCCGAGCCCTGTATTCAAACAACTATATGCATTTTTGGAAAAATGTGATAATCGCACTATCACCTCACATATTACCTATAAATTTCCATGGAATATATAACCACACCTTCACACCTAAGACCTACCCCCCCGACTATATGCCCAAACCCCTTTTTGGGACAGGGGAACACGCCCCATACCTCCTTTCCCTTCAGCACAAAGCAAAAAAGCCGGGATGCTGTGATCCACGGCTGGCTTTTCAGGTATCGGCAGTTATGTCGTCCCATTTTTCTTGGGTACGTATTAGCCAGTTTAGGGCATGGTGTCTTTCGAGAACCACCCCGGGGTTGAGTCCTCCGGGTATTTCCCCTCCATTTATCTGTACATCGCGTACCGCCCAGTGCAGCCTTAAAATTAAGTCTGCCTGGTCGTCGATCTCTTTCTTGGGCCGCAGGACGGCTTCCCCCATGAACTGTTCTGCAGACCGCTCGGAAAGCTGGGTAACTGCGAACGCAACATCACAAATCGAATCGGGATCCCCAAGCTCCGTGTACCCAAGCCCCCATAACAGCACCCAATAGCCTTCATATCTCCAGGTGAATTGAATGCGGTCATTCTCGCTCGGATTGGGATCTACCATGAAGGCTCTTTCTTCCGGAGATAAATGTCTCTCAATGTCATACCTCTTTATGAGTCCTTCCACGACTTCTTTTTCTACTCCCTCCCCCTTTGCGGCACAGATGCAAAGGCACATCGCCCTTAAAGCTATTTCCTCAATTGTCCTCATCTCATAATCGCTCTCAAGAAACGGGAGATATTTATTCACCTTAATACCCAGTGATCGCAGCAGTTTTTCTGATTTTCTTTTTCGTCTCATATTTGAATCTGTAAAAAATATCATAGGCAAAATCAAACTCCATTCTAGTTTTTAGGGATACCGCTGTAAATTAACCATAATCCTTTTTCTAACAGGCTGCCAGGAATTTTGCTACAATTTTCTTAACAGACATATAGGAGGGGACAAATGGAAGCGAAACGCAAGCTCGTGATCGGGCAGAATCTGAATTCAATACATTTAGAAAAAATAAAGGAAATCATTCCTGGGTGGGACATCCTTACAGGGAGGGACTCTTCCGCATGGGTGGACGAGGTAGCCGATGCAGAGGTTATTGCCGGCTGGAGAAAAGAAATGGGGCCGCTCCTCGAGAAGGGTATGAGGCTTAAGTGGGTTCAATCATGGAGCGCAGGCGTCAATTCCTTCCCGCTCAGCCTCTTTGAAAAAAACGGAGTCATCCTGACCAGTGCAGCCGGAGTTCACGCTTATCCTATTTCCGAAACCATTTTCGCTCTCATGCTAGGGCTGACGAGGAATATACACGCTTATGTAAGGAACCAGCAGGTGAAAACCTGGCATCACTCGAATCTTCGCCTGGAACTGCATGGCAAGACGGCCGGAATACTCGGAATTGGGGCAATTGGCAGGGAAACGGCAAAAATAGCCAAGGCTTTCGGGATGAAGGTGCTGGGGTTAAGATATTCCGGAAAACCGGATGAGCATGTTGATGTTATGTATACTCCAGAACAGCTGCATACCCTGCTGCCGCAATGTGATTACCTTATCATCACTCTGCCCCTTACAAAGGAAACAGAGGGAATGATAGGAGCAGAAGAGCTCCGCCTGATGAAACCATCCGCTTTCCTTATTAATATAGGACGGGGACAGATCATCGACGAACCGGAACTGATCCGGGCCCTGACCCATGGTGGAATTGCAGGTGCCGGCCTTGATGTCTTTGAAAACGAACCGCTCACGGCCTCAAGTCCCCTGTGGGATATGGAGAATGTCATCGTCACACCGCATACTGCAGGAGCCACTGAATATTATGATGAACGGCTGATCGATGAAATCTTTATCCCTAATCTCCGCGAATATGTAAAAGGCAGCGAGCCGCCGATCAATGCGGTCAGCTATCAAAAAGGATATTAAAATAAATAGGCAGCCACGGGGGCTGCCTATTCATCTTTCTTGTATTCTAATATCTGTAAATGACTGGCTGAAAAGCTCGCTCCGGATCAGAAGCTCGCCAAGCACTTCCCTCTCATCCGCTGCCTTGATGGTATCCTCGAGGATGGTTCTGTTGCCATTCTTGACTACTACCTTATATTCATACATCTTAATTCCTCCTCCTAACATTGATGTTTATTTAAGTATATAGCTTTCTTCAGGAAAACACTTCTGGCGGGAAATGGATTTCCCAAATGATAGGGTAAATTTTTTGAAAATATATATACATGCTAATCTAGCATCTGCGGGTTTACATGAAACTGACTCTAAAATCATCATTTGACTTGCAGCGGGCGCCGCGCCGTTACCGGCCTTCCGCTTAATTTATTTGCACATTATCCCTGCCACGGTTCTACCATCTGTCGGCCTTCCTGTTGAAGGAATCGGGCTTATCCCTGGGATCCACCGCCTTCTCGATATTGCGCGTACAGCTGCTAACATTACCGGTGGTGCCGCCTGTGCATTCATTGTATCCTAACAGGAAAAGAGGAGAAAAGGCGGCATAGCTGCAAAACCGAAAATCACGGTAAAAATGAAAACCGGCTTCATCCGTCCAGTTAAGTGAAAACCGCCTTTTTTTGAAAAAGCCGGTTTTTTCTGTTTAATTGCCTTGTGCAGAGTGCAGTCCCGAAAGTTTGCGGTCCAGCAGCCGGAAAGCGTGTTCAAGCTTTTCCTTCGGTATCTTCCCGTAAGCATCCCCTATACTGACCTCATATGAGCAGGAACTGTTGCTGATTTCTTTCAAGTAGCCTGTCAGGCCGATGCCCGTTTCCTCATAAACAGAGACAAATGCAGCCTCAGCAGTTTTCTGGGGCAAATGAATATGAACATGGAACATATTCGAAACAGGCACAGACGGCAGTGTATTGATAGACCTGCAGCTGTTATACAATGACGCAAGCTCCAGTGCGCCTTCATAAAAAGAAGCCATTTTCCCGATTCTCTCATTAAAATAATGGTCAGCCGTAACAATATACGGATATAGGCTGATCAAATCGCCGCCGTGCCGCCTCTTCCATACCTTTGAACCGGCTGTGAATTCCTTATCGCCGGCAAGAATGGCCCCTGCCAGTCCGCCGATGCCCTTATAGAAGGAGACATAGACGGAGTCGAAAAGCTCGCAGATTTCTGCGGCAGTCCTACCGTAGTAAGGAAGAATTTCAAACAGCCTCGCCCCATCGAGCTGAAGCTTGATTCCCTGTTTCCGGCAGAAGGCAGAAATGTCCTGCAGCGTTTCATAATCTGGCAGCTGTCCGCCTATTTCACGCTGAGGAAGCTCCAGCAGCAGGCAGGAAACCTCCTCATCCATTCCCATTACATCCTCTAATGTGATCAGGCGATCCTTATCCGCAAGCAGTACTGTTTCAATCCCATGCAATACCTTCAATCCGTCTTCTTCATGAATTTCCAGATGTGATAAGGGATGGTAAGCAGCCCGCTTTACCCCTTTCTTTTCACACCAGATTCTGAGAGCTATCTGCTGTGCCATCGTTCCGCTGGAAAAAAATACGGCCGACTCCTTCCCGAGGTAATCAGCCATCTTCTGTTCAAATTTTTCTATAAAGTTTCCTGTGCCATATATATCGCTTTCTTCTTCCCCGCCAATGTCTTTAAATGCTTCCAGCAAAACGGCCGCATTCCTATTTCCATGTCCATTCAGCTTCAGCTCCGTCTTCTTGAATGCATCTAATAATGTCACTGTCTCTCCCATATCTTCTTCTCCCCAATTATTCATCTGCAGGAAACCAGATTGGCTTTTCTGCTTCAAAATATTTATGTTCTTCCAATATCCGCTCCGCCCTTGCTTTCATTTCCTCAATAGACTGGGGCATAGCCCGCAGCGTCCAAACTACTCCTGAAAAAATACCCATTGCGGCATATATCGCATACAGCTTCCAGAATTCCGCTGGAGCCGCTGCTCCGCCAAAGTATCCCTGCACCTGGCCGACCGAGAAGGGCACACTAACCTCTGTGCTGAATAAGGCCGTTTTATAAAAGTCATGTACCGGATCACCCCAGTCATACCGGTTAAAGTCAATGGCCCCTGCATATCTGCCATCCTTCATGACAAGGTTGGCAGGATGAAAGTCATCATGCTGGAAGCAGTCCGGCCTGGTCTTTAAATATGTAAGATTATCCTCAATATACCGGAGAACCCGTTCGTCCTCCTTTATTTTGATTCCGCAGGTTTTATACGCATCGGCATATCTTGCATGCTTGGCAGCGGCCCTTTTGTACCACGGCGCGATGCCATGCGGTGCGCTTAACTGGTGAAGACGCCAGAGATCACGCCCTGCATCAAAGCCTGCCTGCCGCTGGAGTTCATCCGGCAGATCCGGCAGGACGTCACGTGCTTCATCTCCTTCAATATAGGTGACTACCTGATAGCAGAGCCCCAATTTCGGAATGGTGCCGGTTTCAACCGCCTTGGGGCACGCTGCTCCATATGTGTGCAGCTCTTTTAAAACCGCAGATTCACTCTCTTTCCGGCCCAGTTCAGAAAGAGCAGCCGTCTTCAAAAGAAAGATGCCTCCCCCAGCGGTATCCACTTTATATTTTTTGTCATCTGAATATCCCTTCAGCAGGGGCTCTATGCCAGTTGCTGACCTTAAAGATGATATATGCTGCCTGACGGTCCAGAGATTAATCCTGAATCACTCCTTCTTCAGCGGTACGGCCAGTCAATATATTCATAAAGACTTTCATCCCTCCGCTGCAGGATGCTTCAACGGCTGCGGCGCGCCAGGTTTCTTCCTTTTCCAATGCCTCAACCCGGATCAGATCAGAAAGCTTTATCTGAAAATTAGCCGCCGACTCAGTGCTTCCAATTACAATCGTGTCACCTGACGCCTGTACATGGTAGTTTTTGATAGATGAAACAAAGAACAGGGAATCATGCTTTATGGCAACTTGGATACTATATTTCCCCGCATATTTATGAAGAATATCCTGGAATTCTTGAATTCCCATGTCTTTCATCCCGCTTCCTCCCTCTGATTGCCGGCCAGACGCCCGCTTCTTCATGCCACAATACAACTGATTCGACACCTATCCGTACATTCCTGCCGGCTTATCTCTTAAACCAATCGGCATTCTCATCCATATGGACAAATGGGATATCAGTATCAACAACACCGGTCATTTTCTCCAAATCCAGAT
Organism: Paraperibacillus esterisolvens; assembly: GCF_046237625.1. Classification (GTDB taxonomy): domain Bacteria; phylum Bacillota; class Bacilli; order Bacillales; family DSM-1321; genus Paraperibacillus; species Paraperibacillus esterisolvens. The sequence continues at coordinate 591,733 of NZ_CP143545.1, read as the reverse complement.
CCTTTCCCTTCAGCCATGCGGCAAAATCGATTTCCACCGGCATGCGGCTGCCGCCAAGGGCCATCCAGGCCTTAAATTCCCGGGGCAGATAGCCGGATGTATGGATGGTGCCTGCCCAGCTTTCATACTGCTTTGAGAAAACGCCATTTTCAACCCCGTTCAGAAGGCGGAAAGCATCCAGCGCATCCAGTTCTTTACCCTGCGCCCTCATGACGGAAAGCCTGCGCTCTGAATCAACAAGATGATTCCTGTTTTCATGCTTCATCACCTCAAAATGATTGGTGCATGCCTGATCCTGGCGCACCTCCACCCCCCGGGGTGATGTTTCAGCAATAAAGGTTTCTCCGCTTCCATCGAGAACTACATAGCTGAAAGAATGGCGATGGGGAATCTCTTTGAGCATGGATACCGCTTCCCCTACAGTGGCACACTCCTCGAGCACCAGGCGTCCGATCATACAGCAAATAAAGCCGTCACCTGGATTTTTGCGGTGCATGAAATTATATCCGAGAGCCAGGCCCTTTTCATTGATCCCGTCCATGCGGCCGGTCACTCTCTGGCTCGGGCCGGCAATCGCATACCCTCGGTCACTGGGCTGGAACAGCACATACCGGCCTTCATAGGTTTTAGGGTGATAATCGTAATTCCGGATCAGATAATCCTTCCCGGTCATGATCGAACACCCCGATCGTACATAATCGACCCGGTAGCCGCCAAACTCCTGCAGGATGCGCTCCATCTCCCATCCGAGCGACTCCTGCAGCCCCCGGAGCTCTTCCCAGATTCCTGGCGCAAATGCCAGCAAAGCTGCCTTTGCTTCCTGAACATCTATCGAAAACCTTGGCTTCCGCACCTTCCATTGATTTTCACGGTTCTTTATGGTCAATGAATGCTTGACTTTTTCTCCCTGAAAAATGCCAAAGTCAAAGTGTGTGCCTCTGAACTGTAGCACATCGCTATAGATTTCCTTCATGCTGCATCCCTCATTATTGGTTTATTATGAATTCTCTATCTTTCATACTGAACCACCTATTTTCTAAATGCAATGATTGCATTTTCGGAAAAAGAAGGGTCTCAGCTGCCGGACATCACGGCAAAAAGACAGCCACTCATGGCCGCCTTTAATATCTCCAGCAATAGATTAAAAATCGTTCATTAGGATTATATTCAAATCCGGGAATTGCAATTTCCGCCTTCCTCTCAAATGGTGTCTGGTTATCAAGATAATAGCAGTAATCCTCAGGAGGGTAATAGAGAATTATATCAATTTCCCGGTAAGCCTGCTCCATTGACAGCATGATAGCATTCACCACACTCCTGAATACCTGCTGGGAAAACGGGTTGAAGAAATAGAATCTGTTATCAAGGCTGTCTATCTTATAATCCTCCGCAAGGCAGTTCAGAAAGCGTATTTTATCCGCTTTATTCTTCTTATTTTTCATATAACCCTGCTTATTATTCTGAGCATCTTCATACAGCTTCCCATCCATTTCTATGCCTGTCACAGAAGCATGAAAGAAATGATGAACATAGAAGTTCAGCCGGCCCTTGCCGCACCCGAAGTCCACGAGCCGGTCTGCAGGCTGAAGCGTATAATGCTTAAATAATTCCTCAAGGGCAGAGTAAGACGTCGGCTCATATCGGTTATAGTGGGGCGAATCATAATTCCCATGCTGCCCGCCTGTTTTGATATTCAGCAGTTTGTCATAGTAATATTCTTTCATAAAGACTCCCTATTCTTCTGTTTAGCGATTCCCCTCCATTATCTGACTCCCGATGGACAATGGCAACTTATCTGTATGCCTTAACTAAAGTTTACTGGATCTTCTGCTCTTATTAATGGCCGTATCCGCCATGCTGTACATCTTTCTCACACCCTCGCTGCTGGCTTCAAATTGATACGCATGTTCCGGATCAATTCCAATGTCTTCCGCTTCGCCGGCAGCATCGATATTCGCTCCCAGGAAAATGAACTCCCAGCCATAGACCTCGCGCTGATGCTTAATCATTTCACTCACTTGGTTATGACTGAATTCCATGCTTGCGTTTTCCATCCCATCTGTGGTTATGACAAAGATCACCTTGCCGGGGCGATCCTCTTCCCGTGTCTGTGCCAGTCTGGCACCCGTTTCTACAATCGTCCTGCCGGCGGCATCCAGAAGAGCCGTCGTACCCCGAACCCAGTATTCTTTTTCCGTCAGCCTGACACTCCCTGCATCCATCCCGCTCCACAGCACCTCATATTGATCATCAAATAGGGCAGCAGTCACCTTTGTCTCTCCATTTCCCCTGTTTTGGTTCTCAATGAGGGCATTGAAGCCCCCTATGGTATCCTTCTCCAGACCTGCCATTGAACCGCTTCTATCAATCAGGAAAACAATCTCTGTCAGAATCGTATTCATATCTATCATCCTCCATGTATTCTTACGATGATATAATAATATCAGGATTTATTTACCGTATGGTCGCCTGGCAGGCGACATTTCATAAGGGGGGATTGTAATGCTGGATAAAGAATTTCTTAGAGATCTAGAGGTATATCTGGAAGACAGGCAGATTAGCGTCGCTGAGCGGATCATTCTGTCTGCACCTCTTATGGATCCGGATGAAAGGTATGATGACCTTGAAGAATATATAAAAGGGAAGCAAAAGCCGTCGTTCAAGGACATACTGTTCACATTCATCGACCTTAGGGGCATCCCTGATTCAGAAATCTATAAAAAGGCCGGCATCGACAGACGGCACTTTTCTAAAATTCGTTCTGCAGCAGGATACCGGCCCAGGAAGGATACCATCATTTCGCTTGCCCTGGCACTGGAACTCGGTCAAGAAGAGACCGAGGACCTTCTTTACGCTGCCGGCTATTCCTTCTCAAACAGCGAGACCAGGGATTTAATCATCCTGTTCTGCCTTGAGAGGAACATCCATGATAAGCAGGAAGTCAATTTCGCCCTGCACCAGCATGGCGCAAAACCCCTGTAAAGTTATCCCCTGGCTTGAGCAGATGACAATCAGGGTAAAGCCAGCTAAAAAGGATGAAAATCATGGCGTTTGATTATACACTTGATTTCGATAAAATTGACTTCCGGGAACAGCCCGAGCTGTACCGTGTGGGAAGGGGCGAGCAGGGAGTCCTGATGGTGGAGCCCTATAAAAGTGAAATCCTTCCCCACTGGCGTTTCAAGACACCCGAGATTGCTAAAGAATCCTCGGACAAAATCTATGATATGTTCCTCGATTATAAAGAAAAAAAAGACTTTGTCGGTATGGATATGGCAAGAAAATTCCTGCAGATGGGATATACCCGGGCCCGCCGCTACACCAACTACAAAGGCGGACGTAAATATGAAGAAGACGGCTCCACAAAAGAGCGCCAGATCGATCCTCTCAAAGCCAAATCCGCCTCCATCTTCATGGAAAAATGGAAGCTGGCAAGAGAGGACAAAGACTACCTGGCAATGAAGAAACAGCATCAGAAAGAATACGGATAAAAGTTAAGGGGGACTGTCCCCATTTCCCGGATTATTTCCCAAATAAAAAGAGCCGCGGCAAGGGCCTCCGGCTCTTAAAATATGTTCAAAAGAATGGTAATAACAAGACTCTGCATGCCCAGCACAATCAGCGATTTCCTGCTTGTCTTAAAGCTCTCCACACGCATGATGTATGTCTGGGTAATGAAATTAATAACAAATAACAAGACTGCCACACACAGAAAAACAAACCAAAAGGGTGTTGAATAAATAAACATGTTTATATCTCCTTCTTAATTGCTGCGCCTTTTAAAAAAATGGGGCGCGGCTGCTGCCGAAACTGCTGAAATACAAATGACATATACTTACAAACATCAGTGAAAATACCCAGCATAACAATGTAAATAAATACCTGTCCATGGCGTCCTCCTTTGTGGGTTTGATGGGCGAGGAGGCATTGGTCCAGGAGGACCTTTTTAATTGGCTTTATTATGATTAAAACCGGCTGCCTCAAAAGGCGAAACGTGGTTCCTTTAGAACCAAATGCGGCTCTCATACAGAGCAAAATGGTCCTAATCGTTTCATTAGGACCAAAAACGGCTATCACCCCGGGTAAAATGGTTCTAATCGTTTCTTTAGAACAAAAACCGGCTTTCATCCTGGGCAAAATGGTTCTAATGGTTTCTTTAGTACCAAATGCGGCTCTCATCCTGGATAAAATGGTTCTAATGGTTTCTTTAAAACATAAATCGGCTCTTATCATGGGTAAAATGGTTCTAATGGTTTCTTTAGTACAAAAATCGGCTCTCATAAAGAGCAAAATGGTTCTAATGGTTTCATTAGAACCAACACCGGATATCCCCCAGAGCAAAACGGGGTCCCCACGACAACAACAGTTTTTTAAAATCCCTTCTACAGCCGGCCGTCTTCATCTTCCTCCTGGTCCGCCCTGAATATGGTGAAAAAGTAGATGCCGACTCCTACGATAACAACTCCCGTAGTCATAAGAATCTTTTTGCTTTCATTCAAGTCGATCCTGCTTATCAGGGTTTCGGGCAGAAGGAGAAGCACCAGCATGACGATGGAGATCCAGGTTTTGCTCCAGATGGAGAGCCAGACGATCATGATGATGGAAATGACAATGGCGGCAATGTTGCCGCCGCTTCCGAACTCGACGACAGGTGTAGCCATAATACGGTCGAGCAGGGTAACACCCAGGAACAAAAGGATAGGAACAAGTCCAAGGCTCACGAACAAGATCCATTCCTTGTACTTGTCCAGGCTGCGGGAAGACAGAGAATTAAAGCTGAAGGCTGTCAACAGCATAAACAATATAAAGATCAGGGGATATCCGATCATCTTTACGACTGAATAAGCTATCCCGCCATTCAAGGCATTTCCGATAAACATGAAAGAGGCAGCTCCCAGTATGATGATGGGGATATATTTAAGATATGTGAGATAATCATATGCCTTGTCTGTGCTGCTCTGTTCCAGGTAGACTTTTGGTGAACTGCCGGTAATATGCTCTACACATTTTCCGTTCTTCTCGGCCTGGTACAAATGATTTTCTACTTCAAGCAGCAGCTCGTCCGTCTCGGCTTCATTCTTCCCGGAGGAAAGCAGATAAACCTGCAGATTATCCAAAAACTCCATGCTTTTTTTAGAAAGCGGCATTCCTCACACTCCTTCCCCAACTAATTTGTGTTAGCTGCCTGAGACAGCCTTCCATCTAGCCTGGAATTTCTGCAGCTCCCCCTCTCCCTTTTCGGTCAGGGAGTAATGTTTCCTTTTCGGAACGCCCGAAGGAAGCTCCTTTGTATGGGTATAAACGGGGCCTTCCTTATTCATCCGGAGCAGGAGAGGATATATGCTGACTTCACTGACCATCGTAAAACCGCAGGTTTCCAGTTTCCCATACGTCTCCCCTGTTCATAGGGTGGCAGGAAGGCAGCCCTTCCAGGATCCCTTTTAATCCGGCTTAATGTTAAAGCGTTCACTCCTTGAGAGCTGACTATATGAAACATTGTCAGCTCCAAAAACCGTACTGTTTTATTAATTAAGCATAAGTGACTTTTCCAATAATTTCAAGATATCATTGAGAATATTTAGAAAAGTCTGGTCAAAACAGCCGGCACTTTCTACAAGGCCGTTTTCGCATAGACTGTGGCTTGCGGGCGGTCAGCCCCAGAAAGGCGGAGACGGTGCTTTTTAAACTGAATAGAAAGGATGCAGACTGTAGACGAATTCTTTTAGAACTCATTTACTTCGAAAAAGCAGCGGCCTGTTATGGCTCGAAGGTCGAAATTCCCGCAGCCGGATCAGGATCTCGAGGCTTACCTTTTAGAAAAGGAACCTCTGCAATGAGAGAAAATCCCGGCATGCTGCTACTCTTTCCGGTATACCATCATGTTTATATGTTCAGTGTTTTTAGGAAGGGATGGATATAACTTAAATATTCATCGGATATTTCGTCTGGCAGAGCCTGAATGCTGAAAAACTGGAGATTGGTTGTCTCCTTTTCGTCCGGTTCAAGCTTCCCCTTGAAGTCGCGGGAAGAGTAAACAGCTGTAACGGAGTAAAACTCATCTCCGTTGGCTGACTTGAAATAATACTCCTGCCCGGAGAAAACACCGCAAAGTTCCAGATCCCCGATATCCAGACCTGTCTCTTCCTTGACCTCCCGCCTCGCAGTATCCTCAAGGCTCTCCCCAAGCTCCATCAAGCCGCCCGGAAGTCCCCAGCCACCATCTCTTCTGTGCTGAAGCAGCAGTTCGTTTTGTTCATTTATAATCAGAACAACAGAGCCAGGCAGGATTAAAGGACGCGTCCCCACCATTTTCCTGAGGTCTTTTACATAACTCATACCTTCACCTGCCTGATTGATTTAGCCAGATTTGAAATGACATCTGATATAAGCCCGCCCCTGTCCACATGAATAGAATGCGAGGCCCGCTCTGCAAACACCAGGATGCTGCTCTCTGCAAGCAGGGCCTGTTCCTTGATCAAGTTGTGCCAGGCTTCTTCGAACTGAATCATTTCTTCTTCAGGCAGTCCGCCCCTGACTCCCCGTTCAATGTTGTACTCTTTGTCCCTGCCGATGACAGCAAGCGGAAGCTCAGGGAATTTCCCCAGTTCCCTTATCCTGCGGGCATCCTCTTTCCAATTCTCGATTTCAGATGCCATGGCCTGATACAATCCTGGATTCACCTGGAATTCCAACAGTTCCTTCTGCAGACCGGCCGGCAGCAGCTTCTGCTTTGGGGTGAGGGCAGGCTTGACTTTTTCCATTAAGCGGCCGCGGTCCATTGCTGCATATTCCCGGCATCTCGCCAGCCACACCTCGTCGTTTGCCTCTTCATCCATCACTGGAAGATGCAATTTATCCAGCTCCTCAAAATGGACTGATGTCGAATCAATCAGCACAAGGCCTGCAGAGCGGTCAGGGTGGAGTTTTACAAAATGCTGTGCGCATAATCCTCCATAGGAATGGCCGGCAAGCAGGACCTTTCCGTCCACCTGCAGGGCCTCAAGCAATTCAATGATTTCCCGGCAGACAGCTTCCGTTGTGCGTTCTTCATTATGTATGACGCTTCTCCCAAGACCTGGGCGGTGGAAAACAATTACCCTGTTTTCCCGGCTTAAACATTCAATGATCTCAAGCCAATCTACAAAGGAACTGGCCATTCCGGGCAGGATCAGGATCGGTATGGACCCTGTTCCTTTATCCATGACTTCAAGGTTTTTTTCATTGATTGGAAGGAGTTTTCTCATATTAAGGCTCCTATTCTATTCTGGGGCAGCGGGCGTTTGGCATTGTTTAAAAACCGCCATCGCCATCCCCGCTTGAGCTGTCGTTTTCATCGGATTTATACTTCCCTGTATAATAATCAGCTGAACTCTATCTCGTGCACGGGATTTACATCCGCAAACCAGCGCAGCACTCCATTATGATGATCAATAATGTGCTGGGCCGTGATGCTGCCGGAATCCCATGTGCTGTGGACATCTGATGCCAGGGTGACTTTATATTCAAGACTGAAGGCACGGCGGCAAGTGGTATCCACACATGCCTCGGTCTGGATGCCGGCCAAAACCACTTCCTTGATGCCCTGCTTTTTCAGTTCTTCATCAAGTGTGGTGTGATAGAAGGAGTCAGGCGTGTTCTTTTGGATAATCGCCTCATGTTCCTGTGGAGCGATTTCAGGGTGAATTTCCCAAGCATGTGTTCCTGTCTCGAGCAGTCCGCCCTCTGGTGCATTGTGCTGGATATAGAAAACCGGTGCTCCTGCCGCCCGCGCTTTTTTAATCAGTTCGCCCAGCCGCTGCAGGAGTTCATTTCCCTTGTACACCATATATTCCGGCCGGAACATGCCGTTCTGAACATCAATGACGAGCAGCGCTTTTTTCTCCATATCCGTTTCCCCTTTTCCCGATTGTTTGTTATTTCCCTGTCTCAATGGATTCAGGCATACCTGTTATATATCTGAAAATAAAAATATACCGTCCCATATACAAAGCATAGTCCTCTCCCTGGAGAGTGGGAAGCGGGCGATGCGGAGAGACGGCCACAAGTCCACCGCTAAGGCGCTTAATTTCTTCTTCAGCAGATGGAAAGCTTTCCGTCCATTTCAATAGATATTTTTCATTGTCTTTTGCATAAAGAAGAATGACTTCCTCCGATATCTCTGCCGTTCCGCCAACTTCCAGTCCCCAGAGGGCGGCTGCCTCCCTGACATGAAACATATTCATGTGTAAAGCTCCTTCCATCACAGATTCATTCAGGAAAATGCTTTCTTTTGTATACATGAAAATAATATGTGTACGGGTTATTTTGATCGGTAATTCCTTTCTCCCTGGATACCTCGATCCACTCCTCGGGATCAACTTCCGGAAAATAGGTATCACCCTTGAAGGACGCATGAATCTTTGTGAGATACATAGTCTCCACCATGGGCAGAAACAGCCGGTATATCTCCGCGCCCCCAAAGATGAAAACCTCTTCCTCGCCCCGGCACATCTCCATTGCCTCTTCCTTGGTATGTGCGATTTCGCAGCCCTCAAAGGAAACATCCTTATGCCTCGTAAGCACAATATTCCGCCGGTTCCTCAAAGGCTTCCTTATAGAATTAAGATTCTTCCGGCCCAGGATGAGAACGAACCCCTCCGTCTTTTCCTTTACATACTCCGAGTCCCTCGGAAGATTCCAGGGGATATCATTGTTGCGGCCAATCACACGATTTTCGTCCATAGCAGCTATTAAGGATATCTTCACTGTCTTTTCCTCCTCTCCTTTCATCCGCGCATAAGGACGGCTGTTTGTGGGTTGAACGACCTTCACTTCTTATTTATTCTTTAATTTGGGCAATGCTTGAAACAGCCATATCCCCAAACTTCCGTATATCTTCCAAATAATCAAATCCGGTATCATCCAAGCTGTTATACATCCGGACCGCCACCGCATTTTGCTCCGGAATCACTGTGCAGAAACAGCCGGATGCACCAAGAATCTGGAATGAGCCTGCAGGGAGACTGGCACCCAGTTCATCAAAGCTGCACCCCTGTTCTTCTGTTTCTGTTTTTATCCACCAGAAGAAACCGAATCTGGGCAGTCCGGGCGGAAGACTACCCGGGCTCTGGATGGAAGCTGCAAGTGTAAAGACCTCCTGAGGGATAATCTGGACTCCATCGACATTCCCTTTGCTCAAGAAGAGATTTCCCCACTGCGCCAGTTCCCTTGCGCTCACGAATAAATTCCTGTCTTCTCCTGATGCTGAGCCAAGCCTGATCGAAGCTCCACCGCCTGGAGGATGAATGTCGCAAACCAAAGCGGGCTTCCCTTCGGTCATCCACGATGCCTTCTTAGTTCATAGGTTTTAAAATCTTATCTGTCAAAATGTCAGCTATGTTTCTGCCATATGCTTTTTCCACAATATCAGCCAGCAGATCGGGCTGCTTTCCTTCAATATCTGTTCCGGCATCAAACTGGCGGGTCACCTTTCCATCCTTAAAAAGAAGTCCCGTACAGCGGCTAATCAAATGGCGGATGGTTGTCTCTCCCAGCACTTTGGAGTCAAGCTCTGGAAAATAGCCGCTCAATCTATCATCAAGACGAATCCGTCCCTCAAATACTGCAATTGCCGCTGCTAATCCTATGTATGTTACACGTGTTGAATATACGTTAAACTGAGAATTTTCATCTAACTTTCTAGCGCCTTTTCCAAAATGATGCCTGCCAGAGTACCACTCACAGACAATCTTCTGGTCCTTGATGATGACGAGTGCTGCGCCTGAGGCTCCTTTTTGGCGCTGGATATCTCTGTATAAGCAATCAGTTCATTAAAAGTTTTCAACATTTACATCACCCTCTTCAAGCCCAGCTCCTCCAGCATTTAATTTGTCACCGCATAAACACACGTATCCGTAATCCTCTTCCCGTCCGCAGACAGATCTTCATTCTTCAGTATACCCTCAAGGCTGAATCCGAGCTTCTCCGGAATGGCACGGCTTTTATGATTGGTGGATTCGCATTTGATTTCAACCCGCCTTAAGCCGAGGGTCTGGATTCCAAGGTCCATGACAGCCTCGACAGCTTCTTTCATATAGCCCCTGCCGCCAAATTTCGTGTGGATCCAGTAGCCGATTTCTCCTTTCGGGATATCCCAGTCAATTCCCTGGAGCCCGGTTGTTCCAATATATTCATTTGTATTCTTCAGGAAGATGAGGAAGCGGAAACTATCCCTGTTTAAAAAATTGATATGGGCCTGTCTTAAATTAATTTCTGTTTCCTCCACTTCGGGAATGGTCTGTGCAAATGGCAGCCATTCTCTTAATTCGTGAAACGAATCTCTTATAGCAGCATTTACAACGGCTCCGTCTCCCGACTGCCTCGGTGCCCGCAGCAGCAGCCTTTCTGTTTCCAGCCTTTCCGGGACTTCGATTAATATGGGATTCATGACAGTGACTCCTTTGCTTTTTGTAGAAGCTCTTTTAGAAGCGGGATATCCTCACGCCATAAAACCTCATGGCCTTAAGGCTGCCTTCCATCTCAAAAACACCCTTCTTTATCATTTCTCTCAGGCGGTACTCAAAAAAGACATCGCCGTGATATTGTTCCAGGTGTCCGATCACGTCCCCGATCAGCCTGGCCGATTTTATATATTCGTGATCATATTTTTTCTCAATTCGCTGTGCCGTCTCAAGAATATAAGAATCATAGAACTCCTTCGGCACACTTTTGATCATCTCTTTTTCCCAAATCCTTAGCACCGCCTCTCCCTTTGACAATTCCTGCCATTCCTCCTGGAGCCGGTTCCTCTCCCTTTGGGGCAAAGGATCCTCCTGTGTATAGTCAAGGAACCTTGCCAATAGCTCAGGTTCGATTTCACCCGAATGCAGGGGCAGGAATTCTATGCCGAAGCGCCGGCTGTATTCCGCTGTTTTGTCAGAAGGATTTATTGCATAAACGCTGCTTCTTCTTTTTAGGAGATTAAGAGCCAGGCGGAGTCCCGTTTGCTCATGAGCGTTATGCCCGGTACAAATGATGACAGGTATATCCTGAGGCAGTGCTGTCACATCAGAAACAGCCTGTCTGAACTCTTCAATTTCTGCATTAATGTGATTATTCTCATAATTCAGATGCGCACCCAGCCATTGGTATCTATACTGAATGCCCGCTTCTTCATCAAGCCTCCACAGCGGACCAGCCGACAAGATTCCCGGAAAGGAAATAACCTTGATACTTTCCTCTCCTTTAAGCTTCTTGAATCCGAACTTCAAGCTTCCGGCGGCTGCTTCACCAAAGATAATATAGGCAGCAGCCGGTGTCGAACCAGGCTTTTTCATTGTATTAAAAGACAAGAACTCTCCATGAATGCCCGTTAGGTCACTCGCAAGCTGTTCCTTTGTATGGGCTGCTTCTTTCGCCTGTTGTATGCGGAGGAATATTTGCAGCAGTATGGACTTTGCCTCCTGCTCAGGCAATGCTTGAATGAATTCTTTCCATTGATTGATCATAACCCTGCCCTCTGTATTATGGTTTTAACAGATACTGTGCATCTTTTATCTGGCACATTTCGTTTTGATAAGTACCAAATTGTTCCCATCACCGATACTGATCATGGATCGGATTGAACAAGTCTTCGTCCGAAGTCCTGACAACCGAGAAATGATCGACATTATAGTGGCCGTGGAGGGCTGCGTTATGATGCTGGATGATCTGTTCCGCTGAAAGTACTTTTGAATCTGATGTGGAATGACCGTCTCCTACGAGAGTCACATCATATCCAGTGACAGTGGCGGTCCTAACCGCTGTATCGATGCAATACTGCGTAGAGCAGCCCATAATCACGAGATGCTTGATATTTCGCTCCTGAAGATGCTCTTGGAGTCTGGTTCCATAAAAGGAATTGGTTGCTTTTTTGTCAAAAATGATCGGATCGGCAGGTACTTCGATTCCACTATGAACCTGGAAGCCTGGTCCTTCTCCCCCTGCAACATCCAAATCCCTGACAAAAAGGACAGGAATATCCCTTTTCCGGGCTTCCTTCAGAACTTTATTGATGTTCTTGATCAGCCCCTCTTTATCGTGGACCCCCTGCTCCCCACCGTCTCCGTCTATTAAAGACTGCTGTGCATCGATGATCAATAGCGCTTGATCCATAACATTGCCTCCTTGAAAACCTTTTCTTTGATTTTACCATATTCATACAGTTAAAATGATAACTATTCTTTCTATAGGAGGTGGAGCATATGCTGGAATTGTTTCTCTATAATTGGCAGATCAGGGAGGACTGGTTCTCATGGTCCGGAAGGATTTCTGCTGATGAACTTACAAAAACGAGGATAGGCGGCATGAGGAGCATCCTCCATAATCTGTATCATGTGATAGATTGCGAACAGATTTGGATCAACCAGATGGAGGGCGCTCCGGTAATCGTCCGTGATATAGCTGAAATTACGAGCCTTTCCCAGGTGGAGGCATATTCCCAGGAAACCAAGGCGGTCACACGCAGATTTCTGAGCTCAGAATCCAGCAGCAGCAGATTTTTAGAGATTACGAGGAAAAGCGGGGAAACCATCCGATTGACGCATCAAAAGATATTACAGCATATTGCGGCACATGAAATCCATCATATCGGCCAGCTGTCTGTATGGGCCAGGGAAATGGGGATCAAGCCCGTTTCTTCAGACTTGGTGTTCGCGAACTCACCTAGGATAGAGCCAGCAGATTGGAGAAGGCGTTAGGTAATAAAAAAAGAAAAGCCGCCTTCATCATCCCGGGCGGCTGCTCTTTCCTTCTATCAATCTTCGTCTTCTTCCTCTTCCATAAAATCATGCTCTCCCATATAAATCGGCCCATTGGCATGATCAATCCGGATCGGCCACTCATAAGGTACAGAGAGCCGGCGGGACATTTTTCTCCAAAAACGGCTGGAATCCCTTTCGAAATCCTGGAATTCCTTCAGAAGATCTTTATAGGCGGCACCATCGAGCTGTACATTCATATCCTGCAGCCTCATAAAAGCCATATGCCTGCATTCAAGATCGGCTGCCTCATTCATTTCCTCTTCTGTTGCTTCGCCGATGATCGTCCCCGGCGGGGGCAGAATTTCATAGATATTTTCTACTTCTACTTCCATTTCTTCTGCCGCTTCGAATTTAGGTTCATTTCGTCTGAACATCCTATCATCTCCTGTCTTTTAGTCTACCATCATTATAATGAAAACGGCGCCAGACAGATAGGAATTCTTTCATTCCGCCAAAAACAGATTGGCCTTCACCTCATAGAATTTTATCCGCTCCCTGGAAATAAGCCGATCCGAATTCCTCCTCTGTGAATAGAAACAAAGGATAAGGCAGGGCAAGCTCAGGCATTTCCTCAGGTTTGAAAAAGCGGAGTTCTGCTGTTTCCTCATCGACTGGCTGCCGGGCTATATGGTCTGCCTCACATTCAAACAGGAATACTACATACTCCACCTCATGCCCATTTGGATATTGATATCTGAATTCCCTGCCTCCGAACACGCCTGCCAAGCGTTTTGGCGTGACTCTGAGGCCCGTTTCCTCCCAAACCTCCCGCGCCACTGCATCAGCAGGTGTTTCTCCCGGCTCGAGCGCTCCCGCAGGCAGGCTCCACTTCTCCCCATTCCCTTTATTTTGAAGCATAATCTCCCCCGCATCATTGCGGATAATGCCCGCTACACTGGGAAGGAGCAAGAGTCCGCTGCCATGCGTCTCCCTCAGCTTACTGTAATATTGTGACATCCCCATATTTTTATCAGCACCCCCATTATGTAATTAAAGCTTCACTAATTATTTTACATAAATACATATGGTCAGCCCTGTTTTAGCCGCACTGACGGAGGGCGGGGGAAATTTTCGGAAATAGCAGACCCTTCACCTGAGTATGCTTCCAACCGTCTCAGCAGCTGTAACTGTACCATTCCCGGAATCAAAAGAGATTAAGGCTTAAATACTGATGATCTCCTAAACAAAAAGTCTGCAATATATCCCGGCTGAAGTTTATTACAGATGCATGGAAAGCGCATTTAATTCCTACCCCCTATGGACCCGTACCTGCCTTGTTTCAGGGCAGGTACGGGCTAATGGCTTGGTCAAAAAATGATATTGGAATCAAAATACTAATTTAAGGCTCTTTAATTAGGTACGCACCTATCCTTCTGGCCATTAAAATTGGCTGCCAGCGAGTGCGGGCAGCCTCTTTTATTAGATTTTTACAAATGTTTTACAGCTTTCAGAAAGAGATTTTAATTGATTCCCCTCAAAAAATACAGCCCTGCCCAGGTCGGCGTATATTAGCCCACCCCTTTCAATTGTACCAAGTTCCCTGTACTTTTCCGCGCTGAGCTCGGCTTCGAGCAGTTCTTCTCTACCGGGAATGCGCAAATGAAGACGGACCGTGGATCCTGCCCCATGTACCGAAATCACTTCTGCCGGGAGCCTTGATCCTGTGCGGGAGGCCGAGAGGAGGACCTCATGCGGCCTGATATAACTGGTTATTCCAGCCGGATCCTTTAAGGTATTAAGCCTTCCGAGGAAGCTGTATACAAACGGATTGGCAGGGGCATGATACACGTCCCAGGGACTTCCTGTCTGCTCGATCCTGCCCTCGTTCATGACTACGATCTCATCTGCCATTTCTAGTGCCTCTTCCTGATCATGAGTAACAAAAATAGTTGTGATGTTCAATTTTTCGTGAAGCTCCCTCAGCCAGATTCTGAGGTCCTGCCGCACCTTTGCATCAAGAGCTCCGAAAGGTTCATCAAGCAGCAGGATTTCCGGTTCCACTGCAAGCGCACGTGCCAGTGCAATCCGCTGCCTCTGGCCGCCTGAAAGCTGCGAGGGATACCTGCCTGCCGTTTCCTCAAGCTGCACTAGTTTCAATAATTCATATACCTTCTCCCTGATTACCGCTTTTCCCGGCCTGATGCCTCTTGGCTTTACCCTGAGACCGAAAGCAATATTCTCAAAGATGGTCATATGCTTGAATAGTGCATAATGCTGAAAGACGAAGCCTACCTTCCGTTCCTTGACAGACTTCTGGGTATAATCTGTTCCATTAAAAAAGATATGCCCCTCATCAGGATACTCAAGGCCGGCGATCAGGCGCAGAAGTGTAGTCTTGCCTGAACCCGACGGTCCAAGAAGCGCAGCGAAGCCGCCGGTTGGAATGGTAAGGGACAGGTCATTCACAGCGGGATATTTATTAAAGGCCTTGGATACGCCTTTGATGCTGATGCTCATATAATTTCCTCCTCAGCCAGCTTTGCGATCGACAGAACGTTCGGTATTCAGTGACTGCCGCAATGTTTTCCATTCTATAAAGCTTTTTAAAAAGAGTGTAACCAGCGCCAGGAGTGCAAGCAGGGATGCGGCTGCAAACGCGGCAGTGAAATTGTATTCATTGTATAAGATTTCTACATGGAGGGGCAGGGTGTTCGTTAGTCCCCTGATATGCCCTGAAACAACAGAAACGGCACCAAATTCACCCATGGCACGCGCATTGCAGAGGATAACTCCATACAGCAGCCCCCACTTGATGTTGGGCAGGGTCACCCTCCAGAAAATCTGCCAGCCTCCCGCCCCAAGTGTCAGCGCTGCCTGCTCTTCCTCTGTGCCCTGCTCCTGCATAATCGGGATCAATTCCCTGACCACAAAAGGGAACGTTACAAAAATGGTAGCCAGCACAATGCCCGGCACAGCGAAAATAATCTTGATATCCCGGTCTTCAAGAATTGGGCCGAGCAGTCCCTGCGAGCCGAACAACAGGACAAACACAAGCCCGGCTATGACAGGCGAAACCGCGAAAGGGATATCAATAAGGGTGGTCAGCGCATTTTTTCCCTTAAAGTCAAACTTGGTTATGGCCCAGGCAGCAGCCACTCCGAATGCCGTATTCAACGGGACGGAAATGGCGGCGACCAGCAGAGTCAGCTTGACGGCTGCCAGGGCATCCGGATCTGTCAGCGAAAGGAAATAAAGCTCCCACCCTTTCTTTAGACTCTCAGAAAATACAGCGGCCAAAGGAATAATGATGAAAAAACCGATAAACAGCAGAGCAGTAATAATCAAAAGCCTCCTGGCGGCAGCTGGACCTCTCTCCCTTCCTGCATTTTTTTCTGTTCCTGCAATTTGTTTCATCCTCAAAAACCCTTTCTATATCGCTTTATGCCTTCCAGAACTTTTCCACTGCCATACATTGATCAGAAACAGGATAAGAAAAGACAGCACGAGCATGACCGAGGCAATGGCAGCCGCTCCTGTGTAGTCATATTGCTCAAGTTTTGTGATGATCAGCAGGGGAACGATTTCCGTCTTCATCGGCATATTCCCGGAAATGAACACGACCGATCCATACTCACCAAGAGCCCTTGCAAAGGCCAGCGCGAAGCCTGTCAGGAGGGCCGGGAAAATGGCGGGAAAAATGATTTTGAAAAAGATCTGGGAAGATCCGGCTCCGAGTGAGGCCGCTGCTTCTTCATATTGTTTGTCTAAATCCTGAAGCACTGGCTGGACTGAGCGGACGACAAACGGAAGTCCGATGAATATGAGTGCAATCCCGATACCGAGCTGGGTAAAGGCAATTTTGATGCCCAGCGGCTCAAAAAACTGACCGACCCAGCCATTTGGCGCATATATGGCTGTGAGGGCAATGCCTGCTACCGCCGTAGGCAGTGCGAAAGGAAGGTCCACCAGCGCATCAACCAGGCGGCGTCCATAAAATTCATACCGGACCAGCACCCAGGCAATTAGTGTACCAAATACCGCATTCACCAATGCAGCTGCAAAGGACGTTCCAAAGGTGACTTTAAAAGAAGCAATCACCCGCTTATCTGTGACAATGTTCCAGAAATCCGCAACGCTTAATTCTGCTGCTTTGATGAATAAAACAGTAATTGGAATCAGCACAATCAGGCTTAGATAGATAATTGAATAGCCAAGCGAAAGGCCGAATCCCGGCAGATTGGAGCGCTTTTTTACTACCTTGAGCAAAGATGTCAATTCCCTTCTTTATGGTTTATAAATAGCATCAAACATGCCGCCATCATTAAAATGCTTCTTTTGTGCCTTTGTCCAGCCTCCGAAGAGCTCATCAATCGTAAACAGGTTGATGTCCGGAAAGTGGCTGCCATACTTTTCAAGTGCTTCCTTCGAGCGGGGGCGATAATAATTCTCTGCGGCAAGCTTCTGCCCTTCATCTGTATAAAGATACTCAAGATATGCCTTTGCCGCCTCAGCTGTACCTCGTTTTTCGGCCACTTTATCCACCACGGCGACAGGCGGCTCAGCCAGGATACTGACAGAAGGAACGACCATTTCAAACTTATCCTTGCCGAGCTCATTCATGGCCAGAAAAGCTTCATTTTCCCAGGCAATGAGGACATCGCCAATCCCCCGCTCAACAAATGTGGTCGTTGAGCCGCGTGCACCTGAATCCAGGACCGGCACATTTTTGAAAAGCCTGCCTGTAAATTCCTTTGCTTTTTCTTCATCTCCATTATTTTGTTTCAAGGCATAACCCCAGGCGGCCAGATAGTTCCACCTCGCCCCTCCGGATGTTTTTGGATTAGGGGTAATTACAGATACGCCTGGCTTTATTAAATCATCCCAGTCCTTAATGCCCTTTGGATTTCCCTTCCTGACCAAGAATACAATCGTGGAGGTATATGGGGAGCTGTTATCCTTAAGCCTTTTCTGCCAGTCCCGGGACAGTTTGCCTGCCTGCGCGATCGCATCGATATCATAGGCAAGTGCAAGGGTGACAACATCCGCTTCCAGGCCGTCAATGACCGCCCTTGACTGTTTCCCAGACCCGCCATGGGACTGATTGATCTTTACATCCTGGCCGGTCTTCTCCTTCCAGCGAGAGGCAAAGCTTTTGTTCACCGCTTCGTAGAACTCACGGGTCGGGTCATAAGATACATTGAGCAATTCAATCGATTTTGTTTTTTTATTATCCGCAGCCTTGCCGGAAGCGTCCTCTCCGCCCGAGGAAGACGAACAGCCGGCAGCCCCAGCCAATAGAATCAATGATAACAAGCCGATACCGATTTTTTTCATAAAAAAACTCCTTTTTCATCATAGTATTGAGGCTAAAAAGCCCCTTGATTTTCTCAACGCAACAACTGAGAAATCTTCAGGAGCCTTCGGTGGTCCGATCGGCGTTTTTGTTTTGTTTGGGCAGGCGGTGCTTTTCTAATTTATCAATCTGCGTAACCTGGGAGTCGTGGATAATGATTTGAAGGAGTCCGAATTCCACACCCTCAAGCAGCACCCTGATCTTTTCCAATACTTTTTCATCATCCTTCTTCCGCAAATGCAACTCCCCTCCTTAAATGGCTTAACCCGTTTTCATTTGATTTTTTTGCATTCCTTCAAGGAAAAAATGCTCAGGATGGAGACTGCTTTTTTCTATTACACTGTATGTAAATTGGGCGGAAAGGTAACAGAAAAAGCAAAAAGACACTTATCTTTTAATGAGATAAGTGCCTTCAGTGTGTCTGATCAGCAAGAGTATTTTTTAAACCCGATAATTTACATTGGATTACTTGTTTAATAATATAATATGTTTGTTTGAGAAAATCAATGACTATTCAAAAAATTAAATCAACTTTATTTATTTCTTCTCCTTTTTCAATTAATGGCGATAAGTATTCCAATAAAAATGCTGTACAACCATTTTATGGTATATTACATAAAAGGATGGTTTTGGATGAATGCCAGAAAAAAACCGGAGTCATTGTCTGCCTGATAGGAACTGCCATCCTCCTCCTTGCTGTTCTGAAGTTCAATTCACATGAGCATGCAATGACTACG
Organism: Paraperibacillus esterisolvens; assembly: GCF_046237625.1. GTDB lineage: Bacteria > Bacillota > Bacilli > Bacillales > DSM-1321 > Paraperibacillus > Paraperibacillus esterisolvens. The sequence goes on along the minus strand of NZ_CP143545.1, from coordinate 572,924 downwards.
TTGAATTGGCGGAGCACTGTTTTTAGCGGCCCTTATTGATGAAGGAATACTGAGGAAAAAATGGGGCAGGATTTTTTAAAAATAATTATGAAGGATGTGTTTCCTCTTTGGACAATCGTCTTCATCTGCTATTCTGGCTGGCCATGGTGCTGGTTCCTTCTTATATAGCAGCAGTAACGAAGAGCTTCGAACCTCCCTTTCTCACATTTATGTCAGGATTGCTTCTTTACTCTATTTACGGCTTGATTTTCCTCCACCGTATGATGAAGAGGCAGGAAAAATCCGAAATCTGGGTTATCCATAACATGACAGACGCGGAGCTTGAAGATTTTACGGCTGCCCTGCTTGGACGGCTGGGGTACACAATCCTAGTGCCTCAAGAGGGATATGAATTGTTAAGCTTTACAGCAGTTGATCCTAGCGGGAGGAAAGCTGCAGTTAAGGTGAAAAGCCACAAAAGAAGTGTGGGAATCAGGCTTGTCCAGAAAACCTTGAGGCAGCTGCCCCTTTATGAGGCCTCTGATTGCTGGGTAATTACCAATAACGGCTTTACACCCCAAGCCCAGGATTTTGCCAAAGCAAATAACATCCACCTTTATGACCGGGAGCAATACATCACATGGATTCTAAAGGCAAAAAAAGATGAGAAGGCTGGCCCCCAAAAATAAAAGCCAGCCCCTGGCCAGCTTTCTGCTTAAAGATGAAGGAATCTCAGGTTACACTTTTGACGCACTTACCACCATAGCCTCCCCCCTAAATGAGGTTACATTTTCTCCCTCCAGCCCGATCTTGAAGTATTTCTTCACTCTTTTGGGTGCCCCCCTGAATATATCAGCCAGCCTCCCCTGCTCTTCCTGGGGCAGATTCATCCTTTTGCACCAAGAGGCAAATTCGAAGCTCTTTTCAAAACGGTTAAGCTGGTTGATTATGAATCCTGCTGACTCAAGCATCCTGATCCATTCTGTTTTCTTCCAGGCTCTCACATGGCTGTAGTCCCTGATTTTCTCGATAGCGTTATAAAAGCAGTCCAATTCATCCTCCTCCGGCACGATATTGTCATCGAGCAGGAACTTTCCATTGGGCTTCAGGACACGGAATGCCTCGGAAACAAAAGCTTCAACATCCGGGAAATGATGCGCGGCAATCCTGCATGTTACGATATCAAAGGACTCATCGGCAAAAGGCAGTTTCTCGGCATCCCCCTTGATGAATATCACATTTTTATGACCGTTTCCGCTGATGAATCCTTCGGCTGCCTTCAGCATTTCTTCCGTTATATCGAATGCCGTGACTTCCCATGCATAGGGCGCAAAAGCATTTGCCGTATGACCGCCGCCAGTAGCCACATCGAGCACCTTCTCAGACCCCTTCAAGCCTGCAAGATGCACCAATAATGACAGGTCGCTGCCATCCTTGTGAATGCTGCTCTCGACATAAGACTGGGCGTTCTTCCCAAACTGCTTCTGAACATCCTTTTTTATATCCATCCAATCCCCCTCCTTATCTCCACTTTATTTGACCCGGATGATAATTAAAATTCACAGTTATCTATCAATCTATATAATAAAAAGTTATCGTTTAGGTCATCATTAAAAAAAGTCATACAGTCCTTCAAAATACTGAAATTCCTCATCAGATAGTCGGCAGCGTGTATATCCGTCATAGAACGCGTCCAGCTTCTCCGGATTTCCCAAGAATTTACGTACCGCCAAAGCTTCATCATAACGGGGATCGCCGACTCCCATTCCAGCCGTGTCAATGAACATCACCACTTCACCGTTTACAACCAGCACATTATCCACCGTGCAGTCTCCATGAATAATTGTCTGTCTGACCTCTGCCGGTCTTTCATGTTCCAGTTTTTCAAGGAGAGCGGCAGTCCCGTCAATTCCCCCGCCCTCTAAATAGCCGGCAGCCCTTTGAAGCTGTTCATCCAGCCAGTTCTTCCCAGCCGGAAAGAAAGAGGGAAGCTCTTGTTCATGGAGTTTTTGCAAAAATGCTCCAAAGCTTTTAATAAGCTGATACTCCCCTTTTGCCGTCTGTTCCCTAAGCAGTGCTTCCCTCAGGGTTATGCCGGGCTCAAATGACATCAGAAGATGACTTGCGTCCGCCTCCTCAAAGAAGTCATAATATCCGGGCACCGGGATAGCCGCACAATCCTTAAGGCTCCGAAGTACCTCTGCCTCGTTCCTAAGCCAATCCCTATATCTTTCTTCAAAACAGCTTTTAAACAGAAACGCTTCCCCTCCGCCCGCAATCTTCCGCACCGCAGAAGTCCACCCTTGGTTGGACAGCACCTCTATATCAGAAATACCGCGGGTCCATTCCTCCAGCCTTTCAATAACATAAGGGCTGAGCTCTTTTTCTATAAAACTCAATTTTCCTCCCATTCCACATACGCTCCTTTGCTTTCCAACTATACTATTTCTACCCGGATAGAATGATGCCCTTCAAATAAGGGGCGTTTTGATTCTTTTTTTTCACAGGTTCCTGAAATAACACTGCCAAGTGACCCGCAATTAAAGCGTAATAAAAAACAGCAGCCGCTCATCAGAACGCAACTGCTGTTTCCTTTATCATTACCGAGTCAGTTTATAAACACGGACTTCATAGGGCTTAAGCGAAATCTCTTTTATATCCTGATTCTCACTCACTTCATAGTTTGAGATCAGCAGCTCTTTCCCGTTAAAGGAGATACTGGCGTCAAGCTTGAATTCTGCAGATCTCTCGCTGAAATTGCAGATTGTTAGAATCCTCTCTTCTTCGAGAGTCCTAGTGAAGGCAAAAATCTGTTCATCTTCAGGCATTAATAAATCGTATGTGCCATAGACAATCACATCGTTCTGCTTCCGGAGCTGGATCAGCTTTTGGTAGAAATAGAAAATTGAATCCGGATCGGCCAATACAGCTTCCGCATTGATGGTTTTATAATTCGGATTCACATCGATCCACGGAGTCCCGGAGGTGAAACCGGCGTTTTCGCTGCCATTCCATTGCACAGGCGTCCTCGCGTTATCGCGGCTTCTTTCATAGATGCCCTTGAAAATTTCTTCATGAGTCAGGAATGCAGGCGTCAGGTCCCTGTAGGCATTCAGTGTTTCAATATCACGATACTCCTCGATGGTGTTGAACCTGACATTGGTCATCCCAATCTCTTCACCCTGGTAAATGTACGGAGTTCCCTGCATGGTGTGAAGGCAGGCGGCTATCATCTTGCCGGATAGATCCCTGTACTCGTCCGAATCACTGCCCCAGCGGGAAATGGCTCTTGGCTGGTCGTGATTGCTCCAATATAAGCTGTTCCAGCCCTCATTCTCAAGTCCCTTCTGCCATTTCGTGAAGATTTCCTTCAGTTCCGTCAGCTTCCATTCCTGCGGATCCCATTTTCCGAATTTGCCGTTGCCGAGGCCCACGTGTTCAAAATGAAAGACCATGTTCAATTCATTTCGTTTCTCCCCGGTATACAGTTTCCCTTGTTCAACAGATACTCCCGGCATCTCGCCGACCGTGATCGTATCATAAGCGGACAAAGCTTCCTTGTTCATTTCCTGAAGAAATTCATGGATACGCGGACCATTCATGTAATAAGGGCTGCCATCCCCAAACAGCATTCCCTCTTCCATATTCCCCTGCGGATAGCTTGTATCTTTAGAGATGAAATTGACTACATCCATGCGGAAGCCGTCGATTCCTTTATCCAGCCAGTAACGCATCATCTGGTAAACTTCTTCCCTGAGACCTGGATTCTCCCAATTAAGATCCGGCTGTTTTTTGCTGAAAAGGTGCAGATAATATTCCTCGGTTTCTTCGTCATATTCCCAGACACTGCCGCCAAATGCCGCCCCCCAGTTGGTTGGCGCCTCCCCGTTCTCGCCTTTTTTCCAGATATAATAGTCCCGGTATGGATTATCTTTTGACTTCCGTGACTCGACGAACCACTGATGCTCATCGCTTGAATGATTCACCACGAGATCCATCATGATCTTGATACCATATTTATGGGATTCATCCAGCATGGCATCAAAATCCTCCATGGTGCCGAATTCGTCCATGATATCCCGGTAATCTGAAATATCATATCCATTGTCATCATTCGGAGACTTATAAACAGGTGACAGCCAGATTACATCGATTCCCAGCTTACTGAGATAAGGGATTTTTTCTCTTATTCCCTGCAGATCTCCTACACCGTCACCGTCCGTATCATAAAAGCTCCGGGGATAGATTTGATAGATGACGCTTTCTTTCCACCATTTTTTATTCATGTTCTTTTCGCCTCACTTTTTTGGAAGTTGTTTTTTACTTGATAAAGCCTTTTTATAGTCCCTGATTCTTACATTTACCCTAAAAACGGAATTAACGTAAACGTTTACTATATTTTCTAAAAAAAGATTAATATCTTTTGACACTCATTCTTTCGATTATCCTATGAGGCATAATTCGGTTCTCAGCCGTCATTCCAGTTTCAAGCATATTCAACAGCATTTCACCCGCCGTCTCTCCCATTTCAGCGAATGGCTGCGCCACCGTCGTCAGCGGTGGAATTGACATCTGGGCTAAATCAATATTATCGTATCCGATGATTGATATATCATCAGGAACCTTAATCCCGCAATGATGGGCTGCGGAGATGGCCCCGATTGCCATTTCATCGCTGGCAGCGAATATTCCCGTCACTCCGGGATCATTCTCCAGGAGCCTCTTCAGCCCCGTAATGCCCTCAGGAAATCCAAATCCTTCTGTGCAGATAACATTTCCTTCTTTAAGAGAAATGCCATAATCTTTCAGCGCTTTCAGGAACCCATTGATACGCGGCTGCCCGGCAATGATATCTTCCTCCCGGCCGCTGATCATCCCGAGTTTTGTGTGTCCCTGTTTGATTAAATATTCCGCCGCAGAATATGCGGCTGCCTCATCATTCACCCTTACATATGGAGCAGAAAAATTATCCGATTTTGTGGAGAGCAGGACGAGGGGCACATTCATTTTATCAATATAGCTATGAAACTCATCTTCCAGCACTTCACTGGTAAAAATGATTCCATCCACCCTTTTTTCATTCAATACCTTCAAATATTTCTTTGTCTTCTCCCGGTCTGAACCCGTATGGCAGACAATAATGCTCGAGCCATGCCGGCTTGCCGCACTTTCAATTCCCCTCAGAAGCTCCGTAACCAGGGACCCGGTTAGGTAGGGAAACATCACGCCGATGGTGTGCGTCCTCTTGTTGATGAGGCCCCTCGCTACAGCGTTCGGATGATACCCCATTTCCTCGATAACACGCAGCACCTTCTCCTTGGTTTTCTTCGAATAGCCCGGCTGCCCATTTAAAATCCGGGAAACAGTCGCTATTGAGACATTCGCTTCCCTGGCGACATCCTTAATCGTATACGCCATCTGTTCACCAGCTTTCCAAACTTTTACGAAAACGTTTACGCAATTATGATAGCATGTTGAAAAAAGCCTATCAAATCATATGAGCCCTTTATAAGAGTTTAAAGACATTGCAGACTAGTGATTTTCAGTAAGTAACAACATATCCTCTATTTTAGCCAGTCACTTTAGACTATTCCTTTACTGCGCTGAATATCTTTCATTTATTCATTTGTCAGTGTTTCACCACTTCCTTCAACAGACCAAAATAAGTTACCAACTAGTTTCTCTTTCCTTATATAATAAAGAATAAAATCCATAAAAAGGTAAAAGGAGATATCATGAAAAAACTAGTACTGGCAGCTTCTCTGTCCCTGATGCTCTCAGGCTGCACAGACAATGCTTCAAAAGTTAAAGAAGACGATGTATTAGTTTCTTTGGACCGGTTTGACAATATCAGCTCATTAGATCGTTTTTATGCAGATGTTCAGGATGGGAAGAAAGGAAATATTAGAGTTGTAAGGTATACGCTTGAGGGAGATCCTATTTTCCACAATATTAATTTTGATGGAAAGAGAATTGAGCTTACCATAGATTCGCGGGAGGATCGTTATGGCGGGGGAGCTGTGGAAAAATTTAGCTGTAAAAAGGCTTTCCATACCGAGAGTTACACAAGAATGGAGTACTCCCTGGCAGGGTGCGATAGCGGACAAACGGAGCTGGAGCTCGTTACGATCAATTATGATATAAAAGCACAGGACCGCTTTGATTTCCATTTTAAGTATGGAAAAAAACTGGAGAACGAGATTGATACCAACCAAGAAAGTATAACAGCTTACATTCCACGGAATGACGTTAAGCGGACCGTCAGTGATTTCCATCTTTCAGAGGCCGAGCTTACTGTTATCTACAAAAATATGGTTCTCGCCAACTATCTGGATAGAAAAGGACTTACCGCCTCCTGCCGCCCCGCTCGGAAAAATTATAACCTGACTGTGTGGATCAATGATGCAAAGCTGGATTATCAATGGGCGGACTGCGACCGCAGCAAAGATGGCAGGGCAATGACGGCCCTTGCCAAAAAGATGATAACAATCATTAAAAACTCCTATGATTATCCCCGTTGAAAGAGCCGCTCCAATTCCAGAAAAGTTTTCGCCAGGCTTCTGCTGCCATCAACAAGCATAGCATTCAGCTTTTTGCCGGCAGCTTCCTTATAAACCATGGATGCAAACATTGCATCGCGGACCATCCAGTTTTCAAGGGCAGCTTCCGGATCAGCGGCTGAGGCAAGCACTGTGGGCACCCACTCACGCCTGCGGTATTGTTTCCTTTGGAATTCTTCATGGGGAACAATCCAGACGGCCCTGTGATGTTCCTCCAGCAGCGGCTTTACGAGGGATGGAAGCAATTGATTTCCTTCTACTACGATCGCTTCTTCCTCACCTTTTGCTAAATCTGCAGCTACAAAGGAAAAGTCTTCTATAAAAGACTGTATATATACTCGCAGCTGATCCGCTCTGCTCCTGGTGTAAAATGCTTCGTCTGCATCCATCCTGGAGACTTTGAACATCGCGGGCTGATGCTCTTCTGATATCAGCTGCAAATGTCTGTTGAAATGTTCATCACAGGAATAGAGCGGGAGATTATATTTCCGGCAGTACATCTCTGCAAGCGTGCTCTTTCCCGCACAGGCAGACCCGCCTATCCAGTATATGATTTTATGCTGCAGCATCCTTCATCCCTCCAAAAGTTTTCCTCCAAACAAAAGCCCGCGCATTGAAAACCTGCAGCGGGCACCTGTCATTTTGCTTCCTTCATACCATTATTCTGCTCTTCAGCCATTTAGTGATCACTACAATCGTGCCCTTTCCGGGGGCGGAGTCGATATAAAACTCATCCATAAGATTTTTAACCCCGCTCAGACCTGTCCCCAGACCGCCGGATGTGGAAAATCCGGGTTCCAGGGCCCTTTTTATGTTTTCAATACCGGGACCGTCATCGACAGCGGTTATTCTGATACCCCCGTACACTTCTTCACTCTGAAGTACTTCCACAATGATTTTTCCTGTACCCGCATATTGGGAAATATTCCGGCCCAGCTCCGAAATGGCGGTGATGATTTTGGCCTGGTCTATTACATCGCAGTGAAGCAGCCGTGCTGCTTCACGTCCCTTTTTCCTGGCTGATACGATATCCGGCTCTTCCCGTATTTGGATGACAAAAGTTTTATCCATTACCCTTATCCTTACATAGGAACGTAACCGTTTTTCCGCCAATACTCCTTTTTTTGACTCTCATGTTTACCCCCCATAACATTCAGCTTGTTCTTCATTTTTGTCAGACTCTTATCTCACACATATTTTATATTCCAAGGGAATCTGCCGGTTTTGTAAAAAAAGGCCAAAAAGAAGATCAACCGTCTTCCTTTTGGCCTATGTCTGATTCTTTTGCCCAGATCATTTCTGCCTGTATTTGGTTGGTGCCAGTATGAAGACTGCCGCGCTCTTATCCCGCTGAAAGTCCCATGCTACAAAGACATTTTCAAGTGCTGCTTGAAGGAAATCTTCCAAATTCTTTGAATGATTGTGGATCAGTCTTTTTTCAAGATTCCTCTTGGCCAGGATCAGTGTTTCCTGGAAATTGAGTGCAATCAGTTCCTTTTCAATGCTTACCAGAATTCCGTTACGCACAACGAGAAGCGTCCGTGGATTCAAGAGGTGTGAAGTAATGCTGACAGGCTTCTTTTCAGCTTCTTCACTGATGAGTATGATTTCTTGATGTACCTTATCCTGATTTTGATAAGATCCGCCTTCCCCGCCGGCTTTTCCCTCGATTCCAATGAACATTCCTGACTGAGATTCCAGGTTCCAGTCATAATAAAACTCCTCCACCTTAAAGCCAATAACCGTAGTGATATAATTTTTAATTTCTTCTGTCAGGGTTTCCATCAATACATCCCTTAATTTCTGGATATATGTAGGGTGGTTTTTCAGCATTAATCTATTTTCAATAGGAGTCAGAAAGTCCTTCAGATAAATCGTGATGTATGGCTTAGATATGGAAGCAAATACAACGCCTGGCCCCTTACCAAAATGTTCACGGAGCAGCCTTGCGATAAAACTGCTTAATGCCTTCTCTTTTTCTTTCACCTCAACCTGTATTTCCATAGACGCCTTCCTTTAAGGGCAAGATCACATGCCCTTTTTCCATATGTGAAAAACTATCCTTTGACAGTAGTGACAGGACGTGTATACCGTCCGATTTTTAATAATTGTTATATTCTACAATTCGCAACAGAAATCCTTCTCATTTTTCAATAATCTAGATAAAACAGCAATATACTTTATTTCCTAAAAACAGCTCTGCAATTTTAGGAAATACCTGACGTTTAAGGTCTTTGCCCAAGGGAAAAACCTACTATACAACGGCTGACTGACCGTGGTAGAATTCAAATATGGAAGGGAGAATCAATGCTTCCTTCTGAATAAGGGGTAATTCTCATGGATATTAAAGAACAGCAGACCAAGCTGGCCAATAATTTTGGGAAATTGCTTCGTGATAAGTTCGGTAAAGGTCCGCATTCCATTCACGCTGTAGTAGCAAGCCCGTTTGTCCTCATATATGTCCGCGGCTTCATTTCGCCAATGGAACAAATCCTGCTCGATCAGGACCAGGAAATCACCGTCAAAACAACCCGTGAATTTTTGATGAAAACGATAGATCCTGAAATCCGGGGGCAGATCAAAGGGATTACAGACATGGACATCCAGCATATTTATTATGACTGGAATCTTCAGAAGGAAACAGGTGTTTTTCTTGCTGTAAATGAGGTTTTTAATCAGCAGCAGCTGAAAGATGACTATAGGGGTAAAGAGCAGATACATGAGGAAATCAAACTCATCAGTGAACAGGCTGAAAAGACACCAAGCGCTATTTCTTCCTATTTGATCAGCCCAAGGGCGCTGATCATTACGAGGGCAGGGATACTTGTTCCTATTGAGAAGCAGCTGGTCTCACTTGGCTTCCATGAAACTCTCCGTGTGGCGAAGCGCCAGCTTGAAGGCGATATGCTCAGCAATAATATCCACTTTTCTGAGATTCTCGGTGCCGCCATTCTCGATACCTTTGTTGATTGGGATTTTGCCCTTGATAATAGTGTCATTATCTTGATGCTGAAACCAAATGAATAATATACGGTAGTATTGAGCTGGACAATCACTTGTGCCCGCCATAGGCCGGAAGAACATAAATTCTGTTCTTCCGGTCTTTTTTTTTGCCGCCGGCAGTCGGATTGAGCCTGCCAAATCCCTCTGCTTTGATGACATTACAGCATATTTTACTACTGAAAGGAACTTACTATGAATGATCAAGAAATATTTTTAAAGGAACTTCACCTGCTGATCCAAGAATATAAAGCCTGTGGCGAACCTCTTCTTAAAGAAGAAATATTGTTGGACATTCATGTGCTGCTCGATGCCATAACGGGCAGGGAGGCGGCTGAACCTATGAAAGAGCCTGTCCGTTAGCACTTGCTTTAACAAAACGTCCGCCGGGAAAGACCTGGCGGACGTTAAATTTATGATGGTTAAGTTTTGCACTTTAATCCCGGAATCCGCCATCTGAATGGATAATCTGGCCGGTGATCCATTTGGCGGCATCACTTGCAAGGAAAGCCACTAGACGTGCCGCATCTTCCGGAGTGCCGATTCTTCCCATTGGAAACTTAGGCAGGAGGAAATCCTGAAGCTCCTCATTCATCCAGCCTGAATCAGTCGGGCCGGGGTCGATGGCGTTTACCGTTATATGATGGTGTGCAAGCTCTGCCGCGAGTGATTTTGTAAAAGCGGAGACAGCCCCTTTAGTCGCTGCATAAGCCAGGTTGCCGGGTGCCGGGCTTTTATCCTGGCCGGAGACGAAATTGACGATCCTGCCGCTGTGTCCACCACCAAGCAGCTGCTTTGCGAACTCAGCAGAAAGCATGCAAGTTCCCTTGATGTTCACAGCGCAGTGGTCTTCCAGGATTCTCCCTGTCAGCTGCTGGAAGCCCGCTTCCACACAATGTGTGGCATTATTGATCAGAATCACAGGCTGACCCAGCTGTTTCTTGACCTCATCAAGGAGTTTTACAGGTGCATCATCATCCGCCAGATTCAATTCCATATTCCCGGCGCGAACCCCCAGCCTGCTGAGTTCAGCAGTGAACTCCTTTGGCCAGTGATCGATTACATCCTCATAGCCTGTCGCAGTGTCATAGCGTGATAAATGGGTAAAAAATATATCCACACCCTGCCGTGCCAGTTCCCGGCAGACCGCAGCCCCTATCCCGCGCGGTCGGCTTGCCCCGGTCACGATTGCTATTTTCTTTTCCAACAAAATCAGCTCCTTTTGATATGGAACCGCAGAACTATTGAACGGAGATGCTGAGTAAACAAAAAGGGCCATCCAAAAGCTGCTTCCGGCTCATTGATGCATACGCCGGCTCTTGCTTTTCGATCAGCCCCATGGAATCGTTTCATCCTGCGGCCTTTGCATGGTTAATTGGACATACCTCTCCCGTCTTCGGAATAAGGCAGCATCCAATTACTGAACCATTACAAAGTCTGCCACATAAATTATCTCGATTCCCCTCTCGTTTTCACATCTCCACTATCATTGTAGGCACTCCAGCCGGGAACCGCAATAGAAAACGCTTACTTATTTTTATGAAAGAATCGAAACCGCAAGATCTGTTTTCCCGTGCTCCATTTTATAATTAGATTTCTGCTGCCGGGATTTCAGGCTGCCGAAGCACTTCACCTTCAAGCAGGATCCGGCATCCCGAGTCATTCATTTCAACCTGTGTCAGGCTTGTATTATGAATGAATGGGGGCTCCCATATCCCCGCAACAGGCAGATTTCTAAAAATAGCATACAGACATTTGATGATGACCGCATGAGTGACAATCAGGATGCTTCCTGAAGGATGCTTTTCCTTAATCTTCTCAAGCATCTCCTCTGCCCTCTCCTTGGTTTCCGAAAAGGTTTCGCTTCCCGTACATCGAAAGAGATGGGGTGTATGCCAGTAAGCATGGAAATCCGAAGCGTAATTCTCTTCAATGGATCTGTGGGTCTCTCCTTCCCAATCTCCCAGTCTCATTTCCCTTAGCAGATCATCAAGATAGAGGGGGAGTTGTCTTTCGCCCCGGATCAGCTCTGCAGTGACACTCGCCCGGCCGCTCGTGCTTGAGTAGATGGCATCCAGCTTTACATCCTTCAGTTTTTCACCCAGCAGAAGCGCGGAGGCTTTCCCGTTCTCTGTCAGCGGGGAGTCAAGCCAGCCCTGCATTCTCTTTTCAGTATTCCATTCTGTTTCACCGTGCCTGACAATATAAAGATTCAGCATTCCTATCACCCTTTGTCCGAGACCTTCTTATATAGAGTGGCAGCTTCAGCCACTTATTACATGTTATGTTTTGGGTTTTAAAAAAATGGAAGCAGTCCCTCCCATTTTTTATACTTCCATAACAAGCCATTCACATACTTGAGTCATACCGAGATTTTCATACACACTTCCCGCTGCAGGATTATTATAGAACAGAAAAGGGAGTTTCCCCTCACTAAGCAGCATGTTGAATATACAGATGAGTACCTCAGTCCCATATCCTCTCCCCCGATATTCGGGGTGTGTATAAACACCGGTAACAATTGCGCTGTTGGGTCCTTCCTTGACTGCAGAAGCTGAAGCGGCCATTTTATGATTAACAGATAAATATACGGTTCGGCTTCCCGGCTTTTGAAGGCGTAAAGACTCCCGCTTGATATAGTCACTTTTAGATACCGAATGGAGGCCAAGGTCATACCACTCTCTCAGCAATTCATACTCCATACCCAGTTCTTCTTTTGTGTGGATGAACTTCACATCCAGGTGCCCATGCCTCCTCTTTGCTGTCACGCATTTAATTACCCCCAAATACGACACCACTTTTTTCTTTACCTCCACCAAAGGGATAAGCGCCTCCATGCATCGGCTTGGTCCGGATAATTTATAAACGCTCAGAACGTCTATAAGGTCCCTGTAGTTTCCTGCGTCACGGGTTTCTGGTGAATAATACGTTACATTCCCGTCCGCATTCAATATGAAAGAGACGAGTCTGCCGTTTTCATATTCCCCAAAGACTTTAATCCGGTCAACCTGATAATCATATGTAATTAAGTCATTCATGATAAAGTGATAGTTTTCTATGTTTGCGCCGAAAAGTTCTATTATATGCTGATGGTGTGTCCTCGTCAGCTGAATAACTTCGCCCAATGCATGCCCTGTCCTTTCATAAAAACAGCCCAAATCAAAAAAACAGCAAGAGCCGTCTGCCTGATTCGGGCTGTCTATTTTTTCTGCATCGTTTTCAAGTATTCTTGGAGCTGGTCGATGGTACCGTCCAGGCCCTGCTTGACCATTTCGCCAGCTGCTGCAAAGGCGGACATTTCTTCACGACTTGCTCCGACAGGGCCTCCGGTCATCGTCATCCGGGTTTTGCTGCCTTCTTCCGTAAGACTGATTGTGTTGCTGATCTCAAGCGGCCATGTATCGCTGAATGGCGCACGGATGGTATTTCCTTCCGGGTCGGAGAATGAACTGAGATACACCAGCCGCTGGGGCCGGTTGACATCCTTGTACACGAATTTCCCCCACATCTCATGTCCTTCCGGGGATTTCTGGCTGCCCAGGAATAATCCCTCCGGCTGAGCTTCCATTTTCACCACATTCAAGTTGAAGCCCTTTGGCCCCCACCACTTTTCAAAATGCTCTTTTTCCGTCCATGCTCTGAAAACAAGTTCCCGCGGAGCGTCCAGAATCCGTTCAACCTTCAATTCACTGTCTTTCTGTTCCAGTTTCATACAATTCATTCCTCCTCGCTTTATTGACTCAGGACGCGTGAGGCTATGATGATATTCCCCTGGTGAAAGCCCATGCTTCACATCGAAATTATACCATTTTATGGGATGCGGCTCATTATTTTTTTCATATAACAAGAGCCTGCAGATGCTGTTTATGCATTCTAGGAAATCTTTTTATCAGCTTCCTTCTGCTCCCTTTCCCAGAGAAAATCCCTCAAACAGCCTGCCCCCAAATGGGTGGAGAATTTCATCCACTATCCCAATGACTTGTTCCTTACTGCCGGTCCTGTAGTAACTGTCAAAAGCGTATGCAAATTGGCGGGCGAAATCTTCATCATGCTGTCTCATTGCCCGGATGGTCCATTTCGAAGTGCCGGTCCATTTCCGGTTTGTCCGCAATATGAATTCACTCGCAAGTCCGGAGAGTGTCCCGGCGATGAACAGTCCTTCCTCCCTGTCTGAGCAGCCGATAAAATCATCCAGGGCGTCTGTAATAAAATACCGCTTCATCTTAATGATCTCTGCTGGCCAGGCTTCAGGGCCGGCTGCCAGTAACTCCTGTGCTTCCTCCTTGATGGAATGAAGAATTCCTGTATCCTTCAGGATAATCCCTTCTGCTGTCATCCTTGGGAGTGAAGGTCTGGCTCTCTCGCAATCGCTTTTGAAAAATTGCTTATAAGATTCCAGGTTATGCACGAAGACCTCGATCGGCCAGCCGAATTCGATTAAGGATTCCCGGTATGGGCCAGGCAGGTTTTTGTCAAAAATGACAATATCCAAATCAGATGACACTGTCGCCTCCCCCCTGACCACACTTCCAGCAAGCAGGGCGCCCTGGCATTCGGGATAATGCTTAGAGATAAAGCTTTTTGCTGCTTCCATTGCTCCCAATCTATGATTCTTCATTTTTCCACCCCATACTATCCAGTTATGTTTTACATTGCCTTATATGGACAAAAGCCAGCATAGGTAAACCTCGTGCTGGCTTCATTCATTTATTTGACTGTCTGCATCAGTTCTTCAGCAGCGGTGGAAATGACACTGAAGGAGCCGTTCAATTCCTGGATGCTTGCAGAGTGCTCCTGTGTGAAACCAGCTATTTCCTGGATGGATTGATTGTTCTGTTCGATTGACTCTTTTACCTGTTCAAGGAATTGCATGATATGTACAGCCGATTTTTTGCTCTCTGCTGCCATTCTGCTGATTTCTTTTGCTACCACAGCAAAGCCTCTTCCGTATTCACCGGCCCTTGCTGCTTCATTCGAAGCATTCAAGCCGAGGATATTAGACTGGCTCGCCAGGTCAAGGACCGTTTTGATCACTTTGTACATATTTTCCACCGCTTCGGTGATATGTTCTGAGTCGGCTGAGATGTTCTGTATTCTATCGGTTATCACATTTGAGACACCAGTACCTGGTCGGTTGTCGCCGCCATCTGTTCAGCCGCAGCCGCAAGCTCTGAGGACATTTTCCTTAATGTATCAAGCTTCTCAGTTGACGTTGTAGTAATCAGCAGGCCCGCAATCTCATTGTTTTCACTGATTGGATTCCATACTGCGCTGAAAGGAACTAAAAACCGTTCAGGGCCGACCTCGGTGCGGATGGTTTCGCCGGTTTTCAACGCCTGCTGCATGAGCGGATTGGTCATATCGGCAACCAGCGTGCCAGCCGGGATATGTGCGGTATCAAAAGCCGCAGGCAGATGCAGTAAATACTGTTCCCTGTCTGTCACGACAATGCTTGTAGGCTCAGTGAAAGAGCGCTGGATGATTTCTGCGTTGGAAATGATCTCTTGGATTTTCTTTGACATATATTCTGCTCACCTGTCTCTCTAAGATAAAAGTTAGTTCATTCTGTTTACTTATTTTATCACCTTTAAAGTACAGGGAGACATTGAATGTAAATTTTTAGGATGGATAATGCCCTTCCTTTACTCTTTATCCAGCAAAAAAATCCTCCCTCAGGAGGCCATATATCTCAAGATCGACGATTCCCTTGCCGGACCATAGCGCAGCCTGGCGCAGTGTTCCCTCCATTATATATCCGTTTTTCAGCAGCACCTGTTTCGAGGCATGATTGCCGGGCATTACCTCGGCCTGGAGCCGGTTCACACCTCCCTCCTCGAATAAGAATCGGGTGACAAGGCCAAGTGCCTCACCGGCAATTCCTTTCCCCCAGTGCGCTTCGGCAAGGAAATAACCAATCACCGCCATGTTGACTTTCTGATTGAATTCCATGGCCTCAATAATTCCGGTCAGCCCTTTGTCTGTATATATTCCCCATTTGATTCTGGTTCTTTTCCCAAAATCCCGTCCAAAATGGCCGATCATCTTTTCCACTGAAGCTTTATTGTGCTTCGGGATAATGCCGCAGTATTCAAAAACCTTATCATTATCATAAATGGAAAAAACATCATCCAGGTCTACTGCTTCCACTTTTTTAAGAAGAAGTCTGTCCGATTTCAATACAGGAAAGCTGTTAAAGATGGCATCCATATTCATCTCGCCTATTCCACTCCTCTCTTTTGCTATTCCATATTTTTGGGTCTAACCGGTATGTATAAATCGACCCTGCACCTGCCCTCAGGATCTTCAAATGGATTGTTCATGGAATACTCCAGGCAGGGACGGTCGTCCGCTCTCAAGCAGAAGCCATACCGCCTTTTGAAGCCGCATACGGGTAACTAATGCCATAGGAGAAATTCCCCTAACCGCAGTAAAGATTCGTGAAAAATGGTATTTCGAGAAATTCGCCATTACGGCAAGGTCTTCCAGCCGAATCGGCTCCGAACAATGGTGCTTTATATAGGAAATGACCGCCTCGTTAACCCATGCAATCACCGCCGCCCCTTCCTGAATCTTCCATACTATTCATTATACAGACCCACGGAATGCTTTTGGAAGATAATCATGAAATGGGTGACTGTCCCCCATTTCTCGGTTATTTTAATTTCAAAATGATTATTAAAGTTTTATTAACTATCAATCATGTTCACAAAATTTTAATATATTCCTAACCTGATAAATGTAATCGTTTACAAAAATGAAATTGGAGGTCATTCAATGAGGATTAATTTTAGAAGTCTAACCACACAAGTCATATTGGGTATTATTCTCGGTATTTCAGTCGGTTTCCTGTTTCCCGATATTGGCTCTCAGCTGAAGGTTATAGCTGATATCTTTATCAAATTAGTAAAAATGGTGATTGCACCTATCATCTTCCTCACAATCGTCATAGGGATCGCCGGTATGGGTGATCTGAAGAAAGTCGGCAAAATTGGCGGAAAGGCATTGCTTTATTTTGAAATCGTTTCCACCATCGCGCTTGCCATCGGCATCATAGTCGCGAACGTAATCAAAGCAGGAAGCGGTGTGGATGCCAAGGCTGGAAAAGGGGATATAACTCAATACACCAAGGCCGCTGAGGAAACCTCACACGGATTCATCGATTTCTTCCTATCCATCATCCCCGACAGCTTCATGGGGGCGTTCACAGGCGGACAGCTCCTGCCAGTCCTGCTGCTTGCAGTCCTGTTCGGAATTTCCCTTGCCCATTTAGGCAAGACTGGAAAGCCGGTCATTGAATTTTTTGAAAGAATCGCCGATGTTTTCTTCGGCATTGTAAATATCATCATGAAAGTCTCCCCTCTTGCAGCTTTTGGAGCGATGGCTTATACCATTGGGGAATTCGGAATTGGATCCCTCTTATTCCTGGGCAAGCTGATGGCTTCCGTTTACATCACCATGGCGTTGTTCATCGTTTTCGTACTCGGTGCCATCGCCAAGTATTACGGCTTTAACATTTTCAAATTCATCAGGTACATTAAAGAGGAAATCCTGCTGGTAATCGGTACTTCCTCATCAGAAGCGGCCCTGCCAAAAATGATGCAAAAGCTGGAAAACTACGGCTGTTCAAAGCCGGTAGTAGGACTGGTGCTGCCAACCGGATATTCCTTTAATCTTGATGGAACCTCCATTTACCTGTCGATGGCAGCCCTTTTCATCGCACAGGCCTACGGCGTGGACTTGAGCTTGATGCAGCAGATTACGCTCCTCGGTGTTCTTATGCTGACCTCTAAAGGAGCGGCTGGCGTTACAGGCTCAGGCTTCGTCACACTTGCGGCCACACTGGCTGTATTCCCGTCCATCCCTGTAGAAGGAATGGCGCTGATCCTGGGTGTTGACCGTTTCATGTCAGAAGCCCGTGCCATCACTAACCTGATCGGCAATGGAGTCGCAACGGTTGTTGTATCTAAGTCAGAAAAAGAATTCAATCCTCTCAAGGAAAAAGCTGCCCTGAGCAAACAAAAGGCGACAGCATAATAGAAGAAGATGTCCCGGAAGAATGTGGGGCATCTTCTTTTTACTTGTGCAGGCAGCAGAGCTTCTTAGAAAACACAGCATTCAAGGGAAAATAAATTTAAAAAAAGCAGCCCTGGGAGGACTGACCCCATTTCCCAAGCTCACTAACCTTATCCCCCCGCGCTTTTCCCGGGGACTATTTCCCGTGCTTGCCGCCAATTAAAAAAGATAGATTGCGGCGAATTGCCGGCAGCTCTATCCTTTGTAAGATTTAATCTTTTGATTTCCTTCTGCCGATTGCATACGCCGCACCGATTAAGAGCAGTCCTGCCACAGCCAAAACATTGACAAGCGTTTTTATGGCATAACCTGCTGTGCTTAAGTTATTTATGACCATAATTAAGATCCCTATGAATATCGGATTCATCCAATTTGATTTCATATCCGTTTTCCCTTCTTCATCAAGACACGCTCTATTATAAATACATTCTCGCAGTCTCCATTTTTTCTTTCTTAAAGGTATAGAGATAAACCGGACGGCCGATTCCATAGGTCAATGATTCCTCAAGCACGCCGATATCGGCAAGGAACTTCAGGTATTTCCGGACAGAGACCCTCGATATAAAAGTCTTGTCTGCGATGTCATCGGTCGAAAATGGTTCTCCCCCGCTTTCTTCAATTACAGTTACGATGGCCTGGAGGGTGCTTCTTGTCAGTCCTTTTGGCAATACCTGCTGTACTTCTCCGCCTGAGCGGGGATCCCGGCTGAGGAATTCATCCAGGTCCTGCTGCCGGACAGCCTCCGTACTCGCAAAAAAGGCATGCTTTTCTTTATATAGCTGAAGCGCCTGGTTAAAGCGTTCGAATTCGAAGGGTTTGATTAAATAGTCCACTGCGCCGAACCGGAGAGCTTCCTGTATTCTTTCAGCTTCAGCGGCTGCAGTGATCAAAATCACATCAGCCGCTATATCTTTTTCCCTTATCCTGCGCAGCAGGCTGAGCCCGCTCGCACCGGGCATATAAACATCAAGCAGGATCAGATCAACTTCACTCTCCGCCAGAAACGCAAGGGCATCCTCCGCCTTATGCACAGTCCCTGCCAGGCTGAACCCTTCCATTTCCTTTAAATAGCGCTTATTGAATTCTGCCACCATCGGATCGTCTTCAACAATCAAGACCTTTATCATCAGAACCCCCCCTTTTCTCATATGGAATGCTAACCCGGAAAACGGCTCCCTGTCCGGGAGTTGATTCAAGGGTCAGCTCACCGCCGAGCTGTCCGACGCTGTTTTTCACAAGATAAAGCCCATATCCGCGGCTGCTTCCTTTAGTGGAAACATTCCTTTCAAATATATGTTCCTGAATTGACTGGTCAATTCCCATACCTGTATCTGCCACCTCGATGTACAAGCTTCCAAGCTCATATTCAAGCTGCACGTCAAGCTCTTTTACAGGGGCGGAAACCATGGAATCAATCGCATTATCCACCAAATTGCCGAGAATCGTGATCAGCTCCTGAGTCAGCTTCGGATCGCCCGGCTCGGGGATAAGAGATGCGACATGGAAGGTCATGCGTACATCCTTTTCCCTGGCATAGCTCATCTTGCCCATGATGAACCCGGCAAGGGCAGGGTCCTTCACATGCTGAGCCACTGTTCCTATCTCTTCATTCTGGTGATTCACAAGCGAACGGATGAACTCCCGAAGTTCCTCATAAAATTTCATCTGCACCATCCCCAGAATCACATGCAGACGGTTCTTGAATTCATGAGACTGAGCACGTAGCGCTTCTGCATAGGTTCTTACCCCTGTAAGCTGTTCTGCCAGCTGATTCACCTCAGTCTTGTCCCTGAAGGTAGAGATCGCCCCTGCCACCCGGCCGCCGACGATGAGCGGAACCCGGTTCACCAGGATGGTGATGCCGTTGATTACCTGCTCCTCATCAAGCTCCGGCTTCCCGGTCTGAAGCACCCGGTCAAGACCCGTTGTCTGCATATAATCGGAGATTTTCATGCCGACCGGCTCCCCCGTAAGACCTGCCCTTTTAAAAAGCTGCTGTGCCGATTTATTCACAAGGGTAATTGTCGAATCATGATCCACAGCCACAATGCCTTCATGGACTGACTGCAGCATGGTGCTCCTCTCCTCCAGAAGCTTCGCAATCGCGTACGGCTCAAGCCCAAGCAGTATCTTCTTTATATATCGTGCAAGGATAACAGCACCGATGATTCCCACAACAATTCCGATACCTGTTCCCGTAGCGATATTCCGCTGGCTCCCGACTAGCGCATCCTCGATATGATTAAGCGAGATTCCGACAGCTACAGCGCCGATCTGCTCCCTGCGGTTATTATATACCGGAGTGAAGGCACGAAGAGATTTTCCCAATGTTCCGGTCGAAAGCGAGACATGCTCATTCCCCTTCAGCACCGGTCCCTCATCTCCGCCGATGAAATGCTTGCCTACTTTCTCCGGATCCGGGTGGGACTTTCTGATTCCCTTCATATCCATTACAACCACAAACATCACATCGGTAGCCTTTTTAATATCATTTGCATACGTCTGGATTTCTTCACTATAACTGCTGCCGTCCTCAAGGCCGTCTATTACGATCTGTGATTTCGCGACAATCCGCGCCACAATCTTTGCTTTTTCCTCCTTGCTCTCACGGATGTCATCATTCACATTAATGCTGATCAACAAATCCGTGATGACCAGGCAGATGAAGACAACCATGCAGATGAAGAAAATAATGAGGGTGCTCAGCCTGAATTTAGATGGCGCTTTCATTTCCAGCCGCTCCCTTCCCAAAAACTTCTACACTAGTATTCTACAGCAAGTGCGCCCCTGTTTATATACCGATCTTCACCTTGAAAATATCCGGATAAACAATGATGTTCACAGGGACCCTTTGATACATGCAGCTCCGCCACTATTCAAAGAAAAAAAGCATCTGCATGGATGGCAGATGCTTCCTACCTTATATCTTCATTTCCCAGCGTTCCTGCTCCGTCTTTTTCAGCTGCTCCTCCGTTTCCTCGGGGAAAACGGTGCGGAACTTGTGATTATCCGCCGGAATGATCTCAATCATTTTCTCAATCATCGATTCAGGGTCAAACTGCTTCTCCAGCCCCTCTTCCTGCTTTTTCATATCCTCCAGACGGGTAAAATTCTTGTTCTCATCAAACCACTTATATTTTTCCTCGGCACTCCTGTCATTGAAGCCTGTTGCAAATGCCCCTGGATTAATGGTCGCCACCTGTATGCCAAAGCTTTCAAGCTCTGTTTTCATCGTGGAAGCAATGCCTTCGATCGCATGCTTGGTCGCCGTATACGGCCCCACATAAGCAGTCGCTGAAATTCCGGCCATCGAGCTCATGAAAACAATCTTCCCGCTTCCCTTCTCCACGAATTTACGTGCAGCGATTTGCACCGTCTCAAGCGTCGCAAACACATTCACCTCAAACAGGGCACGGAACCTGTCCATTGGCACTTCTGCCAGCGGACCGCCTTCATTGATCGCCGCATTGGCGACGAAAACATCAAAGTCATGCTCCTCCATCTGCCTCCGGTCCCGTTCATTCGTGATATCGAGCTTGAACACTTCCATATCAAGGCCAAGCTCCCGTACTTCCCTTTTAAGATCCGTTTCCTGGGCCGTAATTTCCGTCGTCGCAATCACCTTATGCCCTCTCTTCGCCAGTCCAATTGCCGCTCCTCGCCCAAGTCCGCTTCCGGCACCTGTAATAAAAATTGTTTTAGCCATTAAAACTCCTCCTCCTCCTAAAAAGCTGCATAATATCTTTCGTTCCCATTCGGAGGGGAGGTAAACATGAGAAGGGCTGATAAGACAAAAAAACGCCCTGTCTGTGCACTGCAGACAGCACACAAACGGGGCACTCTATTAATGTGAAAACTTCCCCGCCCTGTTCTTGCGGATGGAATGAATGATAAAGGTGATAACAAACGCCAGAATCATGATGCCAATGAACACTTCATTTGGTATATGAATATGAATCAGGGTAAGGCCCATTTTTACTGCGATGAAGGTAATCAGAACATAAGCTGTTGTCTCAAGCTCAGGCACTCTGTTCATTAAAGCAATGAAGAAAGTGGCGACTCCACGCATCAGCAGGATTCCGATCATTCCGCCGAGCAGCAGCACCCATACCTTTTCGGATACTGCAAGTGCAGTCAGGATGCTGTCGACAGAAAAAGCAAGGTCCATCAATTCAACAGAAATGACAGTTGCCCAGAAGAAGCCGAAGGTTTTGACCATCCAGCCTTTAGGCGAAACGGCCGCATCCCCTGCCCCGCCTTCTGAGCTTTTGAATTTTTCGATGAAGAATTTGACGGCGAGCCATAATAGATACAGCGCACCAATCAGTTTAATGAACCAGAGCTTGATCAGGAATGTTCCAAGACCAATGAAGATGAAACGGAAGAGATAAGCTCCCCACAGCCCGTAAACCAAGGCTTTCTTCTGCTGGTCCTTTGGCAGCGGCTTAACGAAAGCGGACAGCACGAGTGCGTTATCCGCGGATAATATACATTCAAGCACAGCCAGAGACAAAATCATCCCCCATGCCTCTGATGAAGTGAGCACCTCGGCCCACATCTGGCCGTCGAACATTGACGAGTACGTTGATAAAATTTCCTGCCACATTCTCAATAGCTCCTTTATTGTATAATACTAGTGTAAGTATCCCCAAAAACTACCTCATTTTCTCAAGCAGTTCGTTCAGCTTCTTAAGACCGTCTATAATATCCTGCAGGGACTCATCCGACTCATCTTTAATGGAAGCGGAAATCTTCCCAAGCAATTCTTCATTAATTTCCCGAACGGCTTCCTTCCCTCTCTCAGAAAGAACAACCTTTACAACCCGCTCGTCCGCCGAGTCCCTCACACGCTCCACAAATCCCTGCTTCTCAAGCTTCTTGCACATCGTGGAAATATTGGTGCCGGCAATATTCACCTTTGATGCCAGACTGCCAATCGTATGCGAGCCCTGCTGCTGGATTTCAACCAGGATCCGGACCTGCAGGCTCGTCAGTCCATAGCGCTCACAAAGCGATGAAATAATAATATTGGTATTTTCACTAATTTTTCTCGTATAATTCCAAAGCGTATTCTTAAAATCGACAACGACCATACTGACCCCACCTAAAGATAAACTATATTATATATAATTCATATATATTATATAATATATACTTCTTCCCTTCAAATTATCTGCCTGGGAAAGAAGAGTTCTAAGATATTGACCCTTTCTCCTTCTATAGCAAATATTATCCTCCCCCATTAAACTTTCTGGTATATTTCTATTTTTATAGGATAATTTGGTAATACAACATGATACTATTGCTATACATTCCATTTCCGAGAGGTGATCCCATGACAGCCAAATACAAAAACATCATCACAACACAAGCAGAGTTTGAAGAATTCCGTTCCACGATCGGCACTCCCAGTGCACGGGCTGCAAATAAAGTGATCTCCTATATTGATGTGCATTGTGCAGAATTTATTTCTAAGGCACCATTTTTATCTTTATCCACGTCCCATGCTGACGGACAATGTGATGCATCACCGAGGGGAGATGCGCCCGGATTTGTGACAGTCGTTGATGAGCAGCATTTATTTATTCCAGAACGGCCGGGAAATAAAAGAATGGATTCTATACATAACATCATCACCAATCCTCATATAGGGCTCCTGTTTTTCATACCTGGGCTCGGGGAGACATTAAGGATAAATGGTAAAGCCTATATTTGCCGGGATCCTGAGCTGTTGAAGAAGAGCGTCGTTAACGGGAAATTTCCTGCATTTGGTATTTTGGTAGAGGTAAAGGAATGTTATATCCATTGTGCTAAAGCATTCATCCGGTCAAAGTTATGGGATCCGAATTCATGGCTGACGAAAGAGAGCCTCCCTTCGGCCCCTAAGATGCTGATCGCTCACGCCAAAATACCGAATGCGACTCCTGAGCAAGTAGAAAAGGAATTAAATGAAGGCTACACGCAAAGACTCTATTAAGAAGAAATAGCCGAGCCAGCAGCTGCCGCTGGCTCGGCTATTTCATCATTCCTGGATTGGAATATAAATCTCCACTTCCTCCCCATCCTCCTTAGGAAAATACAATTCAACAATATACGCCTCTTGATTCATATGCCTGCCCTGTTCCCGAATCCAAGCATTGAGTTGTGAATGCAGAGATCCAAGTTCAGATATTTCGCCCCTTGCAGCTGCATAAGTGTGGGTGATTTCCAGGTATTCCATGCCTGATGGGACTTCCCCAGGTTTACGGGTGACCGTGATTCCCACGTAATACCCGCCTTCAAGATGATCCTCTCCCCTTTTTGGTTCAAAGAATGCAATTTCGGTTCCTGAATGGTCCTCCAGCTCGTCCATCCTGCTCATGAACTTCTGTGCATTCTTTGGCACTGCACTTGCAAACTCGCTGAATCTCCCCCTGTTTTTCATTCCGATTGACTTGAATGTTTTATGTACGATTGTGAATGGCATAGCACATCCTCCTAGAGTTAGTTCTGTGTATAATTCTGGAAGTTTTATAGTTTTATCTTATACAAAAATTGGAGAAAAGACCACGCAAAATAATATGGCTGCTAAATGGAGTTTCCACTCTGCACATAAGGATTGGTCTGAACCGCCCTTCGGCGAGTAATTCAGTGTTTTCGGATAGTAAACTGGCCGGTTCGGCGAGTAAATTCCTAGTTCGGATAGTAAATTACCAGTTTCCGATAGTAAAGTTCACCAATCGGCGAGTATCGTGTTCTCTTTGGTTAGTAACAGCTGATTTAGGGAGCTGATCGGGATGCAGCAAGGCAGTTTTTCTTCAAAATGGAGCACAAACGGAGAAAGCAATGATGATTTTGATTACTTTTTGTGTTTTATCTATAATTTTCAACTCTCTAACTCCCATTGATGCCTCCCCTCCAACCATTCTTTTTAATAGAATCTCTGTAAATTTATGTTAAAATTACCAAAACGCTTATAGGAGAGAGCTTATGAAATTTGTTCTGATGTTTGGCCCCCAGGCGGTTGGTAAGATGACGGTTGGGCAGGAGTTAGCAAAACTAACGGATTTGAAGCTTTTTCATAATCATATGACGATTGATTTGGTCAATCCTTTCTTCGACTAACAGTACGCAGGAAGGAAAGCGGTTAGTGCGTCTGTTCCGACAGGAGATTTTTGAAGAAGTGTCAAAGAGCGATCTATATGGAATGATTTTCACTTATGTGTGGGCCTTTGACCTGCAGGGAGACTGGGATTATGCGGCTGAAGTTACTCAGTTGTTTGAGTCCAGGGGATTCACCGTTTACCATGTGGAGCTTGAGGCTGATTTTGAAGAAAGGCTTGAGCGTAATACATCCCCCAATAGACTTGAACATAAGCCGTCCAAACGGAATATTGAATGGTCGGAAGGCGAACTGAAATGGACAGCGAAGAAATACAGATTGAATTCTTTAGAAGGTGAAATAAACAAGGAAAACTATATCAGAATAAATAATACGCATTTGAGTGCGGAAGAAACTGCCAGGATTATTAAGGAAAGATTCCAATTATAATACAAAAAAACGCCTGGATGCCCGAGAGCACTGAAAATCTGTCATTTTTTCAGTCCGCCTTAAATCTTACAAATTAAGCCAACTCTCATTTTAGGTATCTTAAGAATGGAGAGTTGGCTTTTTTCTTGTTTTTGTAGTGGGAAAACATCTTTTTTATACCATTTAACTTTATTATTCTCTTTAAGTTGACCATGAATATGGCAGTGGCTCCTTGTACCATGCCAATTAGACCTGAGGATTTCGCTGCATTATACCCGTGTCTAATTCACTTATATTTGCCTCAATCTTATAGCGTTCCTTCGCTTTTTCCTTATTACAAAATAAAAAAGTAGATACTCTCAACTAAATGAGAATTTCTACCTTTTTTAAGGACTTTTTCAGTGCCTTCGTTAAAGTGCTGTTTTTTTATCTATTAGTTTTTCATTCTTGGATCCAGGGCATCCCTTAAGCCGTCGCCCATTAAGTTAAAGCCTAATACGGTAAGCATAATAGCCAGTCCCGGAAATAATACGGTCCAAGGGGCATCAAGGATAAACTCACGTGAGTCCGCCAGCATTTTTCCCCATTCAGGTGCAGGCGGCTGGGCTCCCATCCCTAAGAATCCCAATGCAGCAGCTTCAATGATAGCTGTTGCAATTGCCAGCGTGCCTTGCACAATGATTGGAGCAAGGCTGTTTGGCAGGATGTGATGGATCAGGATCCGGCTGTCCGTCATTCCTATGGCTTTTGCAGCGGTTATGTATTCTTCTTCTTTAACAGTAAGCACCCTTGACCTGAGCAGGCGTCCAAAGGTTGGAACATTAATAATAGCAATGGCAATCAATGCATTTCGCAATGACGGCCCAAGGACTGCCACTACTGCTATAGCAAGCAGAATACTTGGGAAAGCAAGTAGAATATCAAAAAATCGAGAAATAATAGTATCTACCCATTTCCCATAATAACCAGCAATGATGCCTAGAAATGAACCTACAATTACAGAACCGGCAACAGATATGAATCCTACCCCAAGTGATATCCTGGCTCCATAAATAACACGGCTTAGGATGTCTCTCCCAAACTGGTCTGTACCAAAGAGATGCTCTGATGATGGAGGCAGATGCTTGTCCGCAAGTTTCTGGTCAGCGAATTCGTATGGTGCGATGAAATCGGCGAACAAAGCGAGTAATATAAAAAATAGAACAATCGATAATCCAACAATGGCCAGCTTATTTTTTCTAAAGCTTTTCCAAGCCTCTTTCCAGGGGGATACTGCCTGCTCCTCAGCTATTGGAGGAGGAACCGCGGGAGGAGTGCTGTGTGCAAGTTCTGCCATCTTTATTCCCTCCTATTTATACTTGATTCTTGGATCAATCGCTGCATACAGCAGGTCAACCACCAGATTGATTAGTACGAATATAGCCGCCACTACAAGAATACCAGATTGGATCACGGGATAATCACGGTAGGATATTGCTTCGTATATATAAGTGCCTATGCCAGGCCAGCCGAAGATCGTTTCAGTTAAAATAGCTCCTCCAAGAAGAAGGCCAGTCTGCAGTCCTATTACAGTAACTACCGGAATTAATGCGTTCTTTAATGAATGTTTGTACACTACCCAGAACATTTTCATCCCTTTCGCCCGTGCTGTCCGTATGTAATCCGATCTCATGACCTCAAGCATGGACGACCGGGTCATTCGGGCAATAATCGCCATTGGGATGGTTCCAAGTGCAATACCCGGGAGAATTAAATGTCTAATAACTTCGATAAATTGATCAAATCTATGGTTCAATAACGAATCAATTAAATAAAAATTAGTAACAGCCTCAACAGGATCCCGTATATTATCTCTTCCTGTTGTTGGCAGCAGGTCCCATTGAATGGCAACTATGTATTGCTCCATTAATCCCAGCCAGAAGATCGGCATAGAAACACCAATCAGCGCGACGACCATTGCAGCGTAGTCAAACCAGGAGTTTTGGAACCAAGCGGAAATGATTCCTGCATTAACCCCTATCACAATGGCGATCAGCATCGCCACTAATGACAGTTCAATGGTAGCCGCAAGATATGGCCATATTTCCTCAGAGATCGGTACTCTTGATTTTAATGAAACTCCTAAATCACCCGTGAAAATTCCGGTTAAATATTCCCAAAATTGAGTGGGCCAGGGCCTGTCCAGGCCAAGCTCCTTGGTTAAAGCCGCCATGGCTTCTTTAGTTGCCTGCTGGCCTAATATAATTTGGGCTGGATTGCCGGGTATGGCGCGAATCATCATAAATACTATGAAAGTCATTCCGAGCAGGACTGGAATAAGTGCAGTTAACCGCCGTATCGTGTATGAGAACATATCCGCTCACCTCTTCCTAAAACATCATAAGATCAGGGAGTATGAAGAGATCCATACTCCCTGTTCCACTTAATTAGTCTACAGATACGTCTACGAAGGATTGAGACCCAGTTGGATGCGGAACAAATCCCTTAATGCTGCTCGAACCAGCCAGCTGCGGCTTAGAATGAACAAGCGGAACCCAAGGAGCATCTTCATGAATAATGACTTGTGCCTGCTGGTACAATTCATTACGTTTATTTTCATCTGCAGTAGACTGCGCTTCTACCAGCAATTTATGAACTTTTTCATTGCTGTAACGGGCATAGTTATTTGATCCAATCGTATCTTTATCAAGTAATGTATAAAGGAAGTTATCGGCATCTCCATTATCTCCTGTCCAGCCAAGCATAAATGTTGGTGCTTCACCTGCTTGAACCTTCTCAAGATATGTTCCCCACTCAAACGTCACAATCTTTGCATCGATATTGACTTGTTTAAGGCTTGCCTGTATAGCTTCAGCAACTTTTTGACCGGAAGGCATATACGGACGTGGTACTGGCATAGCCCACAGGTCCATTTTAAACCCTTTTTCAAGCCCAGCCTTTTTCAGCAGTTCTTTTGCCTTTTCTACACTGTATTCATAGTCCTGGATATCTTTATTATAACCGCTGACAGAAGGCGGCATTGGGTTTTTAGCCGGCTCTGCTGTACCTTCAAAGAAGTTTGTAATAATATCCTGCTTGTTGATTAAATGGCTGATTGCCTGGCGGACCTCTTTTTTATTAAACGGTTCTTTCTCTGTATTAAATCCGAAATAGCCGACGTTCATAGACGGACGCTCAAATAACTGCAGTTTGCTGTCCTTTTTGACTTTAGGCATATCACTTGGATTTAAGCCATCCATCAAGTCGATTTCACCTTTAATCAATGCATTTAAGCGGGCTGAGTTATCCTTTATGACCTTGAACTTAACACCGGCAAGCTTAGGCAGTCCCTTTTTCCAGTATTTATCGTTCTTTACTACTTCAATCGTGTCATTCTTTTTCCAAGATTTGAATTTAAAAGGACCTGTACCAACAGGATTTTTAGTGAAATTGTCTCCATCTTTTTCAAATGCAGTTGGACTTGCAATAGCAAAAGTGCTCATCGCCAGATTTTTTAAGAACGGAGCTTGAGGGCGTGTAAGAGTAAATACAACAGTTTTTTCATCGACCGCTTTTACTTCTTTAATTACGTGGCCTTCATCACCCTCAAATCCGCCAAACATAGAAGGATAGTAAGCAAATTTTGCCTCATCTTTACTTTTTGCCCAGCGCTGGAAGTTTTTTACAACCGCTTCTGCATTAAAGTCCGTTCCATCATGGAACTTGATTCCTTCATTTAAGGTAAAAGTATAAGTCAGGGAATCCGGTGAAACTTCCCAGGATTTTGCAAGTGAAGGTTCTATTTCAGTATTATCTTTCCCATAGGTTACTAGATTTTCAAAAATCTGTTCCGTAACAATAAAGGATTCTCCCTCTGTTGTCACAGCCGGATCAAGAGCTGTCGAATCACCGCCCCGTCCATAAATAAGGGTGTATCCTTTTTTACCGCTGCCGCCTTTTTCACCGCTGCTGCTTTTTGAAGAACTACAGCCGGACAGTACAAGTGAAAAAGCAAGCAGACAGGCAAATACATACCATAAACTCTTTTTCATATTTCTTATCCCCCTTTGAAATGATGGTACTTAATATATATACTTACTGTCATTCATATAAATGACAGGCTGTATAATGACCTGGACTTACTTGTTTGAAAATCGGCCTTGAAGAGCTGCATATATCCATAACCTTAGGGCACCTTGTATGGAACGGACAGCCTTTTGGCGGGTTTGCTGGACTAGGCACATCCCCTTGAAGGATGATTCTTTCTTTTTTATGCTCGACATCAGGTATAGGAACCGCCGATAATAACGCTTGTGTATATGGGTGCTTAGGGCTGCTGTAAATGTCTTCACTATCTGCAAGCTCTACAATATGGCCGAGATACATCACACCCACTCGGTCGCTGATATGCCGGACTACTCCCAGGTCATGAGCGATAAAAAGGTATGTCAGGTCGAATTCTTTCTGCAAATCCTGCAAAAGATTCAGGACCTGTGATTGAATAGAAACGTCGAGAGCCGAGACTGGCTCATCTGCAATGATTAATTTGGGGTTTACTGCCAGCGCACGGGCAATCCCGATTCTCTGCCTCTGACCGCCGCTGAACTGATGTGGGTAACGATTGGAATGATAGCTGCTGAGACCTACAATCTCAAGTAATTCATTGACCCGTTTTTTCCGTTCAGCCTTATCCTTCACACCATGAACGATTAATGGTTCCTCGAGTATTTTCCTAACAGTATGCCTTGGGTTTAGCGATGCATATGGATCCTGAAAAACCATCTGCATTTCCCGCCGCATCTTTCTCATATCAGCAGCCGGCAGCTCCGTAATATCTGTTCCCTCAAAAAATATTTTCCCTTCACTCGGGTCTAACAGCCTAAGCAGCATCCGGCCGGTTGTGGATTTCCCGCAGCCGCTTTCACCTACAAGTCCAAGCGTCTCACCTTTATTGATAAAAAATGAAATTCCATCAACTGCTTTTACTTCACCAATTGTTTTGCCCAGAAGTCCTCCTCTGATCGGGAAGTGTTTTTTTAAGTTTTCTACCTTAACTAATGGCTGTGTCATTCAGCTTTACTCCTTTTCCATCCTCATACAGCCAGCACCTGACTTTCTGGCCATCGTTTAAACTTTTCAGCGAAGGAGTTTTAGTTACGCACTTCTCCATCGCATGGGCACAGCGGGGTGCAAATGGGCAGCCGGGCTTGGCAGCCCCGGGCTTTGGTACATTGCCGGGTATGGAGTATAATCGTTCTTTTTTATCCCTCATATCAGGTACAGATTGAATCAGGCCGATCGTATAGGGATGTTTTGGATCCTGGAAAATAGTTCTGACATCCGCTTCTTCCACAATTCGCCCTGAATACATCACTGCAACACGTTCACAAATTTCAGCCACTACACCCAGGTCATGGGTGATCATCATGATGGCTGTCTCTGTTTCTTTATTTAATTTCTTCATTAGCTCCAGAATTTGTGCCTGTATCGTTACATCGAGTGCGGTTGTTGGTTCATCAGCTATTAAAAGTGCCGGGTCGCAGATCATAGCCATGGCTATCATCACACGCTGTCTCATTCCTCCCGAGAGCTGGTGGGGATATTCCCTGATCAGGTCCTCGGCTCTTGGCAGGCCAACAAGCCTAAGCATCTCTACAGCCCTGGCTTCAGCCATTTTTTTATTCCATTTTCTATGTATTCTTATAGATTCAATTAACTGCTCGCCAATTGTAAACACTGGATTTAAGCTCGTCATCGGTTCTTGGAAAATCATTGCAATGTCATTCCCGCGAATCTTTCTCATCCGGGATTCCGGGGCATCAGCAAGGTTTTCTCCCTTAAAAAGAATTTCTCCTTCAACCTTTCCCGAGGGTGAAGGAACAAGACCCATGATTGATAAGGAGGTAACGCTTTTCCCGCAGCCGGATTCTCCCACTATACCGAGGATCTCCCCAGGATTAATGTGAAAACTGATTCCGTTTACTACAGGTATTTCAGCTTCATCCGTCCGAAAGCTTGTTTTCAGCTCTTTCACTTCTATGATTGGTTTGTTCAAGGACATAACTCCTTTCTCTTGGGGATATATGTAATTAATAGAATATGATTGAATTATGACATTTTTCTGATTACTTAACAATATTCAATTGAAATAATTTGAAATCTTCTCAGTTTTTTACTCAAAAAACAAAAAACAGTCGATCCATAAGAAAATCGACTGTTTTTTTAAGAAATATTTTACGCCCGAAAAAAAGCTTGATTAATTAAATGCAGAAAAAGCTTTTTCAGCTGCCTGGGATGCACAAGCTTTTTTTTCGTGGTGCCGCGTTATGTGCCGCAAAATGTCCGGTAAGGAACCTTGCCCGCTGCAGGCACTAAAGTGTATTCTTCCTGCTCTGGCGTATGGGCGTACGGCTTTGAGAGAACAGCCAGGAGTTTCATCATCGGATCAAGATTTCCATCCTCCGCGGCGGCCTCGAGTGCCTCTTCAACTCTGTGGTTCCGCGGGATCACGGCAGGGTTGCTGTTTTTCATCAGTTCTTGCGAGGCTTCCGCTGTCTCTTCCTGCCTTGACAGCCTCTCCTGCCAGGCCCTGTACCAAGTCTCAAATTCTGGAGTTCCGGAAAAGGTGGTTTCATCAAGCCTGCCAAATGTAAGGGCCCGGAAGGTATTGGTGTAGTCGGCCCGGTGCTTCTGCATCATGCTAAGAAGATTTTCAATCAAGTCTTTGTCTGCCTCCTCCCCGCCGAACAGGCCAAGCTTTGCCCTCATGCCGACGAGCCAGTCACGGAAGTAGATCTTGCTATAATCGGCAATCGCCTCCTGGGCGCTTTCAATAGCTTTGTTTTCGTCATCATTCAGCAGCGGCAGCAGGGTCTCGGCAAAGCGCGCCAAGTTCCAGCCGCCGATGTTCTGCTGATTTCCGAAAGCATAGCGGCCCTGGACATCAATCGAGCTGAAGACAGTGGCCGGATCAAAAACATCCATGAATGCGCATGGTCCATAATCAATCGTTTCCCCGCTGATGGTCATGTTGTCAGTATTCATCACTCCATGAATGAAGCCGGCAAGCTGCCACTTGGCGATCAGCATGGCCTGGCGCTCAATTACCGCACGCAAAAGGGAAAGATACCGGTTATCATCTTCCTTGATTTCCGGGTAATGGCGGTCGATGGCATAATCGGCCAGTGCCTGCAGGTCATCAACCGATGCGAACCTGGAAGCATATTGGAATGTGCCGACACGGAGATGGCTGGCAGCGACCCGTGTCAGGATGGCACCTGGAAGCGGGGTTTCCCTGAGGACCGCTTCACCGGTTGCCACCACAGCCAGGCTACGGGTGGTCGGGATGCCGAGTGCATGCATCGCTTCACTGATGATATATTCGCGAAGCATCGGCCCTAGTGCCGCCCGGCCGTCACCGCCGCGGGAGTAAGGCGTCCGTCCCGGCCCCTTCAGCTGGATATCATACCGTCCGCCGGACGGGGCCGCCTGTTCCCCGATGAGCACAGCCCGGCCGTCACCGAGCATGGTGAAATGTCCGAATTGATGCCCGGCATAGGCCTGGGCAAGCGGCTCTGCTCCATCCGGCACGGCATTTCCGGCAAGTATATTGACAGCCTCTTCACTTTGAAGTACATCTGTATCCAATCCAAGCGACTCTGCCAGCTTTCCGTTCAGAATCACCAAACCGGGATCCTCAACTGGCTGCGGATTCTGCTTGGTATAAAAGGTTTTCGGAAGACTCGAATACGTATTTTCCAGGTTCCATCCTGCTTGTTTTGTCATGGGAAGGCTCCTTTATATTCTGGCTTTTGATTTACTTTTCCCTAAATACACAGGGAGGACACTACAAAATGGCTGCTCCTGACTTTTTAATTATAGCGCATTTTACGGCAGAGAACTGTAGGGGGGACTGGCCCTCTCATGCATCATTATATACCGGGGAAGGCAGACTAAGCATAGTGAATTCTCATGCGGGAGGATGAGTTAGATGCTTGATTTTTATCAGGACCAGGAAGCCCTGACGACGATAGAATGGATCCTGCGGGCAGTGGTTGCCTTCGTTTTTTTAGTGCTGGTTGCCAGGATATTGGGACAGCGTGCCATTTCCCAGCTAAGGCTCCTTGATTTTGTCATAGCCCTCGTTATCGGTAACATCATCGCCCATCCGCTGTCTGATCAGCATCTGGGCTTAAAGGGTTCGGTGACCACCACCATTGTCCTGGTGGCCCTGTATTTATCCGGCATCCTCCTGATCTTGAAATGGCCCTGGTTCAGGAATCTGGTCAATCATAAGCCGGTCACGGTTGTCAAAAACGGCAGAATTTTGTATGAAGGCTTGAAGAAGGCCAGGATCACCATTGATGTCCTGCTGGAGGAACTTCGCCAGGATAAGATAGCCGATGTGAAAAAGGTTGCCCTGGCAACATGGGAAGCGGGTGGAAAGCTCTCAGTCTTCCTGGATCCCAAGTACGAACCACTCACCCCCGCTCTTTCCGGAATCAAAACCGAGCCTTTTTTTCTGCCCAGAACCATTATAAAAGAAGGCCGGATCATCCCAGATGTGCTAAAGGAAATCCAGAAGGATACAGACTGGGTGATAACGACCCTTAAGGGCAGGTATGGAACCGAAGTGGAAAAGGTGCTGCTCGCCACGGTTGACAGGGATGACAGCCTGAAGGTGTTTTTGTATAAATAGCTTTTAGCATATTATTAGTAAAACCAGGGACCCTGGAGCAAACCCTTGGTTTCATTCTTTCCTAACACCTCAACCCAAAGAACGAAATTTTTCAGTATGGTTAAACCCTGCCGATCGTATCGTTCAACTTCTTTCGGTATTTATCCTTCCATGTTGGCTCATCTTTCACGAGGTCGTCACAGAATGCTTCCACGTCCTTACCCGTGAGGTCAGTAACTTTCTTTCCTTCCGCTGCACCTTCTTCAAATAGATCAAGAATCCCATTATAAATACGGCTGATATCCTTCCACCCGGTGGGTCCGCCGCCAGCAGTCCACATATATTTTTGGATGGCTTTGTAAGCGCTGTGATATTCACTTGGAAGCGTCTTTGCACGTGCCTCTATCTCTTTCCACTCCCTCTTTTCATCCAGACTTCCAAGAATTTTTTCAAAAATGTTCATGCTTCTTCTCCTTTAGATTGTAAATGATAAAAAGGAGCTAATTAATGTATACGACTAATTGATTTCGTATAACGAAAATAGAAAGGCCGCCCAAGATAAACCTGGCGGCCGTTTCTTCAAACCTTATTCACTTTTTCGACACCACATATTCAGCCAGCCGGTCCCAGGTTTCGGTAATGCCCTGCTCCATACCCATATCGAGAACCTTCTGCAGCTCTTCCGCTGTGTTGTATTCGGCGCGGTTTACGACCCTGGTCCTGCCGTCCTGTTCTTCAAAAGCCAGGATACTTCGTGTGGAGGGCAGCCCGTCGGCCTCATTTCCCTCTGCATCAGAGAAATAATCGACATAAACGATCTTTTCTCCATCGACAATCTCCTCATAAACCGCCTTGCCCCAGGATTCCATTCCGTAAAAGTCTCCCTGATTCTTATCCATGCACTTCATGCAGTAATGCCAGGTTCCACCTTCACGGAAATCAATGTTACACACGGTGAGCTCCCAGCCGCGCGGGCCCCACCACTGCTTCAGATGTTCTGCTTCTGTAAACGCTTTGAATACAAGCTCCCCTGGAGCATCAAACTCACGCTCCAGAATGATTTGGCTTCCTTCAACTCTTGAGACCATTTTTGCTGTCGGCATTTTACAGTTCCTCCCTGGAATATTATTTTCAAGCTTCCCTGGATGACTGGACCCATAAAATTTAGCAATCGCCTGCTAGCTGCAGCAGGCGTCTCCTTTATGATTCTCCACACGTCCGCTGCTCTCCTGCTGAACCCTGCACGAAAAAACCATCCGCTTCTTTCAGCGGATGGCCGTTCTGTTGACTTTATTAACGCCCAGCACTCCATTGCATTTGATAAACTTATCTGAGCTTAATAAAAGAAAAAGCTCACTTTTCTATTTTAGTATACTATTAAACCGTCATTCTCCAGCTCGAAGCGGCCAGCCAATCTTCCATTTCCTCATAATCGGGCATGATCCGGCCGACAAGGCGCCAGAAGGAGCGGTCATGATTCAGGTGAACCATATGGCACATCTCGTGGACGACTACATAATCAATAACAGACCGGGGAGCCATCGCCAGCTTCCAGTTAAAGGTCAGCTTCTGCTTGGAGTCACAGGTCCCCCATGTGGTCTTGCTGTCAGTGATCCGGATCGAACGGGGCTTTAATTTGAAATATACTTGATACGACTGGATGCCGGCCTCCACCAGGGTCTTGCATTGCTGGTAATAAAACCGCTTCAGCGCCTGGCGGATCCGCTCCTCCTCGCGATGCTTTACATAGATGTACAGTATACTGCCATTGAACACAACATGATCCTGCTCTACACCTGCATCATGAAAGACCTCGATCGGGAAAGACTTGCCGAGATAAAGAAAACCTTCACCCGGATCATAGGATTTCTCCTGCGGCCCTGAAAGCCTGTCCTTCATTTCCTTCAGCTTTTCCTGTATGGGTGCCCAATTCGCCTCGAGCAATCCTTTTATATCTTGCTCAGGAGTTCCCTTCGGAGCAAGGATCGTGACAATTCCATATCCATCAACCGTTATGCCAAAGGATTTCCGGTTCTTAAACTGCACCTCATAATGAACGGCCTCGCCATTATACGTATGAATCATCGGCCTTTAGACCCTGTATTTAAGGGCCAGTCCCTTTAGGAAATTCCGCGCGAACTTATCTCCGCATTCCTTATAATTTTTATGGCCCTCTTTTCGCAGTAAAGCACCCAGTTCCCCTTTGGTCACCTTGATTCCCGCTCTGTCAAAAATATCAAGCATATCCTCACTCGTCAGTGCGAGCGCAATCTTGATTTTCTTCAGCAGGATATTATTGATATGGCCATCCGTCCTCTCCGGAGGCGCCGGCACGGCACTCTGCCCCGGTTTCGGCTCCTGACGGCCTCTTTTAAACGTAATCAGCCCATTCAGGAAAGACTCGAGCATCCTGTTATTGCACTTTAGCTGGTCATCATTTTCTTCCGGTTCATCCTCATAGCTGTCTCTCGTCTTCGTCAGCAGCTTCAGAACCTCATCCTTCGACACATCCACTCCGCCAAGCTTAAAAATCTCGACCATATCTGAATTCTTTATATCCAGTGCATATCTTGTTCTGATTAAAATATCATTATTATCCATCTGCGTACCTCCTGTATCTGCCGCATGTAACTATTCACTGCTTATTATACCGTTTTTGCCGAAACTTACCGTACATGAGAGCTAATAAAATAACATATTGAGGAGCAGAGTGGAAGTCATTGTTCTTTGTACTGGTATATTTAACGAAAGAATGAACTTTTTTCGGCATTCGATCAGGGTCCTTTCAAAAAACCAAAAACACATTCATCTTCCACCGGGACAAGCATAAAATGGACTAACCACTTTATTGCCGAAAGGAATGTCTATGAATGTATCAAGATCCAGAGTAACGGCTTCTATTTATGCCCTGATGGCGATCAGCTTTTGGGGAGTATCCTTTGTTTCGACGAAAGCAGCACTTGTGAGGCTCGATCCCTATTCACTGCTGGCCCTCCGCTTTGGCATTGGGGCGCTGTTCCTGCTTTTAGTCCTCACACTGCAGCGCAGCCGGCTTCGCATTTCTGTCACTCATATCCCGCATCTGATCGTCCTCGGGGTCCTCGGGGTATTCATCCATCAGGTTCTGCAGACTACAGCGCTTTTGACCATCGAAGCCTCCTCAGCTGGCTGGCTCATTTCCTTCTCTCCGGTCTTTACAGTCATCCTCTCGATTCTATTCCTGCACGAAAAGATGACACTGGGGCGGGCAGCCGGAATGACCGCCGCTATCACCGGGGTCCTGCTCGTGACCGCAGCAAGAAGCGGTGATTCTTTTCACCTTGCCTTGAACATCGGCATTTTCCTCATGATCCTCAGCACCCTGAACTGGGCGGTATACTCCATCCTCCTAAGAAGCCTGAGCCTCCCGTATACGTCACTGGTTATCACCTTTTATATGTGCCTGACCGGCCTCATCCTGACCACTCCCTTCTTGATCCGGAACAGAGGTTGGGAAGCTCTCCCCGAGATGAATCAGTCACAATGGGCACATCTCTTGTTCCTCGGCATCTTCGTTTCGGGTGTCGGCTACTGGTATTGGGGGAAGTCGCTTGAAGTACTGGAAGCTTCCAGAGTTTCGATGTTTTTATATTTGGAGCCGGCTGT
Organism: Paraperibacillus esterisolvens; assembly: GCF_046237625.1. Taxonomy (GTDB): domain Bacteria; phylum Bacillota; class Bacilli; order Bacillales; family DSM-1321; genus Paraperibacillus; species Paraperibacillus esterisolvens. Next base: position 535,501 of record NZ_CP143545.1, on the reverse strand, counting down.
AACATTAGCGGCAGCCGTCCTGCTTTTGCAGGAAAGGATCTCAATCCTCGCCGCATGCGGGGGAATTCTCATTATCATTGGTGTGGTCATTGTGAATGGGAGGATCCCCCCTTTTCTGGCCGGACTTTTTAGAAGATAAAAAACCACAGACCTTCAGAGCAGCTGGAAGGTCTGTGGTTTTTGTTAATCGTAGCTGTAATGCTGTTCTGGCAGGTTGTCATAGATGCCGGGGTCGGCGGTCTTAATGGACCCGTCCGCAATGGCGTTTGCTGTGGAATCCATAGCCAGGAAAGCCTGTTTTGTAAGATAGCCATTTGATTTTTGGCCGAGTACATACGGCTCATAGGAATGATCAGCCATTCCGCGCATTTCAAACAGCATGACGGAAATGCCATACTGCAGGGCCATGGCATTGGAGGCTACATTCGGATTAGGGCTTGGCTCATCATATTTAAGGATAAAAGCCCAGCCTGTCGAATCTACACCCTGATGAAGGACAGAGGCAAGTTTTCTTGAATTCAGGGCCACTTCGGGATCTACATCGGGATTCTGAGGAGTCAGGATGGAACCGGACGTCAGCTTTCCGAAATAATCCTCCTGAGTGCCCTGGTGGTGAAAATCAATCATATAGTCAATCTTATATTTCTGCAGGACATTCTCATGGAGCGCCCGTGTTTCCGGAGCTGCTTTGTTGATATGATCGCGGTTCAGGTCAATTCTATCAGCGTTATACCGTGTAAGATGCCGTCCGCTCGCCATATAATTTTCCAGCGGGAAGTTGACATCTCCCATTCCCCCATCGGCATTCAGCATCGGCACGATCAGGATATTTACGTTTTCCAGCATATCCTTGATCTTCTGGCTATTGGAACCAAGGTGGCGGATATAATCGAGCGCCCCTTCTGTTGTCAGGGCTTCGTTTCCATGCTGCTGCGTCAGAAAAAGGATCGTCGGGTTAGCAGGGTTTTTCATATACTTCGCAAGATAGAGATCACGGCCCTTCACGGTCTGGCCAATGACTTCAAGCTCCATCTGCTGCTGTTTGTCATCCTGTTTCTTTAAAAAATCCGCCATTTCATCATAAGTCGTAAGCATGGCGGTCTGTACCGTTTCATTTCCTTTCACATCAGGACCATTGCCAACAGCCATTGCCGGAGTGAATGCCAGGCACGAGCCTGCAATCAGGGCCGAGAGGGAAAGGGAAAGCACTTTTTTCTTCATACTGCTTCCTCCTTATTGTTAAAAACCGTTGTCATCATCTCGGGTCGTAGGATCACTGATGGAATTCGACGCTTCAGGTATTTCATCATAAATTTTCGGATCAATGCTGTGGATCGTGCCATCCGCGAGCCCCTTGAATACATCATAAAGAGGTGCCTTTACCGTTTCCTTCAGCATCCCGCTCTGTTTCTGACCAAGCGTCTGGCTTTGTCCCTTGATCTCGATCAGCATGATAGCTGCGTCATTTAATGCAAATGCGCCAAGCGCTGTTCCCGGCAGGTTGACATCAGGATATTTCTGGATTGCCCCAAAGTGTGAGAAGCCTCTCTGCAGCGACAAATATGAAAGGGCATTTACCTGTTTGCCCAGCTTCAGCACATCATTATCCACTTCATAGGTCTTCCCGCTGAATGGATCAGTATAAGACTGAGTGGCCACAACGGCTGCCAGCTGAACAGGTACAGAACGGTTATCTTCATCAGATACTGTATTGAAGCCGCGGTGATGAACATCTACATACACATCAGGTTTGAATTCCTTAAACACACTTGATACTGTCCTGGACTCAGCCGTGACAAAGAGGCCCCCATTCCTGCTGTTATTTGAACTCTTATTATTCAGGAAAGCCGCAACCTCTGCTTTGTCTTCATCCTCAATGCGAAAATCCAGATTCGGGTTGTAATCACGGTTCTGGTCATATCCCGGTATGCCGTAAACTACCCGGCCGTTATTGTTCTGGGCGCGCTCGCTGCCATCTGCATTATAATACCAAGGGAAAGCAGTCCCTGACGGCAGGCCGATTGCCTCCGGCTTCCAGGTTTGATGGGTGTATCGGGTTGGGTACCATTTGTCTTCAAAAAGATTGTCCGATCCTTCAGGATTGATGCGCGGCATAATCCAGATGGACACCTTATCCAGTATCTCCTCAACTTCCCTGCCGCCCGAAGACAACTTCTGGATGATATCAATCGCAGCCTCGGTGCCGATCTGCTCATTCCCGTGAATTTGAGTCGTTATGAGGACCCTCTTCTTACCCGGATCCGCACTGCCAAATTTCGCTACATAAAGAGGGCTTCCTTTATCTGCACCCGTCGCATACCCGTCAGGTGCCAGATTGGAGTACCCTGCAATATCCAGCTTCATTTTGCCCTTTGAAGAACTCTCCAGCTGCTGCAGCTTCTTAAAAAGATCCTCATTGCTCATATAACTGGCCAGAGAAATATTCTGCTCATTTTCTATGTATGGCCCATTGGGATTTGACTGGGGATCAGCCCACGCAGTCGTTGAAGTCACTGCCGTCAAAGCGAGCACTGTTGGTATCACGATCTTTGAAAATTTTTTCATGTAAATCCTCCTTTGAGTGTTTAACATGCCTAAAGACCTACAAAAAGAATTATTAGAAAATTTAAACATCTATTGTAAATTTTACAGGAAATCTGGCGGGAGTAAATTGGGCTAACAGACTAATAGACGATTTCGACACTGGGAATAAGAGCCTGTTTTTATAAAAATGCCCGCTGGCAATGGCTGGAGCGGGCATCAGTGAGCGTTCTTTAATTGCAACCATATCTGGCGGGTAAATCATGGATTTTGGCGAGTAAAACAGCCGGATACGCGAGTAAATTTCATTTCCGGCTAGTAAAACCCCCGGTTTGGCGAGTAAATTACGTAAAGCCGCGAGTAACCCTTCGATTTCAGCTAGTAAAGTAATTAAATGCTATTTTAGCAGGTTGAATGATTAGGATAAAATGAATATTTATTGATAATATTAATATTTTCATTACTTTCCGCACTCTCCAGCATAAAAATCCCTGATTTACTGAAATTATCCCTGATTCACCGCCGCCACAGCCTCTATCTCCACCAGCTGATCTTCATAGCCGAGTACAGTCACCCCGGTCAGAGTGCTTGGCGTATTATGATCACCAAGTGCGTCCCTCACAGCTCTCCAGACTGTGACCAGATCCTTCCGGTTAGTTGAAGCCACCAGGATTCTTGTATACACCACGCTTTTTAAAGTACCCCCGCTCTCTGCCAGCACGGTCTTTATATTCTCCACACACAGCTTTGCCTGCTCTGCATAATCATTGGGATATGGCACCCTTCCCTCTTTATCAAGCGGGCAGGACCCGGCGAGAAAGAGCAGATCCATTCCGGCCGGGATTCTGCTGGCATAGGGATAGTCCACGGCTGCCAGGTTTTCCGGATTATGAAAAGACTTCGATTCGCTCATATGATTGCCTCCTTGCGGCTGTTGGGCTTGTTTGCAGCCAGTCGATATACTCCTATAATTCTTTGTAAAGTAGAAAATCCCTTGTTTCAAAAGCCGCCCATGCTTCTCCTGCAAAAAAAAAGCCATCCGCCAAAGCGGACAGCCCTTCTTCCCTTATTTAAATGCCGGGATGGCAGTTTCGTCATATTTTTCTTCGAGGAATTTACGGACTTCCGGGCTTGTCATGGCTTTGGCAAGCTTTTGGATCGGCTCTGAGTCTGCATTATCTTTGCGTGCCACCAGGGTGATCGCGAAGTCATTTTCACTGCCTTCGGTAAGCAGGGCATCACTCTTCGGAGTCAAACCAAGCGGCGCTGCATAGGCAGGTGTCATGAGGACAGCATCTGCATCGTCATACATCCTGGCCAGCATCAGAAGATCCACTTCTTTGAATTGAAGGTTCTTAGGATTGTCCTTGATGTCTGCTTTTGTATAATAGACATCCTTCTTTTCCTTCAGAGAAATCACGTTATGCTGTGCGAGAAGCGACAGGGAACGGTCAATGTTGGAGACATCGTTGGCGATGGCAATTGTTGCGCCCTCAGGCAGTTTATCCATGGATTTATATTTTTTGGAATATACTCCGTAATTGGCAAAGTAAATTGGCTGCACAGGAACAAGGTCTGCGCCTTTCGAACGGTTGAATTCCTCCATGTAAGGTACGTGCTGGAAGAAGTTTGCATCCACTTCTTTTGCTGCAAGGGCGCTGTTCGGCTGGACGTTATCGCTCAGCACCTTCACTTCAAGCTCGATGCCTTCCTTTTTAAGCTGCGGCTTTACAAGGTCTAAGATCTCGGTCATTGGCGGAATTAAAGAGGCTACCTTCAAGGTTGTCTTTTCCTGCTTCTGATTCTGTCCCTTTTTTTCATTTTTCGCTTCGTCTTCCTTGCCGCAGCCGGCTAAGGCGATGAGGAGCGCCGTGATAAGTAAAAGTATTTTCTTCATGATTTATCCTCCTGATGTTATCTTTTATCAATCAACCGCGCAGCGGTAGTGCCGGTGAACTGGACAAGCTGCACGAGTATGATCATGATTACGATCATATAAAACATTAACTCCGTCTTGAACTGCTGATAGCCGTAGCGGATGGCAAAATCCCCGATTCCGCCGCCGCCGACCACACCCATGATCGTCGAATAGGAAATGAAGCTCACAATCGAAGTGGTCAGCCCGAGAACAAGACCCGAGCGGGCGTCCACGTAAAGGAATTTGAATACCACCTCCCTGACGGAAGCCCCCATGGAAACCGCCGCTTCCATCACCCCTCTAGGCACATCCAGTAACGTCTGCTCCACCAGACGGGAATAGTGCGCAATGGCAATGATTGCAAGCGGAATGGTCGAAGCCGCCGTGCCGATCGCGGTGCCCAGAATGAACCGGGTAAACGGGATCAGAAAGACCACTAAGAGTAAAAATGGAAAGGACCGGATGATATTAACCAGCAGGTTCAATACCGAGAAAACCAGCCGGTTTTCAAGCAGCTGGCCCCTCCTGCAAAGAAAAAGCAGCGTACCAAGAGGCAGCCCTATCAGCACCGCCGCTAAAATGGAGATGCCGACCATCACAAAGGTTTCACCGATTGCCTGCCAGATCTGGGTTTCATATTGAGCTATGACCTCAGGCATCGGCTGCACCTCCGTTTTTCAGCTGATTCACGAAGTATTCCGGGCTGTCATCCCCAGCCTGAATCCCCCACGGTTTGCTTTCAACCGTGTCGTAGATTTCCCCGTCAGCCATCACCGTCACCCTGCTGCAGATGCTCCGTATGACTTCCATCTCATGGCTGACCACCACAATCGTGACACCAAAGGTTTTATTGATGTTCTCAAGAACCCCGAGAATGCCGGCTGTAGTATTCGGATCAAGTGCTGAAGTCGGTTCATCACATAACAGCACCCCGGGATTATTCGCAAGCGCCCTGGCAATGGCCACACGCTGCTTCTGTCCTCCGCTTAATGCCGCAGGATATTTCCCTGCAAACGCCTCAAGCCCCACGAACCGAAGGCACTCCATCACACGATTCCGGCGCTCTCTGCGGGGGAATCGGGCCAGCTCAAGGGAAACCGCGACATTCTCATAAACCGTCTTATTTGCCACGAGATTAAAATGCTGGAAGATCATCCCGATTGACTTCCGGGCCTTGCGGAGCTGGCTGCCATTCATAGCGGTCAGACTGCGGCCATCAATTTCCACCTCGCCCCCATCCGGGATCTCAAGCAGATTCATCAGCCGCAGCAGCGTCGACTTCCCGGCACCGCTCGCCCCGATAATCCCATGGATCTCACCTTTATTTATCAGCAAAGAAACAGACTTAACGGCCTGGAACTCAGAGAAATGTTTACTCACCTGATGTAATTTAATCATAAAAAAAACCCCATTCTATTATTGGAAGGGTAATGGCAATTCATTCATTATAGCTTAAGATGCCGGGGTTGTCATGCCGGCGGTTCTAAATCAAAAAGAGTCTGAACAGTTTGTTCAGACTCTCTGCCACTTTATCAATAACCGCCCAAACTTTAATTTTCCCCAATGGCCCTGTAGCGATCCATGATTTTTTCCTGATATCTGTCGGTCACGAAGATTGACCCCTCTAGATATTCATCCGCCTTATCTTCATACTCATCAGTTAACTCCATGTATTCTTCATCACCTGTCGCCATATATGACCGGATATTGGATGCCATGTTCCCGTGGGCACTAAAGGCCTTCAGGAGGTTTTCATGCTCATACTTAAAGGTTTCCGGCGGCTTCACATCCTCAAGCTCCTCCACGATTTCTTCGTAATCTTTCACAAGCTCCTTAGCAGGGCCTTGTAATTTTTTATATTCCTCCAACCAATCGGGCTCAAGGCCGATATGAACGCCAGAGTCATCCACCGTATCCCGGAACTCATCCTGTGCAATTTTCCCTTTCACTATTAAATCAATAGCCAGCCGGCTGTATTCCTGTTCATTCAGCTGTTTAGGCGACATTATATAGAAAGCAGCGCAGATAACGGCCGCCACCGCCGCCGCAATCCCGACCTTCTTCCTGCCATATTTATTCAGGAGGCCTGATTGGACGGTCCCTGCTGGCTCTGGAGCTCCAGCAGGCACCATTTGTTCCAGCGCTGCCGGCAGCGTCTCTGCTGTCCTGCTTCCCCTTACAGTGGCCGACCCGCAGTCGCCGCAAAATTGTGCCCCTGTGGGGAGGGAACTGCCGCAATGTGTACAAAAGCTCATAAAAATCCTCCAGGTTATCTAAGATTGTTAGGTTAAAATAGTAATAAATGATTGCCCGTCTATAGCTCTGTTTGGCCGCCCTTAAAGGTCTTGGAGACATGCGTGACCATAGGGTCGTAAAATGCTTTTGCACGGGAAGGATAAGTGATTGTCAGATGAGAGATAATATCTTCGCCGATCACCGCTTTTTCATAGACAATATTGCTTCCGTCCATATAGGAGACTACATACCAGTCGGTCCCCAGCTTTTGGTAGGAAGCTGGGACTGTGAGATTATCCAGTGCCCGGTTATAATACGTTTCAATTGTCTCATTATCTTCTATTATATTAATGTGACTTCCATATGCGGTAATGACTGCATCCCCGCTGTAGAATTCCCTTCCATCATTGTTGTCAGGTGCCGGGCCGGCTGTGAACGTCGCAGGTACTTCCACAGTGAATCCGAATCGCGAATTCGTATAGGGGCTATAAAAGAATTTTCCTTTATATTCTTCCTGTGGAGCTTTTTCCTGTGGAGTTTCCGGTTTTTTTGTTCCGGCAGCATCTTTTTTAGCAGTGGCATTCCTTACGATACTGTTGAGGGCCGTTAGCTGCTCCTCTGTCATATTTTGGCCAGCCTTCAGTTCAGTTCCCTGCTCGATGACCTCATCATATGAACCTTCATCCAAATGCTGATTCATCGCTGCTATCTCATCATCCAGCTTATCCTTAGCTGCTTTCATGGAGGTGAGCTCTGCCTCATAGCCGTCAATCTGGCTTTTCATGGCCCCATATAATTCATCTTCCTTAATGACGGAAAGGATGGCGTCCGCTTTATCAATCTCATTGTTTTCCAGATGAGTGGACAGCACATCCATATTCTTAGCCATCTGCAGCCAGTTTTTTGCATCCATATTTTCTTTCTCCTCGGCTACGGCCAGCTCAAAATTACTTTTTGCCTTATCAAAGTCAGCATCCGCAAGAGCAAGTTTCCCTGTTTCCATCGCCTTTACAGCTGTTGTACTGCCCTTCTCCTCTACGCTGCCTTCCGCCTGGCATCCTATCAGTCCGAACGATAGAGCGGACGCCAGTACAATAGAAGCAAAACGATTTATTTTCATATGATTTCCCCTTTTGATGTATCTGATTTCGTTAACACTCGGTTGTTATATCCAGTAAGCTTTATCCCCTTTTGGATAGGTCCTGTCAAATTTAAATCATTATAAACAGGTATCAGGTATTTATTGTACCTTCCTATGTATTATCGGCATAAACCCGTCTATTTTTCACCATATTTTAAGCTTCCCGCTTTAGGCATCAGCTCTGAAAGAGTTTGGAACTAAATGGCTTTCACCTGACCATCAAAAAAGGAAAGGCGGTGAACCCCGCCTTCCCAAACTAAATGTTTTGTGTTAAGACTATACTGCTTCTTCCTATTTTGCATTTGCATCAGGCTGATGAATCCCGAATGTATTTCCTTCTGTGTCGATGTAATAGCCCTGCCACGCCATCCCAGGCAGTGCATATTTAGCCAGTGCCATCGTGCCGCCATTTGCCAGAATCTTCGCTTCTGTTACATCGTAATTCTCCACGCCCATTGTACAGGCAAACCCGTTTAAAGGCTGTCCTGTTCCCGGCGCATGACCTTGCCGCTGCATCAGAGCACCATCAATTCCAAGTTCCCCCTCTTGGCCCGTCACAGCCCCAAAGTAAGGTATTCCCGCAAAATCACTCCAATCCTGAAAGGTCCAGCCGAATACTTCTCCATAAAAATTCTTTGCCCGTTCCATGTCACTTACATGGATTTCAAAATGTACTACTCTCCCCATAGGTTCCTCCTGTTTAGTTAGATTGGCCACTATCTTAAACCTCTGGTTGTATACGCACTCATGTCTTACTTATCATTATAACCGGCAGGTACCATCATTCAATCTATGATTTTATTGTTTTTCTTCTATATAACCTTATTTCACATCGGTCAGTCCCTTGTTGGTATCCATAGTTTTAGACGTGAGTACCAGCTCTAGCATTATAGATTTTTTACATCTAATGCCCGTTAAGCTTCCCGTTTTTAATTAAAACTTCATCTTTTTATATCCAATCCCTTCCATGTTCTCGTATAAATTTAATATCCCTTTGATAATGTTCATAATGGCCTTCGTCTAACATCTTCTGAAAAGCGGGGTCTCCTTCACCTGCTTTTCTCTTCATGTATCTGCACAACCCTTCCAATCGGAGCAGGACCATATCTAAATATCTGTCTTTCATTCCCTCCATACCGTAGGATTCAAAAAACAGATCCACTCTTTCCCTTATACGTTCAGCACCATGTGCCTGGGTATAAGGAACTTCCTCGCCTTTTTCAGTATAATAATGTCTGCTTAATGGAACACAAGTGTAGAGAGTATAGGCAATGTCCCAAAGTCTTGGTCCGGGAGCTGCTACATCAAAATCAATAATGCCAGCGGGCCTTTCATGCTTGAATATGATGTTATAAACTGCAAAGTCATTATGGCATACAACCTCAACTGGATCCGGAGTGTTATCCATGGGCGGCCACTCATTTAATGAGGGAAAATCACTCACAGCATCATGATATTGACGGAGCATTGCGGCTATTCCCTTTAAAGCATCATGGGACCACATATATTCTTTTAGAGGATAGTGTCCGGCTTCTCCTTCAAGATAGGATAATATTTCTCTATTTTTCTCATCTATCCCTAAAAACATCGGGGCATAATCAAAGCCCTTGCTTTCAAGATGCTGTAATAATCTATGTATCCTCTCACTGCCGGGCTTTAATTCCCGTCGTACCGTATCCTCCGAACGATATACGCTTGAAACGTTTCCTCCTGTTAACTTTTCTTCATTGTGCGGATTGGGCATTTAAATTTCACTCCTTTCTTCTCCACAGAAAAAGGCTGCTAAAGCAACCTTTTAACTCATTTACCTTAATTTCTTTTTTGTCTCCAATTATACAGAAGAGTAGCTAAAAGGTTTGCTCCTATAAACAGAGGATTTCCTTGTGCATTAAAATGTAATTCCTGCATTTCAAAACTCATTTTGTCGTAGTATTCTTCCTTAGTTAATCCTAGTTCTTTACTTCTTGCGTCGATCTCTTTTACTTGTTTAATATATTTATATTGCATGGGTAAAAGGATAATTGATAATAAGATATAGCAGCCGATAACCGCCAGGGTTGCGTATAAGCCCATGGTTTCCCGCCTCCTTCTTTCTTATTGGTGTTCCCTTAACTCTATATACGCACGATGTATAGAAGTGTTTCAAAAATACCCCAATGAACCAGAGGCTATACGGCTGCTTCAATAAGTTTTTTTATCCACTTATGAATTTCATCAGCAACGAATCCAGGATCATCCCATTGGACCATATGTCCCGTTTCATCCATAGGGATAATCGTTACATCACTGATGCTCTGCTTCAGATGATTGATCCCCTTCTCTCTGGCATGTTCTAATTCAATCGGCAGAGTTGCATGAATCAGCAATAATGGAGACTTTATATATTCATACGTTGTTGTAAAGCCTTCTTTAAAGAAGGCTTTAATTATCGATAATACCGAAAACTTTGAACTGATCAGTTCATATGTGTTTTTTTTAGTAAAGTTTGCCGAGACCATGTATTCAATTGTTTCATTCCATCTTTTTGAGTAGGCTTTATACTCATTTTCAACCTCTGTCCAAGTGTTGAAAACAGAAGAATGATCGAGATAATGTTCCCACCCTTCGTATACCTTTGAAAAGGTCATATCATCCTGATAATCCGGGAATGTATAGCCGCCGTCAAGGAGGATGATTCCCTTTACTTTTTCAGGAAACTGTTTTGCATAATGCAAGGCAATATCAGCTCCCCAGGAATGACCTAAAATATAGAACGGCCCGCTTATTACAAGCTGAAGTACACGGTTATACCAATTCGCTATATTTGAGAATAGATATTCCTCTTCCTTTTCAAATGAAGACGTCTTTCCATGACCTGGATTATCAAAAGAAATGATATGATAATGCTCATTTAGATGCTCAGCTAGCTCTGAAAAGGAAGCACCACTATTCCCGAGTCCATGGAAACAGATTATAGCCGGGTTATTCTTTGTTCCCCATTCATAATAATGAACATTCTTTCCTTCTATTCTGACGGTGGATTGCTTCATGATTTCTCCCTGCCTCTATTATTACTCCGGGTTCCCGGACACCTTTACTGGGCTAAAATTCCCTTTCTCCGAACTTCTCTAAGCCATCCAGGGAACTCATTGAATAAGCGGTCATACAGCTCTTCATCTGTCACTTTATCGAGATCTCTAAAGCTGAAGAAATCCGCATTGTCCACCTCACGTCCCGGCAGATCATCCAATTTCTGAAGAATTCCGAATTTGGCTTTTCCTATTCCGATGAACTGCCAGAAAATATTTTTGCTGGAAGCTTCTTTCAAGAGTTTTCCAATTTCCTTGTCTTTATAAATGCCTCCGTCACTGAAGAAGAGAACATACGTGGGAATATCATACCGCGGCATTTCTTTAGTATATTTCCGGATCACCTTCGCCATCACGTCCGGTTCGTTGTTCCCATATCCAATTCTTGGTTTCTTCGTAATTCCGGGACCAGGATAAGTTCTTTCTATGTAGTTTTCAAAATCCCTCTCGGTTACGCTTGGCGCGTTGAATGTCTTGTCTGCAAAGAAAAACACATCCATCTCGCCGTCATCGTCAAAGCAAGCAGCAACAGCAAGCGCACGTTCAAATGCACGCTGGACCGTCCCTTTCCGGTATAAGCCAGCCATTGACCCTGACGCATCCAGAACGGCCACAACACGCGCTTTTTCTGTCCGAAGGTTTTTCTTCTCAAGAGAAACAACCACTTTTTCCTTTAACAGATCAATCTTTGTTAAATTGACTTTTACAGGTGCCGGAGCCGGCTGCGGCGAAGGTGCCGGCGCCTCATCCTCCACGGCCACTCCATGTGCTTCAGCCAGCGGCTTTAATCCGCCGTTGAAGCCTCGTCCAATACCCCTGATCTTATATCCTGATGAATGCTTGTAGAGTTCTGCCACAACAAGTGCCCGTTCTTTAGATGCACCGGTTACTTCGTATACAATTTCATTACCATCTGTTTTTACTATCAGCCTGCAGCCCTCGACACCGCTGAATGTTCCAGCTCCATCTAGAGTTGCTGTGAACACACATTTTTCAATGGATGGAGAAATCCTGTCCAAATCGATGGAAAATCTTACGGCATTAGCTCCGGTATTTGAAAAGCTTACGCTTCTTTCCGGATCTTCAGGCTGGTTATAGAAGATCATGTAATCGTCAGACGGAACCTTCCCGTTATTTCCCACCATAAAGTTCGCAATATCCAGGTCGCAGGGTGACTGGTTCCATTCCACCCTTAGTTCCACTTTTCCAGTTTTGGCAACTGGCGCGTTCGCTCCAGCCGGCAGTTTTGTTACGTTCATAGAGTTTCCCCCTTATCTATACTTCTTCTCCCCGCTTCTGTCTCAATGTCTATTAAAGGATAAAAACATTCCGCTAAAGTTACCCCTAGGTCAATGAAAATAGTAATATAGCCAGACTCCGGGAAAAGACTTTTAACCTAATGGTTCTTCCCCAAACCTTTCCCATAAGATAGGAAATAAGCTTTCCAGTTCATCTTCTTCCCAGTCAAAATCTATTTCATCAGCAGGCTGCAGCCCCTTATTCTCAAGGTCCGCTAATAACTCATCATAGATTTTGTCATCCCATTCTGTATCCCCCTTCTTAATGAGGGTATATGCATCCATTCCAACTGAAAGCAATTCTTCGTTTTGTGGAAATCCTTCTTCATCAAGGTTATCTCCATTTATATATTCTGCTAGAAATTCAGGGTCTTTCATGACTTTATGAAATATTTCTTCTCCCTGGCCGATCAGCCACCCGCGGAAATAATCAAATGCATCGTCCGAACAGCCGCCCATCAAAACAAATGCCGCTCCCCATAAACGTGATGTATAGCTGGCGTTCATTAAACTCTGAAACACAAATTCGAAATCTATAACTTCCTCTAATCCTTTTTGAGACAATTCCTCTGTCAACCAGTCCGCCGATTCATCAGCTTTCCTGGACTTTTCAATTAAACTCCAAAATTCCTGCTGGTCCATTATAAAAACCTCCAAAATTTTATTAATGCTTAATTTCGACATTCTATACGCGGCTTCCTTCTCTTTCCTGCTCCCATTTATTTTATTGCGGCCGTTTCAATAAAAACCTTGGAGAAGGCAGAACCTCCTGTTCAGCCTCAAAAAAGGCAAGTTGGCCTGGAATACAGGAAATCAAGGAAGGCATTCCCATTCCTACAGCCCGTTCCAGGGCAGGGGCCAGGTTCAGTTCTCTGCCGTCTATTTCTTCATCCCAGGAAATAACATAGCAGGTATCCCCTGCGCCATTTTGCTTTAACAGCTTTTCTATTACTTGAGGATCTGAGTTTGGTTTTGGAATGCTGAACAGATATTCTTCCCGCAGGGTTTCTCTATAAGAATGACATAGACGGCTTAGGGCATCTTTACGCTTCTTAGCTGAAGACAGTTCGAATATTACCCTGTCCTGGAGCCTTTTCGTGAAAAAGGCTTTTACTATCACCTTTTCTCTCTCTTTATCCACTATAATCCCCGCCTCATTTCTAATTTTCAGCTCTCATTATGTCAGAGTATTAAAACCCTTCCTTCCAGTTTGTACCTTATAAAGTATTTTTGACAGTCAGAACCTCCTTTTTCCAACAAAAATCAAACTAGAAACCTGGCAGCCTACCCCCACAATTCAATCTCTCTTTCCTAAGACTTTGTTGTTGGTCTTTTTTTATGTACCGCTATTTTTTACATACTTATCAAACCATCCATACATATTTAACACGGCACCTTAGGAGGATATTTTCATGAATCGAATGTTTAGGTGGACGGTCGGCTCCCTGCTTGCGCCTGTAACGGGCAATGCTGGGGCAGTCGCAAGTACACTTGGTTTTTTTCTGGCATTTTTGCCGCTGGATTCTTTTCGGATTCCATTATTCATTGCCTTTTCACTTTTATTCCGACTAAATATCATTGCGCTGCTGCTGGGGGCGCTGATTACGACGTTCATACCGAATATGCGGGACCTGCCCGGTATTAAGATGGGCGCCCTGGAAAATTATCAACTGTTTTCCATGATCCAGGAGAGATTTCAAACTTCGGACAGCCTGGCAGCCGGACTTCTTGGCGGTGTTGTCGGGCTGCTCTGTTATTTCTTCTTTCACTGGTTCTATAATCTAGGGCTCAAAAAAGAGGGCGAGAATCAGGACCAGGTGTTCCTGGACCCTGCAAAAAGACGCTGGTCGATCATTATGCGCATGACCATCGGCTTTACGATCCTGATTGTCCTGGTCTCTACCTATTTTATCCAAAGCCTGAATGCCGACCCGGCATTTCCCGGGCTTAAGCTTACTAAAAAGACAGAGGAGAGCGGAATTATCCCGGTCAATGAGCCGCTTGAGAAACAGGCTGCTGTCCAGAAAAAGGACAGCAGGGAGCCGGAACTCCTTGATAAGAAACAAATGAAGACCAATCAGGAAGTGTACGGCTTTTATGTGAATTGGGATAAAAACAGCAAGGCATCCTTCAAGCAGAATATGAATTCTCTTACAACCGTGGTGCCGGAATGGCTTCAGCTCACTCCTGATTTAACCCTTAAAACAAATACAGACATCGAGATTGCTGACAGAGCGAGGGCTTCTGATGTGAAGGTTCTTCCCCTGGTCAATAACTTCATTGATAACAAATGGGACGGCAATCTACTCCACCGGCTGTTTACCACGCCTGGTGCAGAAGATAAGTTCATTGAAAGAATGCTCGCCTATGTAACCATCATGAAATTTGACGGCATCAATATCGACTTTGAGGAAGTCCATGCCAAGGATAGGATGCAATTCACCCAGTTCATGGATAAGGTGTACCGGGCATTCCATAAAAAAGGCCTGATGGTCACCGTGGACGTTCCTCCGGACAATCCAAGCTTCGATTATAGATCGCTGTCAGCTAGTGCCGACCGCATGTTCATCATGATGTATGACCATCATTATTCCATGAGCCGGCCAGGGCCGATTGCGTCCACTCAATGGGTGAAAGAGAAGCTGAGAAAGCTCGAGATTCCTCCCGATAAACTTGTGGTGAGCTTAGGAAACTATGGCTATGACTGGGAGGAAGGCACGAAAAAACCTGCGACGGAGCTTGCCTTCCGGGATATCATGCAGCTTGGAAGCAGAACCGATCTTAAGATCCATTGGCATGAACAGTTCGGCAATCCTTATTTTCAATATAAGAAGGACGGAAAGAACCACATGGTCTGGTTCCTTGACGGAGCCTCTTTCTATAACCAGATGAAGCTTGCGGCCGGAGGCGGCGCAGCAGGGATAGCTGTGTGGCGCCTTGGCTCTGAAGACCCTGCCATCTGGAAGTACATCAATAAGCCGAAGGAAATTCAGGATCCTTCTCGTGCCCTCGGGTCATTGGCAGCCCCTGAGCCTGTCCATTACAGCGGCAAGGGTGAGATTGTGGAGCTCGCCTCCTCCGCCCAGCCCGGGAAACGGAACATCATAGCCGGTCATGACGGCCTGATTCAGACCGGAAGCTATGAAAAACTGCCGAAACCGTATGAAGTGGTGCGGCATGGGAATACCCGCGGGAAGAAGATTGTCCTCTCATTCGATGACGGTCCCGACCCGGCATACACTCCCAAAATCCTTGATATCCTGGACAAAAATGAAATCAAGGGTACCTTCTTCATCATCGGGGAGAATGCCCTGATGCATCCGGAGCTGGTCAAACGGCTGCACCGTGAGGGCCATGAAATTGGCAACCATACCTATACTCATGCCGATATGGCCAAAAGCACGGCTTATCAGACCAAGATGGAATTGAATGCCACACAGCGGCTTTTCCAGGGAATCACGGGCCATTCCATGACCCTCTTCCGCCCGCCATATACAGCCGGATCCAGTCCGCGCACCAGGGAGGAACTGACTCCGATTGAACGGGCACAGGAGTTGGGCTACACGATGGTCAGCAAGGAAATCGATGGCGGCGACTGGAAGGGAATCCAGGGCAGTGACATTGTCGCAGAGGTATTAAAGCAGCTGCCGAACGGGAACATAATCCTGCTGCATGACTCCGGCGGTGACCGCACCAGCACCATCGACGCCCTGCCCGTCATCATTAAGGAATTGAAGGACCGCGGCTACACCTTTACCACTGTCGGCGGCCTGCTCGGGAGGAGCGAGAGCGAAATCATGCCGGCCGCAAACCCTGACAGCCCTTATCTCATTTATGATAAGGCAGTGTTCATGGTCATGAAGGCCTGGCATTCGGGACTCAGTATCCTCTTTTATTCAGCCATATTCCTTGGGATCTTGAGGCTGATTGTCTTCATCTACCTGTCCAGGAAGCAGATCAAACGTTATAAGGCGAAAGAAGCCGACCCCGGCTACACGCCAAACGTCTCTGTTGTGATCGCTGCCTATAATGAGGAACGAGTCATCTGCAAGACCATTCAGTCAATCTTGGAAAGTCATTATAAAAACTTTGAAATCCTGGTGATTGATGACGGCTCTAAGGATGGCACAGCCGCCATCGTGCAGGCTGCTTATGCCGGTCAGCCTCTTGTGAGATTGATCAGGAAACCGAATGGAGGAAAATCCTCGGCGGTCAATCTGGGCTTTAAGGAAGCCCGGGGCGAAATCGTCGTTGCACTCGATGCGGATACACTCATCGCCGAGGATGCCATCACGCTGCTTGTGCAGCATTTCAAACAGGAAAATGTCGCGGCTGTTTCCGGCAATGTGAAGGTTGGAAACCGGAACAACCTCCTGACCAGATGGCAGCATATTGAATATGTGACAGGCTTTAACCTGGAGCGGAGGGCCTTCGCTGCCCTCAACTGCATCACCGTTGTCCCTGGTGCGATCGGTGCCTGGAGAAAAAGTGCCGTTGAGAAAGCCGGGTACTTCCAGGAAGATACCCTTGCTGAGGATACCGACATCACCCTCACTCTCCTGCGAAGCGGCCATCGAATCGAGTTCGAGGAAAAAGCCTATGCCTATACAGAAGCGCCTGAAGACATCAGGAGCCTTGCCAAACAGCGCTACCGCTGGGTGTACGGCACCCTGCAGTGCCTGTGGAAGCATCGCACAGCTCTGTTCAATAAGAAAAACAAATCACTGGGATATGTCGCCCTTCCCAACATGTGGATCTTCCAGTATGTTTACCAGACCATCGCTCCGCTGGCCGATCTCCTGTTCATCCTGGCCTTTTTCAACACAAGACCGGAAAAAGCAGCCATCGGCTTCGGCTTCTTCTACCTGCTGGACTTATGCGCAGCCCTATACGCATTCCGCTTAGAAAAGGAAAGTCCAAGGCCGCTCGTCTCCCTGTTCCTGCAGCGGATCCTGTATAAGCATCTCATGACTTATGTGGTGATTAAATCCATCCTGTCAGCACTGAGGGGAGTCACCGTCGGCTGGGGCAAGCTGAAGCGAAAAGGCAATGCCACCCAGGAGACTTCAATTGTGGAGGATAGGGAGGAAGCTGTTTAGGAAGGTAAATAGTCTGGCGGAAAAAACTAAGCCCGGGAAGAAAAACTTAGTGTTTTTCCCCGGGCTTTAACTGCGGAGTTTTAGAGGGAAGAGCTGCTGGTTTCATTTAAGCCGGATGGCGAGTAAATGGTCAAGTTCGGCGAGTAACTTGGTGATTTCGGCGAGTAAAGGGCATCCAGCTTAGTGCTGCT
The DNA here is from genome assembly GCF_046237625.1 of Paraperibacillus esterisolvens. GTDB lineage: Bacteria > Bacillota > Bacilli > Bacillales > DSM-1321 > Paraperibacillus > Paraperibacillus esterisolvens. The sequence goes on along the minus strand of NZ_CP143545.1, from coordinate 518,010 downwards.
GCCCACTTTGAAAGTTATATTAGACATTTTTCTTAAAAAATCACTGATAGAAGCGAAAACACAAAAAATCACAAAAACTATGCAAAAAAGGACGTCCGACTACCAGGGCGTCCTCTTTTTAGTTTACATATTACCCTTGTTTTCCTTCTCCGCCTGCCGCACAGCAGCCTTTTCCTTTGCAGCTGTCGAGGCCTGCTGGCCGCGTACGGATGCGGCTGCCCGCTTCGTTTCAGCTGGCTTTGGTTCTGTTGCAGCCAGTTTCTTTTCAGCTGTCACAGGTGCCGCCGCCTTGACTTGAGGCGATGCAGGCTCTGATGGCGGCTTTGTGGCCGCTGGCGTGGAAGCCGGCTTCCTTACAGGTGCCGGTGTTTCTCTGACTGGTGCCGGCGCTTCTTTAACAGGCGTCGTCTTGACTGCTGCGATTATTGGCACTCTTACAGGCGCCGTCTTGACTGCTGGGATTACTGGCACTTTTGCAGCCGCCGTCTTCACTGGCACATTTGAAGCAGTAACCGAGGCTTTTCGGACAGCTGGCTTTCTTGCTGCTGGCTCAGCCTTACTCATAACAGCTGTAACTTTGACTTCTTCCTTTTGTCTGGGTGCTTTAGGTGTCACCGCCGCACGCTCACTTTTAATGGCAGATGTCCCTATTCGAACAGAGGCTTTGGGAGCAGTTTCGGGCCTGCTTTCCTTCCCTTTTGCCTCTGCCACCATCTCTTTCTTCATCATGGGCGGCTGCTTGATTATATCCGCCAATCTCGGCAGCGGCCCTCTTTTCGTAACTGGATCAACTAACAGCGAGTTGGCCACCGAGAACGTAACAGCCCCTGCCACTACCATGGCCAGGGCTCCCTTGCTTATCTTCATTATGTGATTCCCCTTGCTGGTTATGTAGGTTTGTATTCTTTGAGAGAATACGGCGGGGCACCTGGGGGTGTGGGGGTATGAGAAAAGAGATTCCTTTTCCAGACTCAAAATGATAGATTTCTCCTAGAAAGTTCAAATTCTCATAAATGAACCAAAAGAAAAACACGGCTCACCCCAAGCAGTGTTCACTGCACATATTCAATTCAAATTACTCCGTCTTCCCTATCCTATTGTGCACAACACTTTTCGCCGTCTGACTCTTATTCTGCAGCTTATACCGCTCATCCGCCAAAAAGTAATTAATAAGCTTCGTTTCAATATTATAAGTAGCCGATCGGTTAAATCTGTCATGAATAATCAGACTCATTTTGTTTAACGATTTTCTTTCCTGATTATTCAAATGATTCTTCATCCGCTTCCGGACAGCTACCGTTTCACCAATATAGACAGTCGTATGAATATTCAGGAAATAAACCACAGGATAATTAGCATAATACTTATCACTCAAGCTATCTAATGACTCCCTGTTAAAAGGCATAGTCTTTATATCTACCTGGATCATATGTCATTTACCTGCCTTCATGCGCATAGTGAAGTTCATTTATTAACAGGATATTTAATCGCATTCTTCTCCATCTTCTTATGAGCCTCGTCCACCAAATCGATCTCCATTTTGTCCGCCAGCTGCAAAAGATAGATGAACACATCCGCCATCTCTTCCTTAATATTCTGCCTCGACTCCGCTACCGCTTCCTCGCTGCTCCTCCATTGAAAGTTTTCCAGAAGCTCGCTTGCCTCAAGCGAAATGGATAATGCCAGATCCTTCTCATTATGATACTGGCCCCAGTTTCTTTCTTCCCGGAATTGTATGATCTTGTTTATGAGGTCTTGCATGGGTATCCCGCCTAGTTAGTTTTTATGTAAATATATTCTATTTTAGCATTAGGTTCCGCTTTGTTGTATTTATCTAAGTAAAAATCAGTACTGGTGCTAGATGCACACATACAGAAGTGGTAAAAGAAAAAAAGCAAACCCTTCAGGGAATGCCTTCGAAATGTTTACTTCATCTTTGTCAATTATAAGTATATATGACTGGCAGCCTAGCAAATTACGGCGTAAACAACCTCCACTTACCCTCCGATACAACCTCAACCACACCATCAATTACTTTAATAGCCGTATCATCATCCACTGCATACGCCGGCCCCTGCATCCCGGCTGCCCATTTCTCTGCTGCTGCCATCGTGTTATCGGGAAGCATCACGTGTCCCAGATGCGGGAACATGGCAAAGTCGACCAGGCCGAGTGCTTCATCACCACCGCTCGGCGGAGTCCAGCCAACGAAGTCTGCCCCGATGTTAGGAGCCATCACCATGCTTCCCGCACTCATTCCCACATAGACTGAAGGCAGTGAAGGCAGGAGTTCTGCAAGTCCTGACTGTTTCATCCAGTAACTCAGGTAGAGCGCGTCACCTCCCGATACCAGCAGGACGTCCGTCTCCTGCACCACCGGCACCCAGCGGTCTTCATTAAGACTCGGCAGCGCTGTGAGCTCTAATATACCGACAGATTTCCAGCCCAGGTTGACCATAGGATTTTCTTCTTTACCGGTTATGAACTCCCAAGCTTTGACTCCAGGGCCCACCCATGGGTGCCCGTACATCGCGGTTGGAATACACAGGGCATTGGACTCGGCAATCGGCTTGTCCAGCATCTCAACCAGCGCATCGTGTATGCTTTTGTTAGTGACGCCTCCGGATGTAAGCAGTAATTTCATCACTTAATTCCTCCTCTTACGCTTAATTGAAGTTTTACTATTCAGACTATTTAAAAGCAACTGGAGCATTAGGTAAGGGACTGTGCTGTAACTTTATTTTATTTTGGGGACAGCAAGAGTCAATAGGAAATTAAGAAGATTTAAGAAGGTAATACGATGGTTTCTCTCGTAAAAAAAGCAAAGCGCCTGGGCACGGCAGCACAGCTTTTAAATAAAGTTCATCAGCCTTACAGGATAAAATTTGCCTGATACAAAAGCCAAATTGATCCTATATGGCTGCCTTTACTTTAGTATGTGCTGCGATCGATAAAGACCAGGGGTCATCCCAATATGTTTCTTAAATACCTGATTAAAGTATTTTTGATTCTCATAGCCTGACTGCTTACAAATCTCCGATACCTTTAAATTCGTGGTTCTTAACAGTCTCTTGGCATTATTTAGTCTGACCTTTGTAATATATTCAAAGATGGTGCTGCCGCCTGCCTTAGAAAACAAGTTACAGAGATAGGCAGGATTTTTATGGAACAGCTTGCCTAAGTCATCTAAAACAATCGGTTCTTTATAATTGGCGTTAATGAAATTTTTTAAATCGATGATTAGTTTTTCATTATAGGACACATGATTTTCAGTTAAATTAGCAGTGGACTGCCCGATAAATTGTTCCAGCCAAACTTTGATTTCTTCATACGACTGCAGCTGATTTAATTCCTGGTAAACAGAATATCGTTCGCCGCCGCTTTTATTGATTTCATATTCACTTTCGATATATTCAAGGAAATGATTAACGATTTTAAAACAGACGTATTTTGTTTTTTCTGGCGGGAGGCTGTTCTGCTGGCAGTTTAGAAAAACAGTGTCGATGAAAAGGTTCATGCCAGTAAGAAGGTCTGGGCCTTTTCCATTAAAATATGCATCAACTTTTTCAATAATCCGGTTATCAAAGGAAGTATTGAATGTTTCTAATTCTTTATAATGAGTTATTAATCTGTTTGAAAAAACACCATTTTTCAACGCTTCTTTTGCTTCACTATAGGCTTTCTTTATGTTTGGAATCGTTCCATGAATATTGCTTACCCCGACCACGGGCCTTATGTTCATAACATGAAAGAGCAATGATATAAGATCATGCATAAGGGTATTTCCAGGCTCTGAATCAGTGTTTGAAATCATGATGACAATTTCGCTGTCAATTGCATAAACAAAGTGCTGTATCTTCGTATTTTCCAAATGGCTTTTTATACATTTTATGGACGCTTGAATTTTTTCTGCGGCATTTTCATTTTCCCAGTCAATCCCCTTCAATCCGATGTTTAAGAAAGAAAAGCTTTGCAGCTTTTGATCGTTGTCAGGCTCAGCAAATCTTTGGCCCAGTATGTAATCAAGAACACGCTTTTCTTCTAAAACCGATTGATATTCATTCATCCGCTGGGCTGCACTTTTTTCATTTTTTATCTTTTCCAGTTTTAAAACGGCAGTTTTTATAGAGTGAATGATGGCTTCTACTTCAATAGGTTTAACGAGATAGTCGACCGCCTGGAGCTGGATAGCCCTTCTGGCGTAATCAAATGTTGAATACCCGCTGATAATGATAAAAACCGTATCAAGATTGAGAGCTTTTGTTTCTTGAATCAAATCCAGACCGTTTAATTTTGGCATTCTTATATCCGCTAACACGATGTCAGGCTTTTTATCCATAATTTCTTTTAGTGCCTCTTCTCCATCAGAAGCAGATCCTGCAATTTCAATCTGATGCTCCTGCCAGTTAACTACTGATTTTAAGCCTTCAATTACAATCTTTTCATCATCAACAATCAAAAGTTTATACATATTAGAAAACTCCTTAAAAATTGTCATGGATGATTTCATCATTCTTTTGGCCCGCCTTAAGATAAACAGTAGTTCCCTTCCCTATTTCACTTTCAATCTTTAATCCGTATCCTTCTCCATAATAAATCTTCAATCGTTCATTGATATTTTTTAAAGCATACCCACTTTTATCGCCATCTGCTGCCTTCATGTCAAAACCCTTGCCTGTATCACGAATAATGAAAAGCAGCCCTTCCTCGATCCTGGTGCCTTCAATTATAATCGTACCGCTTTCCTGATGTTCCAGGCCGTGGTATACCGCGTTTTCCACAATGGGCTGTAACAGCAATTTAATGATGCTTTCTTCCATGATGTCAGGTTCAATCTTAAATGAGTAGTGGATTTTATGGTCAAAACGGATATTTTGGATATCCAGATAACTTTTAACTTGTTCGATTTCATTCTTTACCGAGGTAATATGATTTCCATCATTTAAGGTCAGTTTAAAAATCTTTGACAAGTTAATCGCAATTTGGGCAATTTGTTTCGCTTTTGCTTTCTCTGCCATCCAATAAACGGTGTTCAGCGTATTATATAAAAAATGCGGATTTATGTGGCTCTGCAAGGCTAAGAGTTCTGCTTCCTTTTCCTTGAGCTGTGATTTATATAACCTTTGTGTCAGGTCATTATTCCAATTATAGAGGTGCACAATCTGATTCCCGATCTCTCCAAGTTCATCTTTATTATTAAAATCAATACCTGCTATTTTGTCCCGTTTTTCCATTTTTTCTACAACTGTGCGCAGCATACTTAACTGATTAGTTATTCTCCTCGTGATAAATAAAGCAAAAATCAGGGAGATGATTAAGGTAGTGACCAATATGGATATGGTTACCAATCGAAGCTGGTTAACCTCGCGGACTATATTTTTATACGGAATGATACTCACAACATCCCAATTTGTTTTCTTGTTTGTATGAACATTAAAGAAATATCGAGTTCCATTGATCATTTTTTTACTTGTTCCGCCCCTCTCCCGGTCTTGAATAAACTCGGCTATCTGAGAGGAAGAGAAACGGTTGCTGCTTGAAAACAGAATTTCATCATCATCCACTATTAAAATATCGCCTGGAGGATTACTCTTTCTGAACATATCCTCAAAATATGAACGATCCAGATTGATCAGGACAATCCCATTTTGCTCCTTCGTCCCAAGATCCCGGATATTTCTTCCGTAAAGTAAAGATGGATTACTATCTTTCACGAGTTTAAATCACTGCCATTCAGCCATTCACCCTGCCACTCGCTTTGCAGTAAACGCGGATAAATATTGGACTTTTTAACTTCTGAATAGATGTCACTCTTCATATTCCGTTCCCCGCGGTTCACTTTCAAAAAGCCGTGATTGTCATTCCCAACGTAAATCGCGTTGATATAAGGGTTATTTACCACAGTAATATTATTCAAGTTTTCCAGAGAGGACGTCTCTAATCTGTATAATTTTGCATCCGTCTTGTTATAAGTTAAATAAGACTGTATTTCATTTGAAAGAAAGATATCATTCGATAAATTTTCCACACTGCTTCCGAAAGCATCAATATTCCAGTCGACAATCGTTAAAAAGTTATCAATCGTTGTAGACACTTTACTTTCTATTACTTTACTAAAGTAGATGAACGTTAACGGACCAATCACAAGTAAAGGAATCAGTGCTGAAAACAGTGCCAATAAGATAATCTTGCGCTTAATTGGAGAGTCGATGAGTCTCATGAGTTTGGCCATTAGGTATCTCCAGTTTAAAATTTTTCATTTCCTCTTATTCAAAATTATAACTCATCACTGATTCATTTTTGGCCGCTTTCAATACTTTTCTTAGATAAAAAGAGGCACTTCCCCGCTGGGAAGCCCTTCAACAAGATAATATTTATGCTCCTGGCATTGGAGTGGCTCTGAAGGCATTCACAGCCTTATCCATAACAACCTGTGCATCACTTCCTGAATCAAGAATCGAATTTTGAAGCGATTCTTTTTCTACCAGTACGGTTGTTACGGTCACCGGCTCTGATGCTTCGGTTGTCAGCAAAGCTTCTACTTGCGCAGAGAAACATGAATCACTTACCTTGGCATGAACTTCTGTAGCCACAACATGATTATTAGAAATATAATTTCCATTTCCCGATACAACGCGGATGATTACAGGTGTAGCTCCAGCCGGCTTGATGTTCCCAGTATTTATTACTTCAGAAAAGTGATTAGCCATTACAGAATTATGATGACCGTTTATAGAGAGAAGACCATACACATCGTCTAAGCCATTGTCTATTCCCTGGAAAGGAGTCCAGGGTTCATGATCACGTAAAAAGTGATTGGAAGAAACCAGGTTCTCTGAACAATTTCCACTTAGCACCACCATTCCTGGATAAAATGAATGCAGCCGATTATTTGTGATGCTGGAGCGTGTTACACCTTCCAGATAGATACTGCTCGCACCTCGTGGAAAGATATTGTTCGCAGTAATCAAGAGTCCGCCAAAATTTTGAGCGTAAATGGAATATCCTTTAAAACCGGCTCCGATCAGGTTATCGGTTATTTTCGAAGCCTGGCCCCAGCCCCTCAGTTCTATGCAGTTCCCGCATTCAGCGATAAAATTATTATGAATCGTCAGGGCATCTCCATGATAAATTGTAATTCCATGCTCTAAATACACAAGCCCCATGCCTGTAATCCGAAATGAGTCACAGGCACTCCCTACATAAATACCTGTCTTCCCATTCGTGTATGTGTTTTCCGGATTTGTCTCTCCTGAGCCGTCATCGATAAAATGCAAACCATCAATACAAAAGTCAGCAAACTCCACTGAGCTTATCCGGGGATTTCCACTTCGTTCCACATAAAAGGCGGCTCCTTTATGTTCCTCGTCATCTGCACCCAGGGGAATATCTACGAGTATGCGGCTTCCGCCCGGCCACAATTCATGCAGATCTCCCCATTCATTCTCAGGAGTGTTAAACCGGATGCTCGAAGAGGTAAATCCGTGCCCTGAACCCATGATTTTTAGAAAACTGATGTCGATCACTACTTGACTGGCAATACGATAATCTCCCGGCGGAATATAAATCACCGCACCCGGTTTTCCGCCCTTATTTACATCACTGTCCATCTGCCTGCTTTTTATATCGGCGATCATACTGTTGATGACCTCACCAATATCCACATACGGATTACCCTCAGGCCACTCTGTTACATCGTAATAATTTTTACTGGCCATCCTCATTCTCCTATCCCTTTAGTATTTGTTCATCAGTGCTTTTCCCGCAGCTATCTCACTCATAAGGATAGTCTGACAGGGACTTTAATTGATAGAAGTCTAAAAAAATCAGAGTCGCGGTCCCGCCATTTGAAAACAATTCCAAACCCCTGCCTGTTGAGTCTGGAAAAACGAGATTGGTTATGGCCGTATCCCCATCATTAGCAAAAACCTCTATCGAAGAACGATCTATGAGAATATGGAATTTTATGCGCTGGTGTGGAGCTTTTACCGATGCACGGTCAAGAGATGGAAAGAATTCATTAAAAGAGGTTTCACCCGAGTTTCTCCGGTCGATATACATCTCCTCTTTTTCAGCATCATAGCCGATCACTGTTTCTGTTTGATCTGACTTAAAGACTTTTATTCCAAACTCTTTTGCAGCCTGGAACTCAAACTCTGCAATGATTTCGCAGGAGGTTCCTTGAAGGTCTGCCAATATATCTCTATGGGGTGCCAGCGGCTGATTCTCCATATGGGTATGTTCGTCACGGAGATTTTTCAGTTCTTTTACCGGCTTTTGAATCAACAAGTCCTCAGATGTCAAAAATAGTTCACGCGGAAGCGTCATAGCTCCCCTCCAACCTACAGTCGGGGTTTCATTCGCATATCTCCAATTGCTCATCCAGCCTATATAAATCCTTCTGCCATCGGTGGTGTCTGACCAGGTAACTCCAGCGTAATTATCTTTGCCGCTGTCGAGCCATTTTGCGGTGTTATCCGAAGAGGAAACAGTAAAGCTGCGGCCGTCAAAATCGCCAACAAAATATTGTGTTCTGGAACCATAAGGACTGTCGCCATGACTTATGAGCAGAACCCATTTCGTTTGCCCCGGATGCCCTTCAATCCCCAGTTTAAATAAGTCAGGGCATTCCCATACTCCAAAGCTTTCTCCTCCGTGAATGAACTTTCAAAATGCCAATCCTTTAGATTAGGAGAGCTGTAGATTTCCATACAATCCCCGGCTGCCAAAACCATGATCCATTTATGGGTTTCTTTATGCCAGAACACCTTTGGATCACGGAAATCAATTTTCTCCTCATTTACTAAAACCGGATTATGATGATATTTTGTCCACGTCCTGCCTTTATCCTGACTGTAGGCAAGGCTTTGCCGCTGCCGTGGTGTCTCTGAGTCCGGAGGGGTATCATGATGGGTGAAAATGGCCACTAACCCTGGTTTCCCATTAAAGAATCCTGAAGTATCCTTCCAATCGACAACCGCACTGCCAGAGAAAATCATTCCGTTCTCATCAGGCGCCAGCGCCGTCTCCAGGTGCTCCCAATGAACGAGATCCGAACTCGCGGCGTGCCCCCAATGCATCGGACCCCATTTGGTGCCAAAAGGGTGATACTGATAGAACAAATGATATTCTCCCTGAAAATAGACCAATCCGTTCGGATCATTCATCCAATTATGCTGGGGAGTAAAATGATAAACTTGCCGGTATTGTTCTTTATACACTGCAGACTCAGGCTTTAACATGTTGATGTCTCCCTTCCGAGTTCAATAATTGCTCCACTTTTTCAAGTGAAGGCATGCTGGGGATTCCCCCCTTTTTTGTGACTGACAGCGCCGCAACGATATTGGCAAATCGTGCCATTTCAGTCACTTCATGCAGCTTCAATTGAGACGGATGAACGTTAAACTCGATGACTTTATGGAGAATCCCTCCTACAAACGCATCACCTGCTCCCGTGGTATCTACGGCTTTAATCTTCATGCCGCCCACTTTTCCAAAATCCTCTCCACGGCGAAAGATGCAGCCACCGCTCCCGGTTGTGACGAATAGTAAGGATACTTGATTTTCTTTCATTAAATAATCTGTTCCCTCGCGAAGCTCCTTTCCTCCAGCAAGCAGGTAAAATTCTTCCTCTGACAATTTCACAATATCCGCTTGCTGAAGTCCTTTTTTCATCATGACTCTGGCATGATTTTCACTCTTCCATAATTGACTCCGATAATTAGGATCAAAGGAAATAATCTTTCCCATCGCTTTGGCATGTTCTAACGCTGCTAAGGATGCCGTCCGGGCCGGCTCATCTGTTAATGAAAGGGAACCGAAGTGAACGACTTTTGACTGATGGAGGATTTCGGTATCCACTTCCTCCGTCTGCAGCATCATATCTGCACCAGGGCTGCGATAAAAACTGAAGGAGCGATCTCCCTCTTCATCTAAGTGAACAAAGGCAAGGGTAGTAGGAATTTCGTTAGAAAAACTTAAGCCCTTCGTATCCACTCCACTGTCTATTAATACCTTCTGAAGATACTGTCCAAAAGAATCGTTCCCAACCTTCCCGATAAAGGCCGTCTTTCGCTTCAATTTAGCCAATGCCGCGAGTACATTCGCCGGGGCTCCGCCAGGATTCCTGACAAAGGAAACCTTCTCCTCATCAGTATTTTTCGTTTGAGTAAAATCGATTAATACCTCTCCAATAGCTGTTACATCAAACATGCGCCTACCTCACTCCGTCATTTAGGTTATTCTTTTACCGCTCCCAAAGTCATGCCGCTTACAATATGACGCTGTACGAAAAAGGAAAAGATCATAACAGGCAGACTGAATGAAATGGCCGCAGCTGTCATGGGCCCTAAATCCAGATTATAAGCTGTTAAAAATTCTGAGATTCCTACTGTCGCCGTTTTGGCATTCGTACTGGTCATGAGCAGCGAGAACAAGAAATCATTCCAGGCTAACATAAACGTAAAGATAGCCGTCGTGGCAAGGCCGGGAAGTGATACAGGAAGAATGATCCGGATAAAGGCACCAATCCAGCTGCATCCATCCACCCTTGCCGCTTCATCAAATTCCTTTGGAATCGAGTCAAAAAATCCGATCATCAGCCATATCGCAAATGGGACATTCAAGCTCGTATAAACCAGGATCAAGGCAACATGGGTGTCAATCAGGCCCATACTTTTTACAATCATATACATTGGAATCGCAATGCTTATCATGGGTACCATTCTGATTACCAGCGTAAATAGCAAAAAGTAGCTTCCTGTTATGGAAGAAAACCTGGAAATCCCATAAGCAGCCATTGCGCCAAAGAATACGCTTAAAATGGTGCTGATCCCCGCCGTTATCAAGCTATTAAAAAAGTACTTCCCTATAGGCAGGTACTCGAACATTTTCCGGTAATTTTCGAAGGAAAATTTCGAGGGCCATAAAGTCGGCGGTACAGTCACTGCCTCGGTGGATGGTTTCAATGATGTTAGCAGCAGATAGAGATACGGCCCCAGGAATAATAAAGCCAGCAAACAGGTGGCAGCCAATACAATCAGCGACCATAGTTTATGCTTGAATTTAAAACCGGCAAAACTAACTGGTTTTTCAACCATTGTTTCTTTTAATGGCATTTGAGTCATGATCCTTTTCACCTCTCCTTATGAATGCCTTCTCCTGGGTGACCACATTTTTGAAATGAAGAAAGAACTCAGAACTAATAAAATAATGATAAAAATGACGGCCATCGCACTGGACTGCCCCACTTCTCCATACCGTGTCAATGTCTTATACATATAGGTACTTAGGAGCTCGGAGGAAAAACCTGGTCCTCCCTGCGTCAGCACCCACACAATATCAAAGGTCCTCGCAGCATCAATGATCCGGATTAATAAAGCGACAGTTGCGACCGGAATTATAGAAGGAAACGTAATGTAACGGAACTTCTGCCATCTATTGGCCCCATCCATATCAGCAGATTCATATAAACTGACCGGAATGCCCTTAATGCCGGCTAATAGAACGAGCATCATGAAAGGCGTGGTCAGCCAGATGTCTGCAATAATGGCAGAATAAAGGGAAAAACGGGAATCCGATAACCAGAGTATCTGGTGCGGATCGGAAAGAAGCCCCAGCTTATAAAGTCCCCAGTTGATAATGCCGAATTGATCATTCAGCATGAATTTCCAGATCAGCCCGGTAACCAACGGGGCCAGCATAAGGGGGCTTAACAGCAGGGTCTGAATAAACCGGCTTCCTTTAAATGCATTACTTAGAAGCAAAGCAAGAACCAGCCCTAAGATAAACTCGACACCCACAGCCACTCCTATATATACCACTGTGTTCCATAGGGCTTTTAAAAAGCGTTCGGACGTCAGTGAGTCTATATAATTTGCAAAGCCGACAAACTCCCGTATTGCAGGATTAATGATATCGATCTTATAAAAACTGTCTTTGATTAAAAGAAAGATGGGATATAGCAGAAACACAGCATGAAGCTTCCTGCTGGGAGGAAAAAGAGTGCCGATAATGCCCCATTTCTCAGTCTCATAAAACCCCTCCTTTCTATAAAAGTTGTAAATTGCATTTTTTTAGAACCTCCTCACCGGCCGGACAGCCGCATAAAGAGGTTCTCTTTCAAAACTTATTGTGGCGGCAATAAATCTTTAATCACATCTGCTGCCCAATCAAGTGCTTCCTGGGGTGTCTTTTCTCCTGAAAGCGCATATTGTACGGCTGGGATGAGGGCTTCACTTTCGATTTCCTGCCATTCCTTAATCGCAGGCCGGTTCTGTGTCTGCGGTCCGCTCAATGTAGTCGTAAGCGGCTTCAAATGTTCATAGCCTGGCTTTGTGCCATAGCTTTCAAATACAGACTTTCTTGCAGCTACGCCGAGTGATTTCATGAATAGTTCATTCTTTTCATAAATAAAGTTGAGGTAATCCTTAGCGACCTTCTGCTTTTTGGAGGAGCTTGGAATCACCTGATACCATGGGCCAGGGACCGCACCTATGCCTGCATCGCCGCCAATCATTGGAGCACTTCCGACTTTTCCGGCTACCTTTGATTGCTTGGCGTCATTGGAAGGAACATAAAAGTGGCCCCACGCAAGCATCATCGCGGATTTTCCATTCCAGAACAGCTCAGACGTTTCAGCAGATGCCATTTCAAGTGCACCAGATGGTACCGACTTATCCTTTTTCAGCAGATCCACCAGGAATTGCAGCGAATCCACATACGGTTTTGAACTAACAAGAACTTTGCCTTTCTCACCCACTACCAATGGCTTCGCTCCTGCCTGGGCTGCGTGATCAAGCCAGCTGGCCACCGCATCTCCATTGTTAGCCCCAAAGACCGTGGTTCCATACATATCCACTTTTCCGTCCTTATCGGTATCTTTTGTAAAAAACTTGGCCGTATTACTATACTCTTTCCAGGTTGTAGGCGGACGCAGCTCATAGCCATACTTCGCTTTGAAATCCGCTTTGTTCTTTTCATCTTCAAAAAGATCTTTCCGGTAGATTAAATTCTTGGCGTTCGTCCATACCGGCATGCCATAAACCTTATCCTGATAACTTCCGCCTTCTACTAATCCCGGAAATAAATCATTTTTAATGTCATCTGTCAGAAGACCTTCTAACGGTAAAAGTCCGCCAGCCAGTGCCGGAAACCAAAGGATATCAATGGTTGCCACATCAAATGCCCCAGCCTGAGAAGCTACCTCAGCCTTAAGCTTGTCATAGACACCGCTATAAGGAACCGATTCAATTTTAACTGTATAGCCTGTTTTCTCTTTAAATTCCCCAGCAGTTTCCTTCGCTACCTTAAAAGCTGGGCTTCCCCCTTCAACCAAAACCGTAATCGTTTTATCATCAGCTTTAGCTTTCGAACTTCCTGTCTTCTCTCCCGAACATCCCGATAAAAAGAGAGATGACACTAATACAAATGAAACAATGGATAAGACCCCTTTTTTCCTCACCACAGCATGCCTCCATTTATTAATTTATTTATCCAACAAACCATACTCAATTTTATTTTGACAGCGGTTTCATTTCACGGAGTAAAATAATCAGCCTTCATCCCCTTTTGCCCCCTCCAGCGTTTTGGTATATCCTCTTTACATTTTAATTGTATTGGTTATGACGTTTTTATAAAATTCTAACTTTTTTAGAAAAGGTTATATATATTTGGAACTTTTGTGTACGTGGCATAATGAGGGGGGTTTCACTTCTTTTGTGAGATGCCAGGGACAAGTCATGCTTTTTGTCCAATTTAACATAAATAACTCCCCATTGAACCGGCACAGAATCCGAATGCCTGTGTCTACCCTCTGAAATAGTTCTTAGTTAATCGCAGAAATTAACAGGATACAATTTACTCGGGAAGTTAAGATGAAATCAGGGATGAGGAAAATGAACTGGATAGAAGCTTTGCAAAAGTTGTTCACCGAGATAAATGTTCTATTCAAATTGGAGGAAGTTGAGAAAGCCTAGTTCCATATACATGTTATTCTGGTAAAATAACAAAGGCAGCTACGAAAATACTTTAGGGGGATTTTAAGTGGAAGAGGTTTTGAAAATTATTAAAAAGAGATGGGCATATATCTTAACGGCATTATTCGCTTTTATCGTTGGCGGTACTCTTGGACCTTCAACAGAGCAAGTAGATAGTGCCAATGCCAGAGCCGACAAGTGGCAGCAAAAAATGGTTGCCGAAACAAATACTGTAGCAAGCCTTGAATCGAAAAACAAAGAATTGCAAGCGAAGGTAGATGAGGCTGCTCCTTGGTTCAAAGTACAGGAGGAAAAAAAGCAGAGAGAAGCTGAGGAGAAGCGGTTAGCCGAAGAGAAGCGACTAGCGGAAGAAGCGAAGCAGGAAACAGAGGCAAAAGCTAAAGCGGAAGCAGAAGCGGAAGCAGAAGCGGCCGAAGCAGCCAAGCAATCGCGAGAAGAAATGACACTAAACGAAGCTAGAAGTATGATTGAGGATTATGCCACCGGAGATGGTGACCAATTAAGTAATGTTTCTCTCGGAAATGGCGAAATTAAAGCAACGATTTCGTTGGCTGACAGCGATATCACCGCTAGGGATTTGGCAGTCTCCAGATACACTTCATTATCAGATGAATTATTGAATCACGGGGGATGGCAAATCTTAACCATTACATTTACCGGGGTTGGAACTGTCAGCATGAACCGTAATGAAAAGGAAACAAATGAGTACGGGGACTATTTTCCAACGCTTGAGGTTGAAGAAAGATTGAATTGAAAATACCAAAATAATTGTTCTAGCCAATTAATGATGTGTATCAAGAAAATGCTGTTAGACCCACTGGTGATTTTCTTACATCTAAACTGAACAAAAAATGCTTGAGCCTTGATGGGCACCAAGCATTTTTTATGTAAAAGTTACCTAGATACTTCTTTTCCTTTAATTTCGCCTCTGAGCTCCTATATGTAAAAGAAATTTTCGGTCATTATTCCGCCTTTAACTGCCTATTAGGCATTCTCATATCTGGACAGAATTTTATTTTCATAATAACAGTGCCTGGCACGCTCCAATCTTTATTGAAAGAAAGGGTTTGTGTACAGGCACTTTTGTTTGATTATTTCTTCCTTTATTTTAATACTAGTTGCGCAACACACTCCACATGCATCGTCTGCGGAAACATATCCACAGGCTGCACTTCAACCGTCTTATATCCCCCATCCTCCAGCACCCGCAAATCTCTTGCCAGGGTCGCCGGATTACAGGACACATACACGACCTTCTTCGGCTTCATATCAATGATGGTCTGCAGCAGGGCCTCATCACAGCCCTTTCGCGGCGGGTCGACGACGAGGACGTCGGCAGCGTTGCCTTCCCTGTACCAGTTCGGAATGACAACTTCTGCTTCGCCCACTGCAAACTCTACATTCTGAATATCATTCAGCTCAGCATTACGCTTTGCGTCTTCTATGGCTTCCGGGACGATTTCGACGCCGAAAACTTTCTTTGCTTTCTGGGCGAGGAAAAGGGAGATAGTTCCGATGCCGCAGTAAGCGTCGATGACGTTTTCTTCACCCGTCAGACCTGCGTATTCCAGGGCTTTGTCGTAGAGCACCTTGGTCTGCTCTGGATTGACCTGGTAAAAGGAGCGGGCCGAGATGGCAAACTTGATGTCGCCGATGCTGTCGTAGATCACTTCGCTGCCCCACAGGGTCTTGGTTGTGTCGCCGAAGATGACGTTGGTGCGTTTGCTGTTGATGTTATGGATGATTGATTTTACGTTTGGCACACGGTTCTGGATTTCTTCAATAATTCGCTCTTTAAAAGGCAGGTCAGCGGTGCGTGTGATGATGACGACCATGACCTCGCCTGTGACCCTGCCAAAGCGGGCCATGATGTGGCGGAGCACGCCTTTGTGTGTCTCTTCATTATATGCCGGAATGCCGAGCTCGCTGAAGATTTCCTTCACCGTCTGGACGGTTTTGTTTATGACTGGGTCCTGGATGATGCTTTCAGCGGCATCGACAATTTCATGGGTCCTTGGCTTGAAGAAGCCCGCGATCAGTACGCCCTCTTCCTCGCCGACCGGTACCTGGGCTTTGTTGCGGTAATGAGTCGGCTTGTCCATGCCGATGATCGGATGGACCTTGACGTCCTGAAGCTTGCCGATCCGCGCCAGCACTTCCCTGACCTGCTTTTCCTTGAACTTCAGCTGTCCCTCATAGCTCATATGCTGGATCTGGCAGCCGCCGAACATGCTTGGGTCCACACCTGAGATATCCACACGGTATGGGCTTTCCTCATAAATTTCAATCAGACGGCCAAAGCCGTAATTCTTATTCGCCTTCAGCACTTTAATCTTCGCCTTTTCTCCAGGCAGCGCTCCTTGGACAAAGAGGGGATAGCCGTCGACCTTGGCAACTCCTGCTCCTTCGTGGGTCAAGTCCTCGAACACCACTTCCACAAACTCATTTTTTGAGACTGGTGCAGTCCTTTTCATGTACATACTTCCTTTTCTATGTCAGGCGCAAGGTTCTGCGCTCCTTTTTATTTTCAGCTCTCATGATTTTATCATAACCCTGTTCGTTTTTCACAGGGACCGGTCAATGTGTTTCTTTAAAAAAGGAAAAATGCCCACCGTGGAGTGAGCATTTTGCTGATTATCACTGTTGTCCCGTGTCTGGTCGCTTGGTTTGCGGTGATTCCTGTTTCTGTCCTTTATCCTCTGGCGCATAAATCTGGTTGTCCTTCGTATTCTCTGCACCCTCTAAGAAGTTATCCTTAGTTCTCACACCTTCACCTCCTCTTCCATATTGCACAACTAAAGGATGCGGCCTGTTGTTCCTTCATCACCTGTCAGCTGCTCGCCAGCCTTTGGCTTTGCCGCAAGCTTGGAGCCGTCCGTGTTCCAGTCCAGCACTGCCTCCGCCGCGCCAGTGGTCATCAATGGCTGGGCCACTCCTTTTGTGCCTGTATTGTATTCAGGCTGTTTGCCTTGTTCCTTTTTCATGATAATTGCCTCCTTCATTCTGAAAAAATTCTTCTCTATTATCTGCCATCCTTCTTTTTCCTATTCCCCCTTCATTTTGTAAGGGTTAGAGTAGTTTCAAGAAATGCATGCATATGGTACGCTGGAATTATCTTACTGCAGGGGAGGCTGGAATATGGAAGTGGAACTTGGCTTTATACCTAAAACCTGGATAGCGCTGCACCCGGATGCCGGCGGCTATTTTCCTTTCGCCATAGATGGGGAGAAGTCATGGATTGTAGATATTTCTTCTACGGAAGAAGATATTCCCGCTCCATTCGTAACAGAGTGGATGGAACACCTGGATTCTTTCCCCATCTATCTTTGCTTTCAGATTTATGAGTTTCACCAGGAAGATCTGGAACAGGATTTCAAGCTCCGTGACATTCAATATGAGAAACTTGGTATAAAAGGGCTTTATTATAAGGCCGTCGTGAAAAACAGTAAGGACTTCGAAGTGATATTTCCTTACCTTTATAGCAATGGCTGCATGAATAATCTTGCCTTATGGTCGCTGCACCGCGATATTTTCAGCAGCGGGAAAAGGGGATTTCAAACTCTGTTCGGCAATCTCCATCTGAAGACTCCAATCGTCACCCTCGGTGAAGCAGACACAGTGTTCTGGGTAAGCTATGACGGCGGCTCAATCATTTGCATCTCCAATGACCACCGGTTCGCTGATCTTAATGATGTATCCCGGTACTTCCCTCCCGGCACCAGTTTGACTGAAGTAAAATTTAAAGAGTAAGAGGTGCAGAATGATACAAGTAAAAGTAGCCCACGCATTCATCCTTGATGAAAAAGAAGAAAACGTCCTCATGGTCCATAACCTTCCGGATATTTGGACAATGCCGGGCGGAAGGGTCGAGGATGGGGAGACGCTGCATGAAGCGGTGATTCGTGAGGTCAGGGAAGAAACAGGTGTCAGGGTGGAGCCACATCACATTCTTGCTGTCAGTGAAGGAAAGTTTGCGGAACGGAATCATCACGCCATTCTATTTACATTCAAAGCAAAGTTGATCCAAGGAACTCCTGCCGTTCAGGATCCTGAGGAAATTCGGGAGGTAGTTTGGATGCCGCTTGATGCTGCGAGTGAACATCTTTCGTATATACCTGGCGGTGCAGCCGCACTTTTGAAGGCGCATGCTCCTTATTCGCTTATGGCAGTGCGGGATTAAAGTAGATTTCGTGTAAGCTTTTGAGCTGAATAATAAAAGGAACTTCCCATTCGAAGTTCCTCTCCTGCCCAATTAAACTTCTACTGCTCCTATGACTGTTTTTATCCGTTCCTTTTCTTCACTTTTATCCAGATATTCAAAAAATCCAAGGCGATTTCCCCATGGGTCTGCGAAGGTCCCCCATTTAACAGAAACTTCTGGTCTTGATTGAATTTCAAAGCAATCAATGCCAAGCTGTTCCACAAGCCTTTCTCTTTCAGCTTCAATATTAGCGGTTCCTAAACGCAGTGGTCCAGTCCCCTCAGCAGGAACGCCTTCTGCAACCTGGAGCCAGCAGCCCGGAAGAAGCTCCCACTCTGCAAATCCATCATGCGGTATAAGATCCGGCTGCTTATTCAGCAGGCTGTTATACCACTCTAACCCTTCCTTGAAATTAGAAACCCGGACTTGTATAGTCATTTCAAAAATCATGGTCCCCGCTCCTTGCTTTTTGTCTATAATATTATAACTTTCAGATTGCTGGTTTAATGAGTCGTCTTTAGTCAAGCATGTAATTCCTGGAGTTCCTTCTTTGCACACAATATAGACAATAAAACTCCGGATACTCCGAATCTAATTCTGGTTTGGTTCTAAAAACTTCGTCACCTTCTTTTAAAACAAAATGGCAAATCTCACACTCTTCTTGTCCACTTTCAATCCGGCTCCTTATCAATTCCTGTTCTTTCATGGTTCACCCCGATACCTAAAATTCACGGATGGTTTTTTCTATGTACTCTGGCGAATGTGTCTTACTGTATGCGGCCCTGTAACCGTCCGAGCAGACTTAGATAATGCCTTCAATATGCTGTATTTCTGCTTTTTTCACTTTAATCAAGTGTTGCACCCTCCTTTTAGGAATGCTGTCTGCGGGTTATTTTGGTAAATTTTGATAATTATAGATTACCATAGAGGGCATGTCCCGAAAACTGAACTACTCATAAATGCCCGGCTTTTTCGGATACGTTTTTGCCTGCGGGGTCTCACTTGTCCTTCTATTCCCTGGGGAGGCGAACCGCTTCAAAATTCTGCGGGATATATTTATAGTTGAGGTATTCTCGCCTGGGGCCTCATGCTTGTGGTGGAAATGCCCTTCGGCGAGTAAAACGGCTGTTTTGGCGAGTAAAGTACCCGTTTCGGATAGTAAAATTCCTGTTCCCGCTAGTAAATTTTTATTTCGGATAGTAAAATCATAAGTTCGGCGAGTAAGCCGTTCACTTCGGCTAGTAACGGCTCATAGAAGGGACCGTTCAGGACGTAACAAGCAGGATTTTCTTGAAAAATGATTAAAATCTGGGGGTTTGGTTCACTTTTTCATGATTTTTGTTATTCGGAGAACCAAAACAGGACTCTAGCAATCTCACACCAGTCCCATCGAAGACGCCATCCCTTCCATATGTTTGAAACAATTCCAATCGTGGAAAGTATTTTATAAAGCTACTGTCAAATTTATGATGAAATGAGGCATGGAATATGATTAAGATTGATTCTCCGATAGACGGGAAGCAGCTTCCGCTCAGTACGCTGAAGAAAGCGCTTGAGCCGATCGGTTTTGTGGTCGGTGGCGGCTGGGAATACGATCACGCTCATCTCGATTATATGATGGGAGACCTGCATGGCGATCAGCAGTACTTGCGGATCCCGCTTCAGTCCATGGGCGATTCGCTTGAGGATGACCGGGCCGCGGTAATGATCGGGACGCCGTTCCTGCTCGACCACCAGTTTAAGACTGAAGTGGATGATGAAGGGGATGCTGGTGCGGCTACCGGTCTGAATCAGTTCAAGTCTCCTGAGAATAAGGATGCACCGTTCCCTGAGGAATTCAAGGAAGAGGCAATGGCCATCATGCAGAAGGTAGAAGAGGCACTCGAGGGACAGCACAGCGTCTAAAGACGAGAAAGCCACCCGCAATTGAGGGTGGCTTTCTTTCATATAGCAATCTCCCCGGCCGGCCTTCCGCACGCTGCCGCCATCCTTGACAGCTTTTGGTTCAGGTGGCGTTTATCCAGCTGGAGCCATTCCTGCTGCTGAATTCCTTCTACGATATACCCAGAAAAATCCCAAACTGACTCCTTAATATTTTCTACATTGGTTTCTGCCACAAGTGTCAGAGCTTCAAGGATGCTTGCCATAACAGAGACGTCCGCCTTCCCATAATGCCTGATTTGATAGAAGCTGTCATAAAGGAAGTCCGCAAACTGGGGCTTTTCGATAATGACCCGCACCTTCCCCTCACTATCGCAATAATACGGATTCGGTTCATAGTTTTTGCCGATCTTAATGAGGATCTGTGACAGATGCTCAATGCAGTTGATGGCGGTCTCTGGATCATTTTTCCCCGGAGCGATGCCCCTCAGCGCCACCTCCACCAGCTTTTGGATGCCAAATTCAACACCCTGAATCACTTCCTGCCTGGACGAGATCATCATAAGATTAAGCAGCCTGGATTCATCGAAGTTTTCCCGGCTGTTCCAAACTTTCAAGAGCGGGGTATCAACATCCACATAATTCCCGAGGCTTTTCTCAAAACGCACAACGATGTCCTGCTCTGATGCCATACGGACCATCGCTTCGATGTCGGCATATTCAATATAGCCCCGCTTGCTGCTTTTGATGCCGAAAGCCTCTTCTGCCTTAAGCTCTTGGGCTTCTTTCGCCGCCTCTCTGCCTGGATGCTGCTCCTGGTTGTGCTTTTTAATAGAATCGAGCGTTTCGGTCGTAATGCTTGAGACGACGTTCCCCACCTTGATCCAATCGGTTACATGATGAATCAGGAATACAAACATGGCAAGACAGATAAACGCCACAACGATGGCCAGCGCCGGCAGGATGAACGTATTTTCCACTTCTCGGCCTTTAATCTGGCTGAGCAGCAGGAGTGAATAGACATAGCCGCCGATGAATGTACCGAGTACAAGCTGTGTTTTCGAGTCGTTGATGAAGTTCTGCAGGGTGCGCGGTGAAAACTGGGCAAGGAACGTGGTCAGCACGACAAGGACCGAGGAAAAGGTAATGGTCGTCATGGTAAGCAGTGATGTCGAAATGGCGCTCAATATCGTCTGGGCCAGCTCCTTGTCCACAAAAAGGAAGGATGGAATCATCCCTTTGACCCCTTCATAGTCGGACAGAACCTGCTCGAGGAGCACGCTCAAGACTGCAAGCACGAAAGCACCCGCTCCGTATAGGGCAGGCATGACCCAAAAATTTGTTTTGATTTTTGCTTCAGCTTTTTTACGCAGCATAATATCCCCCGTCCAACATTTTGATCATATTCCAATTATGACCCGATTTCCTCTCTTTTACCGGAATCATCGCCGCAGCTGCCGGCTTCCTCAAAAAACTCCTGAATTGTCCGGGCGAATTCTTCATTGTCCGGAAATAAATTCCCCCCGCTTGTATCCAACTCCATAAACCTTGCATTGGGAACTTCGTTCAGATAGCTTTCAACATCCTCATCTGACAGCAGGGCTCCTTCCCTGCCGCCGCGGATAATCAGTACCGGGCAGGTGAAATCCTCCAGATTGCCCATCGGGGAGGTTTCACCAGATTCCTCTTCGATGCGGCGCAGGGTGTCAAGGGAGAGACGCTGCAGAATGGGCTTCCCCCTCCATTCGGGCAGAGCGGCAATCATATCGGACCAGCCCTCCTGGATGCTCTCATGAACAGCCGGATAATCCCCGAGTATCAGGCCCTTCACCTTTTCCTTATGCTTTAGAGCATAGGCGAGTGTATAAGAGACACCCCGAGAAAAGCCGAACATCGCGAATTCATCCAGCGTGATCTGGTCAATAACCGATTCAACGTCACGGATATGGTCATCGAGGCTGTAGCCTGTCTCGGGGGCATCACTCCGTCCTCTGCCCCTGAGCGAAATGACGACTGCGCGGCGCGGCTGCAGGCGGAGGAGCACATCCTCATAATCCTCCGCGGACTCGGTAAGCCCTGGTATAATGACGAGCGGTGTATAGCTTTCTTCCCTCCCGGAGTTATCCATATAATGAATCTTGATATCACCGTTTCTCACCCATCCCTGTATCATAAACATCTTCTCCTTTTAGGCGGAGTGCGGACTTTGTTATAAAGCCTTTACCCGGACAGCGTTTTCCTCACTCCTTAAAACAGTAAAAAACCGCCAATTGGCGGTTTTACTTAAGGATGTCCTGTGCAGGAAGCATAACCTTCGGCACGAAGAAATCGAAATGGCGGTAGAGGTTCACGAACTCTGCAGGTGCATCCCCGCCATATTCTCCGTCAAGGTTCAGCTGCATTCTTTCCTTTGCCTGGACCTTGATCCGGTTTGCTTTTACATAGATGATATGAGGGTCTGTCAGGTGCTCCCCGCGGATCGCAAGCGTCGCGATGCGGATGAAGTCGGCGAGATTGGTCTTCTTCAGGATCAGGAGCGTGAACATCCCGTCATTAAGGGACGCATCAGGCGCCAGCCGCTCGAAGCCGCCAACAGAATTTGTATTCGCTGCAAGAAAGAGCATGATTTCACCCTCAAACAGCTTGCCGTCATACTCGATGGATACATCCGTCGCCTTGATGGAAGGAAGCATCTCCATTCCCTTCAAGTAGTAGGCGAGCTGGCCGAGCATCGTTTTCAGCTTGCTTGGGACCTCATATGTAAGCTCGGTCAGGCGCCCGCCTCCGGCTATATTGATAAAATAGCGCTCGTTCATTCTCCCGATATCAATCGGCAGGGTCTGTCCTTCAGCGATGATATCCGCCGCCGCCTCGACATTCCTCGGAATCCTCAGGGCACGGGCAAAGTCGTTCGTCGTGCCGACCGGGATAATGCCTACCTTCGGACGTTCAGGGGCATCGGCAAGGCCATTGATGACTTCATTGATCGTTCCGTCCCCGCCCGCTGCAATGACGACATCATATTTGCGTTCAATCGCAAGCTTCGCCGCCTGGGTGGCGTCTCCTTCACCAGTGGTAGCGTGGCATGACGCTTCATACCCGGCTCTCTCAAGTTTAACCAGTACCTCGGGCAGATGTTTTTTGAACAGCTCGCGCCCAGAAGTTGGATTGTAGATAATTCTTGCTCTTTTCATTTCCATCCATCCTATTTTCATAATTCATATGTCCGTTTTCGCTGCTAAGATAACCACCTAATATATTAAACCTCTCTTAGAGGGTAAGCAACTTTCAAATAAAAATAACTAATTTTTCTACTTTAAAAAATTTATTTACCCATATATAATGTAGTTTAAACCAAAATTTTGTTAAATATTTGGGAATAATGTCGATATTAGTCTTAGGAAGTATAGAAAGGAAGAAGGGAAACAAAATGCTAGTATTAAAAACATATTATCTATCTGAAATCGAACGCTACCGGACGGAGCAGGAAGTTCTGAAAGCGGATACAAAAATCCGCGAAAATGAACTCCTTTTATTGGATGACACTGAGCTTATGGAACTTCATTCAAAAGTGACGGATTTGGTTTTGGTTTAAATATCCAGGGGCTCAGGCACTCACTGCCTGGGCCCCCTTTTATTTACACCAGGAGATCCACATACAGATACCTGTCGTTATTCGTCATCATATCGTGAGCCATCCTCGCATCCCCCAGCCTGTAGCGGATAGGAAAGGAAAACCCGGGACCATCAAATACAAAGGTATGGTATTCGCCGTATTCTCCGCAAAGATCATGCTCCCCTGGATAGTCCTCAAGGAATTCGCTGTCAATCACCCTCCCGCCGAATGAAGGATTCAGACGCCTGGTATCCACAGAAATCAGAACCGTCTTAAAGCCTTCGCTCAGGAACTCCTGAAGCAGCTCTCTCGTATCGCATCTCCAGAGTGGAAAAACCGCCTTCATTCCAGTTGGCTCTATCATCTTTTCCCTATATTCCCTTAGATCTTCAAGGAAAATATCACCGAACATCACATATTCGGCTCCATCTGACTTAGCGGAGGCAAGGGCTTCCTGTATCCGGGCATTGTATTCGTCATTTGCAGGAGCTTCCGGCATCCATACCTCGCGCAGCGGAATCCCGAGGGACTCTGCCTGAAGGGCAAGCATTTCATACCGAAGGCCATGGCCGCTGATCCGTCTCTCCTCCTCTGTAAGTGTAACAAGCAGGGAGTCTATTTCCCACATGCCCGATCGCTGCAGCCGATGGAGCGCGAGCATCGAGTCCTTCCCGCCGCTGAATGAGACCACAATCCTTTTCTTCATGAATTCACCCCCTCTATTAAACGACTTACCGTAAATGTTTGTCATGCTGATCCAGCATATCCGGATTCAGCCCTGTAAAGCTCTGAGCATCCTGCTGCATCGAGCGGCTGCAATTTCTGCATATATAGAGAGCACCAGGATTTTGCACAAACTTTTTATACTGGGAATCAGTAGACGGAATATCGTATTCCCTGCGGCAATTCATACATTTCTTTTGCATCATCATACACCCTTTTCGTTCAAATTAAGCTTTTCTTGCAATCTGGCGCGTCGCGCTTGCACTTCTCCTTCGTGAATGGAGGCTGTGAAGGATCATACCGAGCATGACCAGCAGCACTCCGCACAGCCCAAGTGTCGAGGGAATATGCGCCCCAAGAATAAGGATTTCCCCAAGCAGGGCAAATAGAACAGACACCGATTGGGTCGCTTCCACTGAAGCCATTTTTTCCATATCGTTCCGCACCAGGTCTGTTGCTTGAAAAAAGAGGACAGTTGCGGCGACTCCCGAGAGCAGGGCGACGAGAAAGGACTGAAAAATCTGCGAGCCCTGCGGCGGGCCGTCCTTAACAAGCGCAATGGATCCAAGCACCGCCCATAGCGGCACGCTTGCGATGGTCATTCCGAGCACACGCTGAAAGGTATTCAGGCTGCCGCCGCACACCTCCATCATCTTCCGGTTGCCAAGCGGGTAGGCAAAAGACGCAATCAGGACCGGTATAGTCCCCGCCAGAATTCCCGCGGTCAACCCGCCGCTATTTTCAAACTGCATAAGTATGATGCCGGCGACGATAATCAAGGAAAGCAGCAGACCCTTGACCGGAATCCGCCCTCTCATCTGAATGGGCCCGTCCGGCGTCTGGATGGTCTCTTTGAAAAGCGGGACAAGGAGCGATCCGGAGATGATTGTAATCTGCCATGTTCCCGCAATCAGCCAGCCTGGCGAAAAGGCTGCGGCCAGGCAGAGCGGCGCGTAAAACAATCCGAAGCCGATCGTACTCCAAAGCAGCCAGGCACCCGGCCTCTGGCGCATAATGCTAAACAAAGGACGCAGCTTCTTCTGACCGGCCACAATCGCAATCAGGAAGGGAAGCATGAAAAAATAACGCAGCGAGGCACTCCACAGCCAGCTTCCCCCAGCCAGCTCCATCGAGCGGTTCAGGATGAAGGTTGCTGCAAAGAAAAAAGCGGCTAAGATTCCGAGGATAATAGGTTTCATCAAGGATGTCCTCCTTTGGTGTGTCGGTGTGCTCTGTCAGCGGGAGCGTGGATAGGCGATTTAGTGCTGATATTAAAATTCAGGCTCCGCAGGTCCTGTGTACTCCTTCAAATATGTATTTATTTAAACATAATATCTTATCGAGCATCCGCTCATTTACTATTCAGATACGGCCGATTCGAGAATACCACAATCCCCCGCGTATAAAAAATATTCAAGAATGCCAGAGAAAATTCCTCCCGCCTCCCCTATAAAAAATACAAAAGCCGCCTTTAAAAGGCGGCTGAACAATTATTAATGAATATTAATAGGTTATATACATAGCTACTGCAGTAAGCAAGCTAAAAAAAGCTGTCACTTTCTTGCTCATTCCGTTCCCTCCGCCTGTTATATCTTGGTCATCCAACTTAACAGTTTATTCATACACCAGATATATTCCCTTATTCCCTGGAGGTTAAACATCATTATCTTGGGAAATGGGGGACTGTCCCCTATTTCCCAAATCAAAGCAAAGGGAGCAGCGCGGGAAATAAACGCTGCTCCCTGGATAAGGAAGACTCTTCAGTTGTTGATGTACTTCTCGAATACGTAGCCAAAGTCTTTGACTTTGAATTTACGGCGGTTGTTGACGAGCCAGCTGAAGGCTGTTTCGTTGATTTGCTTAAAGCTGTCGACTACGCTGTCCTCCTTGGACGTCACGCGGCCGATCGTGGTAGAGGCGAGGTTCAGGCTTTCCTGTGCGTAATTCATATATTCATTGTTTTCATGGCAGATTTCAGCAACCTTGATCAGGGATTTATACAAGTCTTTTAATTCTTCAATGAACTTTTTATGTACATCAATCGAGAAGGCCTGTGAGCCGATCGTGAACTTGATCTCTACATCAAGATCCACTGTACCCGCGGTTTCAAGCGTAACCTTTGAAATATTATTCGTGTAATAGCTGTACCGGTGCAGCGTCCGTTTCTTGCTGATGGCACTTGTTCCATCCAGATGGATCAGCGCCTTATTCGTGAAGCAGTACTCATCCGTTTTAGATTTAATCAGAAAATAAATCTTTTCATTATCCTCATGCATCACATAATCATCAGCATCCACCTTGTCATAATCAGCCGGGCTGATCACACTTCCGATATCACTTAATCCTAATACGTCTGAAGCCACTTTTTTGAACATTTCACTCTTCCCTTCAGGTTTTACTAGCTATACGGCCAATCTATAAAAATAGTTTCATATTTTCTATATTTTTTACATATTTTTCTACAGGACGCTTGGCGCACAGCAAAAAAGGCTGATCAATGGTCAGCCTTTTTTTGCGCCTGGCAGCTCCGCTCAAGGCACCAGCTTTTCCAAAGCAGCCTGCAGCCTTTGTTCTGCGTCATTATCCAGTTCAAAAGCATTGTCGCCCGCTCTCTGCACCTGCTGATCCAGGGTGAATACCCCTTTCAGGATATGAGTCGCACCCAGTGAAGCAAGAACAGGCTTCAAGGCATAATCAATCATGAGCAGATGCCCGTAAGTTCCGCCGATTACGAGCGGAAGAATCGTCTTATCCTCAAGACCTTTCATTGGCAGCAAATCAAGGAAGGTTTTCAGCACCCCGGTGAATGATGCCTTATACACCGGCGTCAAAATGATGATTTTATCTGCAGAAGTGACCTTCCCGCTCGCCTTCACAATCTCCTCACTGTCATAAGCACCGCCAATCAAATCCTCGGCAGGCAGATCACGGATATGGAGCACCTCATAATCGGCACCCTTTCCCTTCAGATAATCCACCGCAAAATTCATAATCCCATTCAGCCTCGAATCCTTCACAGGACTGCCTGATACAATCACAATCTTAGACAACAGACTCACTCCTTATTCTTCAGCGCTCCGGGAATGGCCTCGGTCACGCTGCCATTTAGTATGTATGATTTGCTGTTTATGTTAGCGGGAGAGCTATCTTTTGTCAATGTTAGGGAATTGGTGCTGGCGGGCTGTGTTGTTCTTTCGGCGATCTGGATGAAGGACTTTTCATAAGAAGATTTCGTACAAAAGGGTCTTCATTACCCCTATGAAGACCTTTTCTCGAACAAATCCCGCTCAAATGTCCTTCATCACCCTTATGAAGACCTTTTCTCGAACAGATTCCCGCTTAAATGTCCTTCATCACCCATATAGAGGACTTTTCATGAAAAGACTCCCGCTAAACACCAACTCAAAAAGCCGACTCCATTCCACCCCATAAAAAAGACAAGCTCCCACAAACAGCGGAAGCCAGCCCATCATCAATCTCCTTCAAATTCCTTCATCACATACGGCATGGTTTCATCGATGTCGCTGGCAAGCAGGGTGGTCTTGGCCCTGGTTTCCTTCCAGTAATCGGCACAGGCTGCGTGGAAGTAGACGGCATTGGAGACGGCATCTTTTATATCTTTATAGGAGGCAGCATGCGCGAGCATGATTCCGGTGAGTGAGTCGCCGGAGCCTCCTTTTGCGAGGCCTGCGTTTCCTGCCATGTTGATTCGGACTTCTCCGTCCGGATAGGCAATGACGGTATTCCTTCCTTTCAGGACGATAATGACTCCATTCTCCCTGGAGAACTCGGCGGCTGTTTCGATCCGCACCTGCTGGAATTCCTTGATTTCCTTGCCGGTCATCTTCTGGAATTCACCTGGATGAGGCGTTACGATTACGGGTGCCTTCCTCTCCGGATAGGTCCGCCCGACAAGTGCACCTGCATCGATGATCAGCGGAATCTCTGTTTTCAGAAGCTGTTCCACCGCGGCTTCCAGGGTGTCCCCGTAGTGCAGACCCGGTCCAATGGCTGCGGCTGTCATCTTTTCAGATATATCCCCCTGCGCCGTTTTCTGAAGTCCGTCAAACAGGAATACACACTCCGGCACCCGGGAGGCAATGATGCCAGCCACAAATTGCGAGGTGCCGACGGTGAGCTTTCCGATTCCGCTCCTTTTCGCCGACAGGCTGCATAGGATGGCGGCACCCGGCATATCATCGCTGCCTGCAATGATCAGTCCGTTTCCGAACGTGCCTTTATGAGAGCCGGACGCCCGCTTGGGAAACGTCCTCTTCACATCTTCCTTTGTCCATACCCTGACATTCGAATCTTGTGGAAGGCCGATTTCCACCAACTCAGCACGGCCGAAATACTCGGCTGTTTCCTCCATGAAAAGAGAAGGCTTAAATCCATGGATGCTGAAGGTAACATCTGCCTTGAAAGCAGAAGAATCAGCCTCCCCCCTGTCTGCAAGCACTCCCGCCGGCACATCCACCGCAATCTTCAGTGCTTTTTCGCCGTTAACCCAATCAAGGATTTCCTTCACATTCTCCCTTAACGGCAGCCGCGTACCTATGCCGGCAAGTGCTTCTACAATCATGTCATACGAACCGGATCTTTCAGCGGGCCGAAATCCCTGGTCCCGGAAAATCTCCGCATGCCTGGCGGCCGTCTCATCCTTCGGCTCCCCCGCGGGAAAGGTCAGGTCGCATGCATAGCCGTTCTGCAGCAGATAGCGGGCTGCCACAATACCGTCGCCTCCATTTTTCCCCGGGCCGGCGAGTATCAGGATCCGATCCTTTTTATCTAAAAGCTTCTCCAGCTTATAAAATAGTTCTCTGCCTGCAGCTTCCATGAGCATGAAGCCTGTAAGTCCCTGCTTTTCAGCCGATGCATCGGCTGCACGGATTTGTTCAGACGTATATACAAACAAGTGGATTGCCTCCCTGCCGTTTTTTATCTTGTTTTATACCCTGCAGGCACACCTCGAAAACAGCTTCCCTATCACAGGAGCGCGTTAGCAAGCAGTGTGTAGGACCGGATTTTTGCCTCAAAGTCATGGATATTGGTGATGACCATGAATTCATCCGTCCCATATAGTTCCTGGAGCAGGAGAAGCTCTTCCCTCACTCTGTCAGGGGTGCCGATCACCGCGCGCTTCCGGTTTTCCGCAAGCTTTTCCCGCTGTTCAGCGGTCAGGGTGATCCTCCTTGCCTCCTCAGCGGAAGGTATCCTCGTGTCCCGGTTCCGCTCAAGCGACAGCAGCCACATATCCTGGCTTAAAGCGAGTTCCTCAGCTTTTTCCTGGGTGTCAGCACATACCACAAAAATGCACACATTGGCTTTCGGCTCTTTCAAATGGATTGATGGCACGAAATGCTCATAATAATAGTCAAGCGCGATCCTGCCATTAGCCGGTGTGATGAAGTGCCCATAGGTAAAGGCGGTCCCGTGTTCCGCCGCCATCCTTGCTCCCCTTTGGGTGATGCCCAAAAGCCAGGTATCGGGGCGGCTTCCGCTTTCCGGATATGCCGTGACACTGGGATAATCATGTTCACCGCCATAAAGGAAACCCTGCAGATTCCTTATCTGGTTTGGGAACTCATTCATGCTCCGTTTCACTCCGTCATTAAGCGCATTCCGTGTCTCTGCACCGCCTCCGGGGGACCGGCCGATCCCGAGATCAATCCTGCCTGGATAAAGTGCTTCGAGCAGCTTGAAGTTTTCGGCCACTTTAAAAGGGCTGTACTGGGGCAGCAGGACTCCGCCGGAGCCAACCCGGATTCTCCTTGTCTGTGATGCTATATGAGAAATCAAAATGTCTGGCGCGGTGCCGGCCATTCCGTTTGAATTATGATGCTCTGCGACCCAGAACCTTGTATAGCCCAGCTCCTCCGCCGCACGTGCGAGCTTTACTGTATTCCTCAGCGCTGTCCGCGCATCTGTGCCGCTTGTGATTACCGATTGATCGAGCACACTGAGCTTCATCCTGATGTTCCCCGCTTTCTGTTTGTTCTTGAACTTATCTTATCCATCATAAGACAAAGAATCTAACTTTTTGACCTGTGCTAGACGGAAGTCTAGAATGGACATAACTCAATCCCTGAAATGGAGGAAGATAAGATGGAAAACTTCAAAGCATTTTTTGTGGATAAAAAAGATGAAGACTTTTCAGCAGAGGTAAGGGAGACATCGCTCGATGCACTCCCGAAGGAAGGGGTGCTGATCAAGGTATCCAACAGCGGAATCAATTATAAAGATGCACTCGCCTCTATTCCGGACGGAAAAATCGTTAAAAATTACCCTCTGATCCCAGGCATCGACCTTGCAGGAACAGTGGTATCCTCGGAAGACGCACGCTTTAAAGAAGGAGATGAGGTCATTGCCACTTCCTATGAAATCGGCGTTTCCCATTACGGCGGCTATAGTGAATATGCCCGCATCCCGGCTGACTGGATCGTCCCGCTTCCCGGCAGCCTGACACTGAGGGAAGCAATGATCCTCGGTACAGCAGGCTTTACGGCCGCGCTCAGTATCCAGCGTCTGGAGGAAAACGGCCTTACACCCGAAAAGGGAAATGTGCTCGTCACGGGCGCAACCGGCGGGGTCGGCAGCAATGCCGTCGCCATGCTGTCAAAGCTCGGCTATTCGGTTTCTGCAAGCACAGGGAAAGAATCAGAAAAAGAATACCTGAACAGCCTCGGCGCCTCCGAAATCATCAGCCGTGAGGAAGTGTTTGACGGGGATTTGAAACCAATTGGAAAACAAGTGTGGGCCGCCGCCATCGACCCGGTCGGCGGAAAGCCGCTCGCCAGCCTGCTCGGCAGGTTGAAGTACGGCGGGGCTGCGGCAGTCAGCGGCTTGACGGCAGGAACAGACGTCCCAGCCACCGTATTTCCATTCATCCTCCGCGGCATCAGCCTGCTCGGCATCGACTCAGTCTACTGTGGGATGGAAACCCGGAAGAAGGTTTGGGAACGCCTGGCCTCCGACTTAAAGCCGGAAAACCTGGAGCAATCCGTCCAGCACGAGATTACCATCGATGAGCTGCCTGAATACCTGCCCCTCCTCTTGAAAGGCGGAGCCCGCGGCCGGACTATCGTTACATTCTAAATCCAGAAAAGGGCCGCTTGGACAGCGGCCCTTTTTTTTACTACCATAAATAAAAGCCCCTTCTCAGGAGCCGCTATTGATTATCCTCTTCTATTAACTCTTTTAAAAACCATATACGCAATAATGATTACAGCGATAATTAAAATAAACTTCATGGAAAATTCAGCTCCTTCATCTAATTATCCATCCTATTCCCCATTTCAGCCCCTGAGAAACAAGGAATATACCGACATATAAATAATTCACTTTTTGTACTTAAGATATTCAAAGTGTGAAGTCGGTACTGTTTTAATAATGCTGCCATTTTCATCCGAGTAGACTTCGATTTCCTGATATTTTTCAACAATATAGCCATCTTGCTCCTCTGCGCCGACCAGCCTGTTTTCAAGCCGCATTGTCATTTCCTCTGCCTGGAGCGGTTCGCTTTCCGGATCGTACGTAACCTGCAGAGTGCCGCCCTGCTTGTTTTGATCAGAGCCAGGTGTCTCTATGAAGGCAGTGAAAGCCAGTAAACCCGCGAGACAGATGAGGGGGAAATAATTCTTCACAGTTCAGCCTCCTTTGGTCTCTTTGTATATGTCTATGCCAGTCCCATTTGCAAATAGAACAGCTCCCTCCCGGTATTCTGGATTTTACCGGCTCAATCAGGGTACACATAAATAAGGAAGTAAAATGATTTAACAAGGTTGACAGCTGCTGGAATCAACCTTCCTCATCCAGAGGCAGCTTTCGCGATAACAGCTTTCACCAAAAAGGGGGGATACAATGACACGCAAAGCACAAACCGGATGCTGATGGCCGGCTTAATTCTTTCAAACGTCTTAAGCGCTGCCATCGTCGGGCTGACCCTCGTCCATCATACAAAAATGCAGCGGCTCGTTAAAGAGAATGGCAAAAGACTGGAGAGGAATCTCTTTAATAAACCAATGTAATGCTCCCAGCCATTTTAAGGTGTTTCAGGCTGCGGTCCCTTTTCCACAGAAAAAAGCAGTACTGAATTCATTCAGTACTGCCTTTCTTTCAATCGTTCTTAATTTCATATTCAATCCCAAGCTCGTCGAGTACGGCCCTGACCGCCCGCTCAGGCGTGACGGTGTCAAGGATCCGCTTTCCGTTGACAATGAGGCTTGTGCCGTATTCATAGCAGGAACCGTCTTCACAGTCCCGT
This sequence comes from Paraperibacillus esterisolvens, assembly GCF_046237625.1. GTDB lineage: Bacteria > Bacillota > Bacilli > Bacillales > DSM-1321 > Paraperibacillus > Paraperibacillus esterisolvens. The sequence goes on along the minus strand of NZ_CP143545.1, from coordinate 485,329 downwards.
TCCCAATCCTGAAATATGATTTGGAGCTTCATAACAAACGATCCTTTCTTCAATTGTATTTCAATTTATATTGCCCAGATAAGCATCTGCTATTTCCCCGTTATGAAAGTCGATGATCTTCTTCCGGATTCCCCTCGGATACAGGCGGTAATCCATCAGCCGGTCCACATCGACCCACTCAGTCCCAACCTGGTATGTATCGGGCAGCGCCGGGTTTGCAGCTGTCTCGGCATCCGGCGTGGTCCTGCAGGTAAAATAAAATTCTATTTGATGGACATCCCTGTCTTCAGCGGCATATTCATGCGTCCTGCCGATATACTCCCTGATGAACAGCAGGCTGCCGGCTGCAACTCTGAGCCCCGTTTCCTCTATGCATTCCCTTGCCAGCGCCTCATGGAATGTCTCTCCATGCTCCTGCCCGCCGCCTGGAAACAAATAAAAAATCCCTTCCCGGTCCTCATTTTTTGTAAGGAGAACCTGTCCCTCTTTTATTATAACAGCCTTTACTGAATTTCTGATATTCACTGCTTGCCGTCTCCTCCTGCTTAAAGGGCATTTCCTTTTTACAGGAAATGCCCCATGTTTATTCTATAACAAAATCAGTAATATGCAATTCATTGGGACTCTGATCTTTGTCGCTCTTTATATGTCCCTTGAAAAGCTCAGCACCTGTATCGAGATCGATCACCTGGATCGCAATGTTTGCTCTCTCCTGACGCGAAACCTTGAGGGCAGAATACAGTTTCCCATTGTTGAAAAAGGTCTGATACTCGTGTCCCTCCGAAACCTTTAATGCTGAGGCAAGCTTAAAGCTCCTTTTTTCCTGGCTTTTTAAATCGACTTGAACAACATTCATCTCTTTTTCTGTATCCTCAATGAAATACAGTTTATCTTGATAATGGTAATTCTGAATCTCATCTGCCCTTTTTCCTTTCAGCCCGGCCGGCAGTTTCACCTCGAATTTCTGACTTTTTCTCAGATCATAAGCAAAGATTTTTGATTCACCCCTTGTTTCCTGGTCGTCCCTATATTCGGGATCCATCCGGTAGACAACATAATCACTTGGGGCAGCATAATTTGAATTGCCTATTATAGAGTATTGATGTATTCCCTTTTTCCCGCTGCCGCCAAATACATTTTCATCACTCAAAAGCTTTTGGTTCGGCACATCAAATGTATAGATATGTACCTCCTCATTGTCCATGCCTTCTACATACTTGTTCCGGTAGTTCTTGGTTGTGACCTTCAGCTCGCTGCCAAAGTATTGGACATCCTCTACATATACATAACGATAATGATGGGAATCGGGAAGCCCGGCTTTAAAGGATGTGCTGTTCTTGGTCTTCTTGTTCAATACAGAGATCTTTGCCGTGAAGGGATGCCTGCTGGCACCCATGCCCTGGCCGTTTGTATAGGCATAGGCAAGGAGAGTGTCATCTTCGAACAGACCTTCTACATTATCTTTTCCACGCATGAAATTCTGATATTTCCCCTGCAGAGTTTCAAGCTTACTGTTCCAGCCATTAAACGGGCTGTTCAGCTGCCGGATGAAGGATAATTCACTTTGATAGGTGGTTTTCCCCCCTTGGATTTTCAGATTATCAGAAGCATTTCCCTGCTGATAATTGGCATAAAGGGTAAGGTTCTTCACTTCTCTGCTGTCCCCGGTTTCCTTAACCAGGGAATACTGAGGCAGGCTCTGGCTGGATAGCGCAGATTTTGTATAAAAAATACCGATTGCCAGGATGATGGCTGTAACGAGCAGACTGCTTTTCCAATAACGTAACATGATACTCCTCCTTATACCGAGACTCTCTTATTTAGAAGCCTTGCGCTCATCCAGATGGATATGCCGCACACAAGGAGGCCGAGGACTACTTCCAGCAGCAGCACTTCTGAGGGATACAGCAGCATTTCACCTTTTATAACCGCATAAAACAACGGCAGCACAATCAGTGCCAGGGCGCCTGCACAATATAACACCCCAAGGATGATTCCTTTGATTCTGAAGCTCCTCTCGAGGAGGATGGCTGTGAACAGGACGAAGACTGCCATGATTCCGCCGCTGTAATGCAGCAGGAATTGCATGAAGGTGGGCGGGATCAGGATCATGGTTGCAGGATTGCTGTAAATCAAGATTTTCATCTCAAGATCCACTCTATAGTCAGCTGGGACGATTGCTTTGAACATGCTGATTTCAAGCGGCAGAATGGCCAGCTGAAGGGCAACGAGACCTAGAACCATGAGGAGTATGGTCATTGCCTTGGTGAAATAGATATTCATCCGTGATGCAGGCAGCATCAGCAATCTGTAGATGAACGTGTTTTTCCCTGTCCATTCGCGGTACCAGATCAGGAAGAGGTATAGAAGGAGCGCAGCCGCCGAAATCATAATTGGCGTAAGGAACCACAGCGACCCCATAATGGACGAAAAATCAGTCTTGCCATAGTTTTGCAGGTATTGCTGCAGAGATATCATTTCTTCCTTCATGATTCCCTCTGCATTATTCACTATTTTGTTCGACAGAATGAGAACCCCGGAAAATTGGACCACTACTGTCAAAACAAGCAGTGACACATATATTTTAATAAATCGGCTGATTTCGAAATTCAACAGTTTTAAAAAACTCATGCCATATACACCTCTCTCATGACGTCTACTACTGATTTCCCTTCCTGTGAGCGCATATCTTCCGTATTAAACTCCTTCAGGACGGCTCCGTTATCCAGCAGGACCACCTTATCGATCAGATGCTCAATATCATTGATTTCATGGGTGGTAATGATGACACCGCGGTCCTCGATCAAATGGCTCGTGAATACGTCGGCAATCTGCTCCCTGGAAAAAATATCGATTCCTGAAAAAGGCTCATCCATCAGGATATAATCCACATCAATGGCAAGACCCAAAAGCAGGTTGATCTTTGCCGTGTTGCCTTTAGACAGCTCGGCAATCCGCATTTCCTTATTCAGCTTGAAAAAACCCAGCAGATGATCAGCCCGCTCATCATTCCAATTGTTATAAAAGTCCCTCATGAAGGTGAAGGCCTCTCCAATTTTCATGGATGGCGGCATGATAGCGGCATCCGGTATATATGTAATCCTTTCATACGTTTCTTTTGTCAGCGGCTTTTCGTCAATCAGGATGGTACCTTTGTATGGCGTGAGACCCATAATCGCTTTCAGTGTCGTCGTCTTCCCGACTCCATTAATCCCGATCAGGCAGGTAATCTCCCCTTTTTCCGCGGTAAAAGACACATTGCTCAGCACCGTCTTCCTGCCGTATTTCTTAGATATGTTCTCTACTTTAATCATTCACGGCATCCTCCCTGCCATCTGGCTGTATATACCTTTCGCTAACCTTATCTAGCAGCTCATCGAGCGAAGCATTAATCGGCCTCACAGCCTCTATAAAGGAATGCACTGCTTCTACAATCAATTCCTCGCGCACTGACCCCAAAATGCTTTCATCCGTGGTGATCCGGCTCGGGAAGTTTTTTTCTGTTGTAATCAAGCCCTGCTCCTCCATTTCTTTATACGCCTTCTGCGCAGTATTTGGGTTGATCTTTAACAAACCCGCCAGCTCCCGCCTGGAAAAAATCTCCTGTCCGGCCTGTAAGTTCCCAATGGCTATTTGTTCTTTGAAGTATCTGACAACCTGTAAATAAACAGGATCGCGGTTATTAAACGTAACGTCCAATTATTGATCAGCTCCTAGTGTGTGTACCAACCGATTCATGCACTTTATATATGTACTATACGAATAATACATAATAATGTCAATTCTCTTTTTATTTTCTTAGGCAAAGAATAACCTTTCCAAATAAAGTAGATTTAATCAGAAATTAAGCGCCCGTTCAGTGCTGTCATATAAAAAAGGACACAACAAAACCGTCACCTTTTAAAAAGCAAATCATCGTTTTACTTTAAAGGGACGGTTTTCCTGGGATTTATTAAATTGCACTTTTTCAATCACCTGTCTTAGATTGGCCTGAAATTCAACCGGCCAGTCGACGAGGTAGCTGTTCAGCTGCATGGTATGGGCCGGGTTAAGGCCGATGAGCTTGAGGCTTGTGCTTCCCATGATATTCAGCATCTGGAAGAGCTCTCCAAGGAGCTGGATACCCTGGGGTTCAAGCTTCCCAGTGGCAGTGAAGTCCAAGAGGATGGATTTATAATTGCCTTCATATACCCGTTTGACTGTGTTCGAATTGATGACCTTCATTTTTTTCCCCGTCACATCACCGAATATGGGAATGAAGGCTATTTCGTCTGAAATTGGAATGAAAGGGCCGGAGAGCTCATTAAGCATATCCAGGGCTGTGACGAGCTCCTCCTTCTTTTCGAACAACTCAAAATCTGTGCTGAGCAATCTTTGCTGGAGAGTAAGAAGCCTTTCCTCCAGAATATTGATTCTCCTGCCGATCGGGATCAGGATCAGATGGCAGTGGTCATTGTGATCAACGGAAATATGCACTTCGAATAAGGCCGCTGGCTCATATCTGGTACGCAAGTTCAATTCAATCTTTCTGCTGTCCTTCGTTGAGAACAGATTGTTATACAGCTTTTCAAGGCTTCCCTCGTCCACGAGGTCTGTCAGCTTGTCCTGACTGAGATCAAAGTGTTTCAGGGATTCAAGCGAATAGCCAAGAATTTTAAAATTATTGTCCACCCTCAAGTAAGGGGCGGGAAGGTATTCTTCTTTATAAGACATTCATTTTTTCTCCTGGTATGGTTTGACTCAGCCATTGCTTTAATGAAGTAAGGTCCTTCATGATCAATGCCTGGTCCTGGCAATGGGCATCCAGCTCGTACTTGCCGGCAAGCCTTCCCCCTACCAGCAGGGCCGGCTTGTGAGGCAGCTTGCAGAATTCTTCAATATATTTCTTCAGCTGGGGCAGGTTATAGACGATGCTTATGCTCATGCCGATTACGTCCGGGCGCCAGTCCCTCGCATAGCTTAAGGCGTACTCGAGAGGCAGATTGGGCCCAAAATATTTTGTGTTCCAGCCAAGTTCCTCAAAATAGCTGTTTACCATCTTCAAGCCGAGGTAATGCTGTTCGCCTTCAAGGCAGAAGAACATGGCCTTCTTAGCCCGCCCATCCTCCGATCGTGCAGACGGATAGATCCTTGAGAGCACAAAGTCGCAAGAGGCGGTAGCCAGGTGCTCATCGGCTACAGAGATTTCATTCTGTTCCCAGAGCTCCCCAATGTGATAAAGAGCCGGTGTGACAATATCCTGGAATATTGCGATACGTTCCATTTCTTTATACTTCCGGATGAATACCACCGCAGCTTCGGTGTCGCCCTGCAGCAGCATGGCGGCAAAATCCCTGTGAAGAGTCATCATCTAATTGGAACCTCCTTGCTGTTTGTTCCGCAAGATGTCGCAGGCTTCGGCTAAATAGCCAAGATAAGCCTGGGCCTCTTTATCCCCGCTGCATTCAGGGCACTGGAGCACTTCACTGATCAGATCCAAGTTCTCAATCAGGTGCCTTGTTTCCATACCGTGCCGTACTAGGATCCCATTCAGCCAAACAGCATAATCAGTGAAGAACTTTGAATTATCCAATTCAAAGGAAGACCTCAAGTGCTTGAAGTGGTGATGATTATCTTCAAGGCATTTCGTCTTTCCCTGTTCGCCAAACTTATCTAAAAGTCCTGGTTCTTTTTCATAAATTTTATCTGTAACCTGTCCTGCCAGCCTGATGGCATCGATCATCTCGCCACCACCTTGAATTGCTGGACCTTCGGGATGACGGCAGCCAGCTCCTGGTCAGGGTATTTCTTCTCTAAATCATGGATCCTCTTGAAGTCTTCGCTCCGGACCCAATTCAAGTAGTTTTGTTTCGAATCAAATAATAGCTGTACTGTAATCTCACCAGGCCTTTTATCATTTTGCAGCAGAAAAAAATCTACAAATCCTGCGGCTTTATCCACTGAACGCGTTCTGTTTCGATAAATCTCGATTACTTCTTCTGCTTTTTCACTTGGAACATCAAAAGTAGAAAATACAGTATACATTTTTATCAGCTCCCCAGTTCAAAAGTCATATTTCCATGATAACAGGAATATGAGCAATTGAAAGCAATATGCTAGAAAGATAAAAAACAGCCTGTTTTGGCCGTTCAAATACATGAGGGGACTGCCCTTATTTCGCAATAAGGACGGTCCCCAATTGATGCTTATTCGCCTATTCCAATGCCTGTGTTTGTTTTAACCAGTACTTCTTCATATTTTTTCACATCAGCCTTTTCACTTGAGAAAATGGTGCCCAGATAGCCGGCCAGGAACCCGAGCGGTATGGAAACAATTCCCGGAGTTGTGTATGGGAAAATGGCATTCCCGGTAAAGATAGCCGTCCCTTCAGGACTGAATACATTCGGACTGATGAGGACAAGGCCAACCGCGGATATTAATCCCACCGTCATAGCCCAGACAGCACCGGTTGTGTTAAACCTCTTCCAATAGATGGTGTAAAGGATGACCGGAAGATTGGCGCTCGCCGCCACTGCAAAGGCCAGCGACACGAGGAAGGCCACATTGAGCGACTGTGCGAACAAAGCCAGGATGATGGACAGGACAGAAACTCCGATGGACGCGTATCTTGCCATCTTGACCTGCTGGCCCTCTGAGGCCTTTCCTTTTTTCAGGATTTCATTGTAGAAATCATGGGCAAAGGCGGAGGCAGCCGTGAGCACAAGGCCTGCAACCACTGCCAGTATGGTGGCGAAGGCGACTGCTGATACAAAAGCGAAAAGCATATTGCCGCCAAGCGCCTGTGCCAGGAGCGGTGCCGCCATATTGCCTGCTGGATTCGCCGCGCTGATTTTTTCGGTTCCTACAAAAGCTGCGGCACCGAAGCCGAGGAAAATGGTCATTACATAGAAGATGCCGATGATCCAGGTGGCATATACCACAGAGGAACGGGCTGTCTTCGCATCCCTTACCGTGAAGAAGCGGACCAGGATATGCGGAAGGCCGGCCGTCCCAAGCACAAGACCCATATTGAGGGATAGTGTATCAAGCCCGTCCTTATATTTAACGCCCGGGTTCAGGAATGCCTCCTTTAAAGGCGTCGCTTCCTTCATTTGCGCAAACATGCCGGTGATGCTCCAGTTGAATTTCGCAAAGACGATGATGGAGATCACCAGGGTGCCCGCCATCAGAAGCACGGCTTTGACAATCTGCACCCAGCTTGTCGCATGCATGCCCCCGAAGATGACGTAAACGGTCATGAGAATGCCGACTATGAGGACAGAGGTTGTGTACTCAAGGCCGAGCAGCAGCTTGATGAGGGCACCTGCCCCTACCAGCTGTGCAATCATATAAAAGGTGGAGATCGCAATGGTGTTGAGTGCGGCAAATCCGCGGATTTTTTTTGCATTGAAACGCGCGGCAATCATGTCGGCAAAGGTATACTTCCCGAGATTCCGCATCGGTTCAGCCACGAGATACAGCACCACAAGATAGGCGACGAGGAAGCCGATGCTATAGAAGAAGCCGTCAAAACCTGTGAGTGCGACCGCTCCGGCAATGCCGAGGAACGAGGCGGCCGACATATAATCGCCGGCAATTGCCAGGCCATTCTGCCAGCCAGTCAATCCGCCTCCTGCCGTATAGAATTCACTGGCATTATTCGTTTTTTTGGAGGCGTAATATGTAATAACAAGGGTCACCAGCACAATGCCAAGGAACATTGAAAAAGCAGTAATATTCATGATGTGCGGCCCCTTTCCTGCATCACCTTATCAGCCAGGCGGTCAAATCTTGCAGCCCGCCTGGAATATAGCATGCACAGCCCCCAGGTCATGACAAATTGCAGGAATGCAAACACCCAGGCCCATGTTATGCTGCCGATGAATTTATGATTTAATACCGTTGAATAAGAAGTTAAAATAGGAAGAGCGAAATAAAAGCAGAAGAAAAAGATGGTTACAGGCATGATGAACTTTTTCTTTTCAGAGAGCAGCTCTTTGAACACAGCTGAGTTGGCAATTTTACTGTAATCGCTTTCATTAATTGAATTAATTTTCCTTGCTTCCAATAGTGAATCCCCCTCTCGGATTTAAAAACATTGCAGCAGTACGATTTCGTTTAGAGCAGGAATCCCCCCTTATGAATAGACAGACATTTCAAAATGTTCACAAATTGATTATAAATAAGTTTTATCCCATTATGCAAGGGATACGTTAAAAATGTGGAAACAGAAAAAGACATCAGCATGATCGGCTGATGCCTCCTTTATTTTATCCGGATGGGCAATTTATAGTTTTCACACGTTTCAAGGAGCGGAAAGCTGTCATTTTCATGCATGGTGATGAGTTTTGAAAGAGTTTTATAGGCAGAATCGAATTGATCCTGGGTAATGCGCCTGAGCTCGAGCGCTTCTTGAAGCTCGTCTTCATCCAGGATATAGTATTCCCCGGTAGGCAGGATGACCAGGTCAAGATATAGATCATCATACCAGGGAATGCCTTTTTCACAGACGCCGTGCTGCCAGCAGACATCGATATACCACTGGATGATCTGGCCTTCTGTGTTCACGACTGCGGTAATGGTGTACTGCTCCCCCTCCGGGAACAGCTGGATCCAGCTGAAGCCCTCCTGAACGATGCATTGAGTGATTCCATCATATGTTACATGGAGAGGCTCGCGGATCTTGTGCATGTCTATCCTGGTCCACATTCCCTTATAGTCGCTGGAGCTGCCGCATTCGTAGCTGTTCAGAAGCAAGCGCTGCCAATCTGTCCGATCTGCTTTTTTCCTTTTCATCGCCTCTCCCTTTCCTCTTCTTTTTGATATTTTAACAAAAAAGAGGATAAAGGTGACAGCCTTTTTAATAATAATTAGTAATATTCTGAACAATTTATAGTTGTTTGAGAACGGAGGTGCCAGATATGATGGATTTAATGATCAGGACAGCCTTTTGTTTAGGCATTCTTTTGATTTCTGTCCTCGGAGTCTTCTATTCACTCAATATGCGGAACTTTTGGTGGAGGATTTTCCTTGTAATTCTATTCCTCATGGGGGCTGCACCGCTTCTTATTATGGATGCTGTTTCTTTTTTATCCGCAGCTCCGGATTCCCTGGCACTGCGGCGTGCTTTTGCCTTTGCCTGGCTTCTGGCGGTGCTGTGCCTGTTCCTGACCCTTCTGAAATCAGTATGGATCATTGCCGGCGGGCTGCAGGAACGAATAGGAGGAAGAGGGCAGTGAGCTCCCTCTTCCTCTTTTCATTTCGGCCGCTCGAGATCAAAAATTTCGCCAAGCTTTGCATAGCTGTTGCCCGCAAGACGGCTGACGGGTTTCAGACCCCGGGGGTCGATTCTCCCTTTCTCATATAGCTGCTCCTCGATATGATAGCGGCAGACTCTTCCAATAAGCAGATCACAGCCCGGTATGCCGCCGGTCCCGCCCAAAGGTATAATCCTCTCAATCTTGCATTCGAGGCGGACCTTGGCTTCTCGGATGCCGGGAACCTTGACGGCCGTACTCTGAATAAGGGTGAATCCGGCACGCTCAATTTCGCTGTGATTGTAATCCAGTTCTGCTGCTGTCTCATTTGAGGCTTCCACGATATCTTCATCCGTTATGTGGACCACCATCTCACCCGACAGTGAGGCATTCTTCGCCGTATCCTTCTGTTCCCCATTCCGCCGCTGAATGGAAATAGAAACCATTGGCGGATTCGCACTCACAATATTGAAATAACTGAACGGCGCCGCATTCACGACCCCCTCAGCCGAAACCGTCGTCACTAGCGCCACCGGCCGGGGAATCACACTCCCAATCAAAAACTTATAATTCTCCCTTTCATTTAACACACTCGGATCCAGACTAATCACTGCTTCACCCCCAAAATTCGGGAAATGGGGCCAGTCCCTTATTTCCCGGCTTCCTAAAGTCGCTAAAAACCTTTGCTATGACTTCATTCATAGAATGGGAAACGGGGACAGCCCCCCCATTTCCCTAAAATTCCCTGCGAAACCACTCGGCAGCCTTATCTACTTCAGTACGGGTTAATTGGTGTCCGTTTTCTTCCCAGTGAAGTTCGACCGTTGCGCCTGCTTCCTGGAGGAAGGTGCTGAGTTCTATGGATTCCTGCGGCGGGCAGATCGGATCGTTTTTGCCTGCCCCAATGAATACCGGTGTTTTGGCCAGGTCGGGCAGGACGATTCCTCTTCTTGGCACCATCGGATGGTGAAGGATGGCCCCCCTGAGTGCCGCTTCATAGTGGAAAAGGAGGCTTCCCGCGATGTTGGCGCCGTTTGAATAGCCGACCGCCACCACATTCCCCGCGTCAAATCCGTACTCTGCCGCGGCGCTGCCAATGAATTCACGGAGCTCTTCAGTCCTCTGGATTAAATCCTCTTCATCGAACACGCCTTCAGCAAGGCGCCTGAAAAATCTAGGCATCCCGTTTTCCAGTACACTGCCCCTCACACTCAGGACATTGGATTCCGGATTGATAATCTCAGCAAGCCCCAGCAGGTCCTCTTCGGTACCGCCCGTCCCATGCAGGAGCAGCAGTGTCGGTGCTGCCGGATCCGCACCCTTCTTGAAAATATGCTTCATGTTCATATATCCCCCTCCAGTACTCTAGGTTCGGCAGGAAGCAGCCCAGCCTCTATCTGTGATCTTCTTTCCTCAAGCCATGGCGGCAGCAGCAGCTTTTGTCCCATTACCTCCTGCGGCTCATCCTTGGCAAAGCCGGGCGGATCAGTGGCGATCTCGAACAGAATGCCACCCTTTTCCCTGAAATATACCGCATTGAAATACTGTCTGTCCACAATCGGGGTGACCTGATAGCCTTTATCCCCAATATACTGCCTCCAGCTTTCATGATCTTCATAATCTTCCGCCCGCCAGGCAATATGATGGACAATGCCTGTCCCCATTGTACCTGCCGGGAGCTCTGTCCTTTTGACATCAATGACATTCCCAATATCCGCAAGGGCCTTGAATCTTGTATAATCGCCTTCTGTTTCTATTTCCTCAAGGCCCATTCCGCCGCTCAGCATCTTCATCGTGCTATCCGGCCTCGCACTGAAGAGGACGGCTCCGGCAAAGCCTTTAATCGCATGCTCCGGGGTAACCCCGCCAAAGGACCAGGTGCCCTCCGGACCTTCACTTCTTGCCGTCAGCTCTAAACGAAGACCATGCGGATCCTCGAACTGCAGGCTCTCTTCGCCGAACCTCATGGTTTTTTCAAAAGGTACCTCGAGCTTCTGGAGCCTTTCCTCCCAGAACCCGAGTGAATCCATTGGCACAGCGAAGGACGTGATCCCGACCTGGCCGGCACCAATTTTCCCCCTGTACGCACCCGGCCATGGAAAAAAGGTCATGATCGTCCCGGGACTTCCTGCTTCGTCCCCGAAATACAGATGATACGTCCCCGGGTCATCGAAATTTACTGTCTTTTTAACAAGACGCAGGCCAAGTACGCCTGCATAAAAATCTACATTCTCCTGAGGATTGCCGACAATAGCTGTGATATGGTGAATTCCTGCAGTTCTTTTCTCCATCTTCATTCTCCTTTCTTTTTAACGGAGCTTCGTATCAAGAGGCTTCAGCTTTGCTTCGATTTCACTGCGCCTTTCCTCAAGGAACGGCGGCAGGGCGAGCGATTCTCCTAAATGTGCCAATTCTTCGTCTGTATCGAATCCCGGGCCGTCTGTCGCCAGTTCAAACAGGATGCCGTTCGGCTCCCTGAAGTAAAGGGAACGGAAGTAATACCGGTCCACATAGCCTGAACTTGCGATTCGCGCATCCTTTAGTGTCTGGACCCAGGATCTCATTTCTTCCTCATTATCTACCCTGAAAGCGACATGATGCACCCCGCCCCGGCCAAGCCTTTCTTTCGGCAGATCATTCCTCTCTTCAATATGCACTTCGGCACCTGTGCCGCCTTCTCCTGTTTCATAGACTAAAATATCAGGCTGTCCGATAGTATAAGGTGCATACGAACCTTTTTTTCGGAAACCAAGGAGGTCGGCGAGAATGCGCACCGTGGCCGCTGCATCACTCACCGTCAGCATGACCGGCCCAAGGCCGAGAATAGCATATTCGGCCGGGACCGGACTTTTCTCCCATGGATTTCCGGCTGACACACCCTTGTTTGTTTCATCTGATACAAGAATCAGGCGCATTCCTTCATAATCGCGGAAGGCGAGCGTCATGCGGCCGGCACGTTCCTTGATGCCTTCTGTTTCCACCCCGTGATCCTGCAGGCGCTTCTTCCAGTATTGAAGGTCGCTGTCATCTGCCACCCTGAGGGACGTTGCCGAAATGCTGTTCACTCCTTCATGAGTGCGGGCAGCCATAGGTATTTCAAAAAATGTCAACTCCGTCCCCGGATTACCTTTATCATCTCCATAAAAGAGATGGTATACAGAGGTATCATCCTGGTTCACTGTTTTCTTAACCAGGCGCATCCCCATAATCTCCGTATAAAATTGATAATTCCCGGCAGCTTTTGCCGTTAGAGCAGAAATGTGGTGTATGCCTTTCAGTTCCATGATGATACCTCCGTGTTGTGTGGGGTTTATTTTGTTTTTATAAAAGCGTGTAAGCTCCCGGTCCCGTAAGCGCAACTCCTGCTGCGACTGCAATCAGGATGAAATTAAGTTCATATCCGTTTTGTGTGGCCCAGAAGCCGTTAGGAGCGTGTACCTTGAAGATGGCTACAAGCATGGTAGCGATGATCAATAAAGAGCCTGCCAGGGTGAAGATGCCTGACGCAAACAGGAATCCGCCGACAAATTCACTGAGGCCTGCCATAAGGGCCATCGTATAGCCGGGTTTCATTCCAATTGAATCAAACCACTGTCCTGTTCCCTTCAATCCATATCCGCCAAACCAGCCAAAAAGTTTCTGTGCTCCGTGGGCCATAAAAATCAATCCAATCACCAGCCTGATAAGCAGCAAGCCTGTATCTAACATATTGTGTTCCTCCTATATGGTTTTATTAATATTCATATTAAAAGTCTTGAAGTTGAGATAATTAGTTTAAAAAAAGAAAAGTCCTAACAAGACAAGTTACTTTTAATTTAAATATCTTGAATTAAAGATAAATCATATTTCAGTATATGTCAATGTTATTTTTTTGATTCTCTTTTTCAGGGATAGATTGTAATTATTTCAGGAGGGTAAAATGGTAATGAGGTGATTTTATGTGCGGAAGATATACCCTTACTGAGGGGCTGCAGCAGCTGCAGGCCAAATTTGAGTTTGATTTCCCTGAGGAATTGATTCCTCATTATAATATTGCGCCAAGCCAGAATATCTTGGCCGTCACGGCTGTAGGAAATGCTCGCCAGGGCAATTTAATGAGATGGGGCCTTATCCCATTTTGGGCCAAGGATGCAAAAATAGGCTATAAAATGATTAATGCCCGCTCCGAGGGAATCGACACTAAGCCGAGCTTCAAGGGGCCGCTCAGACACAAGCGCTGTCTCATCCTTGCCGACGGGTTTTATGAATGGAAACGGGAGGGCAAAGAGAAACAGCCTTTCCGATTTATCATGAAAGATGGCGGGCCCTTCGCTTTTGCGGGACTGTATGATGACTGGAATAAGGGCGAAAATCCGGTCAGATCATGCACCATCATCACGACAGAAGCAAACAGCATGACCCGGGAGGTGCACGACCGCATGCCCGTCATCCTGCCTCCAGAAGCCTATTCTGACTGGCTTGATCCGGAACTGCATGATGCAGCTGTTCTGAAATCCCTGCTCGTTCCGTATCCTGCCGACAGAATGGACAAATACCAGGTCTCCACCCTCGTCAACTCACCGCGAAACAACACCCCGGACCTGGTGAGGCCGCTGAACAGCCTGTAACGCAGAAGAGCCATAGCCGGGAAACCTTCCGCCCTTACCCTATGTGGATAAGGGCTTTTTGGTTCGGGAAATAAACCGCACCCGTAAAATGAGGGACTGTCCCCCCTCTAGAACATGCTTAATGAGTATTTCTGTGACATGAATTCCAGCAGCTTCACACCTGCAAGGCTGTTGCCTTTTTCATCGAGGGCTGCGCCGAATATGCCGATTCCGCATTTCCCTGGGAGGGCTCCCATGATCCCACCGGATACACCGCTTTTTGCCGGGATACCCACCTTGATGGCAAATTCCCCTGATGCATTATACATGCCGCAGGTTACCATAAAGGTCTTGCAGATCCTTGCAACATCGGGAGGCATTACCTGCTTTCCCGTCATAGTATTCAAGCCGTCCATCGCAAATACGCATCCCATTTTCGCCAGGCTGAGGCAGTCCATTTCAATTGCGCACTGCTTGCAGTACAGCTCCATCAGGCCTTCCACATCTTCCTGGATGACCTTGCTTTGTTTCATAAAATAGCAGAGCGCCCGATTGAGATGGGAGGTTTCATATTCAGACAGGGCAATCCTTTCATTAAAGCCTGCCGCATCACCTCCGGTCATCTCCCTAATAAAATTCTGGATCCTTCCAAGCCTTTCCTCTACACTGCTTCCTCCGATCATGCTCGTTACAGCAAGGGCACCTGCATTAATCATTGGATTCAAGGGCTTCGAGGGATTCATTGTCTCAAGCTTGGCAATGGAGTTAAACGGATCCCCTGTCGGCTCCTGCCCCACACGGTCAAATACATATTCCTCCCCTCTGTCCATCAAGGCCAGTGCAAGTGTTACCACCTTTGAAATGCTCTGCAGGGTCAGGACCTGGTTTCCGTCTCCGCCAGTATAATGGCACCCATCCGGATAAAAGAGAGAAACCGACAGCAGTTCGGCATTCACCTCTGAGAGTGCAGGAATATAATCGGCAGCCTTCCCGTGCGCCGCATATGGCTTGGCCTCGGCCACCAGACTTTCAAGCTCTTCTGTCGAGCGGCAATGCATCACAATCACCCCTTCTTGAAAATCACACTCCCTTATTCTCAGCGGGATTCATATAAATCATTCCTCTCACACTCCGCTTCACTTCATCCACGGAGGAAAAACCATCATAATCAGAAACTCTTGGGGTGTTTATTTATGTCTGAATATAGTGAAGAATTCAAACTAATGGCTGTATGGGGAAAACCCCTGGAAGTAGCGTTAGATTTAGTAAAAGCCTCGGAGTACACAACCAACATCTATTCTGATCAGGGTTGGAATTACCACCTAATATGTGAATAAAAAACACTGGTATATCCCGAAATAGGCACTGTTTAGATAATTCACTTATGGAAGACTTTTTGGGATGAATGAAGCAGGAGTAGTATTACGGGGAAGATTTGCGTTCATACGGGGACTGAAAAACGAGAATAGAAAGAGATATAAATTATTATGACTATAAGCGCATAAAGAAAAAACCGGCAGGTATGAGCCCGGTAGAATACCGGATTCATACCCGCCAATCAGCAGCTGGATATAATTCTCTATCTTTTTGGGGTCACCATCTTTTTTTATTCAGTCTTATATCGTGCTGGTGTCAATCACGAATCGATATTTCACATCGGAAGCCAGTACGCGTTCATAGGCTTCATCAATCTGGTCGGCTGAGATAATTTCAATATTCGGGATAATGCTATGTTCTGAGCAGAAATTCAGCATCTCCTGTGTCTCACGGATTCCGCCGATCATAGAGCCTGCGAATGAGCGGCGATGGCCGATAAGTGAGAATACATTAACCGATAATGGTTCTGCAGGCGCACCAACGTTCACCAGAGTGCCGTCAAGCGTAAGAAGGCTGAAATAGGCATCCATGTCAAGCTTCGCACTTACCGTATTGATGATCAGATCAAAGGATCCGGCCAGCTTCTTAAATGTTTCCGGGTCGCTTGTGGCATAGTAGTTTTCGGCCCCAAACTCCAGGCCGTCTTCCTTTTTCCCAAGAGTCCGGGACAGGACGCTGACTTCCGCTCCCATGGCATGTGCGATCTTGACAGCCATATGCCCAAGGCCTCCCATGCCGACAACGGCTACTTTCTTACCTGGACCGGCATTCCAATGGTTTAATGGTGAATAAGTTGTAATACCCGCACACAATAGCGGCGCGGCAGCATCCAGTTCGATGTTATCCGGAATGCGGACAACGAAGTCTTCCGTTACAACGATATGAGTGGAATAACCGCCCTGTGTCGGCTCGCCGTATTTATCGACGCCGGCATAAGTGGGGACATTCCCTTTCAGGCAGTATTGCTCCTCCCCTTTACGGCAGTTCACACATTCGCCGCAGGAATCCACCATGCAGCCGACTCCAACCCGGTCGCCAACCTTATATTTTGTGACCCCGCTCCCCACATCTGTGACGAATCCCGCAATCTCATGACCAGGGACAAGCGGATAGTTCACAGGACCCCATTCGCCATGGGCTGTATGGATGTCCGAATGGCAGATTCCAGCAAATTTAATTTCAATTAAAATATCATGTACATCCAGGTCACGTCTTTCAATCTCAGCAGCCCGAAAATGTTGATCCGGACCATCGACTGCACGCGCTTTAGCTGTTACCATTGTTTATCCCTCCGGTTTTGGATTAACAAGAGACTCCACTCACTTCATCTTTTTTCTCTTGTAGACCAAGCTTAAACCCTCGAGTTAACTCTAGGTCAAGTGAGACGTCAATATGGAAGAACCCGGAATTTTTGACAGAGGGAATACAGCATGAGAGAATGCTCTCAAAACATAGAGAATACCATACCCATAGAGAAAGGGAGACATATGATGCGAGCCTATTCGATCAGCGAAGCAGCAAAAGAATTGAACCTCTCTGTATATGCCTTGCGCTACTATGACAAAGAAGGTTTGATGCCTTTTGTAGAACGCACCCAGGGCGGCAGCCGCCTGTTTCGGGAATCTGATATTCAATCGTTAAAGGTGATCCAATGCCTGAAATCCACCGGCATGCCCATCAAGGAAATCAAAGAATTCATCGCCTGGTGCTCCGAAGGCGATTCAACCCTCCAGCAGCGATATGATATGTTCCTGGAACGCAAGGCTGCTGTAGAAGCACAGCTCGAAGAATTGAACAAAACCATGGAACTCATCAATCACAAGTGCAGCTATTACATGACAGCGCTGGATGCCGGCACGGAAGATATTCATAAGAGCGAGAGACTGATAGAATTCTAATATTAAAGAGTGTTCTGTTCTGCAGCCCTTTTGGTGCGGGAAGAGCACTCTTTTTTCTTTAGCAAAGAAGGGATCGCACCATTTCTTCAGACCGAAATCCCACTTTCTTTATCCTAAAAAAGGAAATCATGATTTCAGCAAGAATTTACTTATCTACCAGGAGGGATATCAGATGGATGTTTTTAATTATGAGGAATTTGATGGAATGGGCCTTGCTGAACTGATCCGCAGCAGGGAGATCAAGAAAGCTGAAGTCATCGAGGCTGCGATAGATAAAATAGAACGAGTTAATCCCGAATTAAATGCTGTCATTCATAAGATGTATGATCAGGCAAAAATGGAAAACGATGAAGACCTGCCCTTTGGGGGCGTCCCCATATTATTAAAAGATATCATCCAGGAAATCAAGGGAGAGCCTATCACTTCAGGATCAAAGGCTTTAAGCGAATATACCGCCAGGGAAGACAGTGAATTGGCCGCAAGACTGAGAGGGACCGGAGCGTGTTTCATAGGAGTGACAAATGTTCCGGAGCTTGCCCTTATGGGAATTACTGAACCTGCACATTTCGGGCCCTCCCGAAATCCATGGAATACCGGACATACACCGGGCGGCTCCAGCGGCGGATCGGCTGCTGCTGTTGCTTCCGGTATGGTCCCGATTGCAGGTGCCAGCGACGGAGGAGGATCTATCCGTATTCCTGCCGCGTTTACCGGGCTTTTTGGATTAAAGCCGACCAGGGGAAGGACTCCAGCAGGAAAAAAGCTGGGAAGGCATTGGCAGGGGGCTTCCGCCGATCACGTGCTGACAAGGACGGTACGCGACAGTGCCTATATGCTCGACCTGCTTAAAGGCTATGAAAAAGGGGCTGCCTTCCATGCCCCGCCATTTGATTCTTCCTATTTAGAGAGCACCTATAAAGGGCTAAACCGGCCAATGAAAATCGCTTTCTCTGTCCGCTCCCCCATCGGAACACCGGTACATCCCGAATGCAGGGATGCCGTCTTAAAAGCGGCCAAGTTTCTTGAAGAACAGGGGCATATGGTCGAAGAAAAAGAAGCCCCTGTTGATGGCAATAAGATTGCCAAAAGCTATATAACCATGTATTTTGGCGAAGTTGCCGCATCGCTCTCCGGCATGGAGCAAGTGCTCGGTCGAAAAGTGAAAGCTGCGGATGTGGAGCCGGCGACATGGCTGCTGGGATTGCTTGGTAAAGTCACTTCTGCTGAGGAATGGGTATTGAATCTGCGGGAATGGGATACGGCCTCTTTTGCAGTGGAAGCCTTTCATGAAGAGTACGATTTTTACATTACTCCTGCCACTGCCTTTCCAGCCTCCAAAATAGGAGAACTGAGTCTCAAATCATCTGAAAAGATGCTGATCTCCCTTGTAGGAAGACTGGGTGTGAGCGGGCTTATCAAAAAAGCTGGCATTGTGGATACCCTTGTAGAAAACAGTCTGAAACGAACACCGTTTACGCAGCTTGCCAATTTGACCGGCCAGCCCGCGATGTCTGTTCCTTTTCATATGACAGCCGAAGGGCTCCCGGTTGGTGTTCAATTCATGGCGGCAGAAGGACGCGAGGACCTGCTTTATCAAATGGCCGGCACGCTGGAACAGACAGAGCATTGGCTCGATGTTAAAAGGAATCCGTTGTTTTTAAAATAGGAAGAATACCTGCCGGATTCATTCATTTCGTTCCTTATGCAGGCCGTTTCCTATTGTTTTTTACATATTTCACAAAAGACCGTACTAATAAAAAGCTGTGCTGAATAAGTAAGAAAGTACATTTTTATTGGATGAGAATAATTGCTGGCAATGCCTTGGCCATTACATATCAGGGAGAGTTGAAAATGGAAGACTTAAAGTATCCGATAGGCAAATTTGTCGTTCCGCATGTATTTTCAGAGGAGCAGATTAAAGAGTGGATCCAGGACATTGTGGAAGCTCCGGCCAGGCTGCAGGCGGCAGTGGCGGGGCTGGATGAGGTGCAGTTCGACACCCCTTACAGAGAAGGCGGCTGGACGGTGCGGCAGGTGGTCCACCATATGGCCGACAGCCATATGAATGCCTTTATCCGTTTTAAGCTGAGCCTGACGGAAACCTTCCCCACCATCAAGCCATACAGCGAGGGTGACTGGGCACTCCTGGCTGATACGGAGAAGACGGAAATCAGCGCTTCCATAAACATCCTGGAGGGTCTCCACAGACGCTGGGAAGTCCTGCTCCGCTCCATGGGGAGGAAAGAATTCAAACGAAAATTCATCCATCCCGAGCTCCACACAACACTGGACCTCTACACCACCCTGGCACTCTACTCCTGGCACAGCAGACACCATACCGCTCACATCACCACCCTCCGCCAGCGGATGCAGTGGGAATAAGATGGCCGTACGGGAAATGGGGAACAGTTCCCTATTTCCCAGACTGCCTGACGCGGCAAACCCCACGTAAGCACTGGATTTTCCGGCTTGGAAAATAAGGGACAGGCCCCATTTCCAAAAAAAGGACAGACCCCACTTCCCGGATCTTGCCTTGAGAAGTGGAGGACTGTCCCCCTTATATCTTGAATTGGTTGATGGACTGCTGGAGTGTTTCGGATAGTTCTTTGAGTGCGGCAGTCGCCTCGGTTACCTGTTCTACTGCGTTGTCCTGCAAATCTGAGGATGCCGCCGCAAGCGTTGAGGCTTCGGCTGTATTTCTCGTCATATGAGAGAATTCCTCTATGGATGACATTATGGTTTCGGAACCTGCTGACATTTGTTCTGTGACCGCGGATACCTCCTGGATCTCCCCATTGACCGCCTCTACTGAATGAAGAATCCGGCTGAAGTTTTCTCCTGCCGACACAATGGCCTTCGTACTTGTTTCCACGTCCTTTGAACCCTCTTCCATCTGCGTGACAGAGGCAGCAATAATTTTCTTGAAGCTCTGGAGAACTTCTGTAATCTGCTGCGCGGATTGCTTGGATTCCTCAGCCAGCTTCCGCACCTCCTGGGAAACGACGGCAAAGCCCTTCCCATGCTCGCCTGCACGGGCTGCTTCAATAGCGGCGTTCAGTGCCAGCAGATTGGTCTGCTCGGCAATGGCCGAAATAATGTCGACAATGTTTTCAATTTCTCCCGCCTTCAAACCAAGTTCTTCAACGTTCTTCGCAGAGGCATCTACCTTCGTCTTGATGTTTTCAATTTCTTTAATGATGGAGGACAAGTCATTATTCCCTTTTTCCACTTCGCGGGTTGCATCCGCTGACCGGCTGCTCACATCACTCGCTGCTTCAGCGATACGCTGAATGCCGGCTGTCATTTCCTGCATGGAGGAGACGGATTCTGAACTTCTATCCAGCTGAACCGATGCAGCCGATGCCACCTGCTGCATCCCTTCGACAATCTGCTTATTCGAGTCACGGATATCGGCCATCTGGTTCTCGATTCCTTCCGTGACGGAAGTCAGGCTGCCGGAGGATGCCTTGATTCCCTCTACGATCGTTGAAATGCTTTGGATCATGACTGTGAAGGATTCTGTAAGAGATGCTATTTCATCCCTGCCAGATACCTTGATTTTCTTTATCCTGTCCCCTGCAGACAGGAGATCCCCGCCCTCTAATTCACTGGCAGCTTTTCGCAGCAGACCAAGCGGCTTCAGCCTCTTTTTCAGATAAAGAAAAAGGATGGCTGCAAAAATCAGCATGAGCCCGGCGCTTGCAGACATGTCCACTGGAAGCACATCTGCCGCGGCAGCATTTGAAATTTCCTTCACGTGGCCAGCTTCTATATCCACACCGAGCACCCCGATAACCTCATTGCCCTTCTTAATTGGAACGAAGGCTGACAGATAATCACCATATTCCTTATCATGGACAATGGGCGTCGTGGCAGTCCGGCCCTCGAGCACCGGCTGAACATCCTTAAATGTAGTGCTTGAGGTCGGTTCATCTATCGGACTGGCCAACTCTGAGCCCCTTTCCTGGCCATCAATAAGGATAGTGACCTTTTCCCCTTTTACCCCCATCGTATATAGATAAAGGATACCGGTTTTTTCCCTTATATCATTTAAAGATTCCCTTAATTCCCAATATACTTCTGACTCCCTCGGATCTGCCAGGAACGCTTCATAATCCTCTATGCTGATACTCTTTGCAATGCTGCTGGCAATCTGACTGCTGTTTTCCGCAACCGCCCGCTCAACAGAATCCATATTGCTCTGAAAAAGCAAATATCCATTTCCAAGCAGCACCACAATCATCCCTGCCAAAAACATCAAACTAATCTTACTGCTAAGTCTCTTCACCTTTCTCACCTCTGCTACATTTGCTACATTCTAATCCATATATCGGCCGGAATATATCAAAGTTTAGAGAAGGATGTTCCTATTTCCCGGCCAGCACAACACGGCAATCAGCTTGCAGCTGCAGGATTTTATCCTGGCAAATTCGGGACAGGCCCAATTTCCCAAACACTCCTGCTTCAAGACCCCTGCTAATGCTCGCTTTTTATCCCGGGAAGTGAGAGCCAGGCCCTATTTCCCGGTTATTTCCCGATGCGGGCGGCTTGTTTGGCGGGGACTTTTTTTGGTGATATGATGGGGGTAGCAGGTTATGTGGGAGGTGTGGAGCAGATGGCTGAGCATAGTTTTCATTTAAAGGCGTCATGGCCGGGGCTGCGGAATGATGTGGGCGAGATTGAGGCTGGCAATCTGAAGGCGAAGATCTCGATTCCGCCGGAGATGGATGGGCCGGGTGTCGGTACCAATCCGGATGAGATGCTGCTGGGTGCAGCAGGAACCTGTTATATCATTACACTCGCTGCCATGATGGAGCGCAGTAAGCTGGATAAAGAGGATTTGACCATGGAATCTGAAGGTATTGTCGATGTGACTTCCGGTGTGATCACCTATAAGAAGATCATCCACCGTCCGCGGATTGTCCTGAAGGGCGATGCATCAGAAAAGGATCGGGATCTTGCCTTGCGGCTGGCCCAAAAGGCTGAAACTTCCTGTATGATTTCCCGTGCACTGGCAGGCAATGTTGAAATCGGGCTGGAGCCGGAGATTTTGACTGCTGAAAACTAACAAAAGCTGGCCGGATGGCCAGCTTTTTCAATTTGCAGGGTAGCCTCTATTTCCCGGAAACCGGAACAGTACCCGCAGGGAGCATACCGATAATTTCCTCTGCAGAAGCAATTACGGCAAATTCGCGGTGCAGCTCTGCCAGCGCTAGACTGTGGACCTCGGCAGCTCCATGATGGATTCCGTCCGGACCGGTGATATCAAAGGCAGCGGCGGCATCTGACACTACAAATGTCCGGTATCCGAGGTTACTGCTCATCCTGGCTGTGGTGGACACACAATGGGGCGTGATCAGCCCCGTTATGACGAGCGTATCAATTCCCTGTTCATTCATGTAATCCTGGAGTCCGGTGCCAATGAATGCGCTGTTCACGGTTTTTTGGAACACAGCTTCACCCGGGTTCGGTGCCGCGATATCCTTGATTTCACAACCCGGCTGGCCTGGACGCAGCGGGGAATCACTTTTCACACTCATATGCTGGGTGTGGATGACCGGAAATCCCCGTTCCCGCCAGGCCTTCAGCAAGCCGGCAATCCTCTCTTCCGCTTCCGGATTGTTCCGCTCTCCCCATACCTTTTCATCAAATCCTTTCTGTACATCAATGACCACTAAAGCAGCATTCTTTTCGAGTAACATGCTCATCTCTCCTTTTTTTCATCTGCTTTTATTGTATAGAATGCTATTCCAGCCGTCCTTAGCATAAAAAAGCAATTGGGGGCCTGCTGCCTTTCATATATAATGAGTTACAGGAAGGAGGTTTTCATTTGAAAATCGACGATACGGATAAGCATATTCTGCGCTGTCTCACAGCCAATTCTCGTCTCTCGATACGCGAACTCTCAAAGCTCGTCAATCTGTCCCCGCCTTCAGTGGCCGACCGGGTGCGGAGGCTGGAGGATGCAGGCGTCATCGAAGGCTATACGGCTAAGATTAATTACTCGGCCCTCGGCCATACCACACATGCCATTCTCCAGATTACAACGAAGTCAGGCAAATGCGAGGAATTCCGAAAATTCATCGCCCGGCATCCGAACGCCGAATGGTGCTACCGCATCACCGGTCCCGCCGATTACATAGTGAAGCTGACCGCCCGGCGGATAGAGGATATTGAGCAATTTATCGACGATGCGGCAAGAATCGCCGACACAGCCACACAT
The DNA here is from genome assembly GCF_046237625.1 of Paraperibacillus esterisolvens. Taxonomy (GTDB): domain Bacteria; phylum Bacillota; class Bacilli; order Bacillales; family DSM-1321; genus Paraperibacillus; species Paraperibacillus esterisolvens. The sequence continues at coordinate 462,009 of NZ_CP143545.1, read as the reverse complement.
ATCATCCTTTCAAAGGTTGGAACAGAATCTTCCCTCCTGCTGCCATGAAAAAAGACCCCATAAAATACTGGGGTCTCATTTCATACCTTCATGCTCCCTTTTTGCCGGCCTGACCTTCTTCAAGTCCCTGCCTGGCAAGATACAGGGCACATTTTTCCACAAGCTCAAAAATGCCGATTTCCCTGTTGATGGAGACAAAATCCATGATGGGCTCTATTTTCTTAAGCGGGTCCATCCTGCAGATGCTGCTGAACTGTTCCTTCGAAAAGTCACAGAAGCCATGTCCGCTCACGCCTGCGTGCCTGAGCTCTAGGATGTCATTCAATTCACTGTCACTGAACAGGCGGTGAAGCTCAATGAAAAACTCGTCCACCTGGTTGATCTCCTCTTTCTTTTCAAGTTCCTCCGCCCTCCTGTCCAGGAGACGCATATAACTGTGGAAGTGCCGGGTAACCCGCTCCTTTTTCCTCAGTTCTACCTTAAAATACGCGTTATCCCTATTCTTGAACCCATTGCCTCCGCGATCCCAGTCAATGTCAAGCCCAAGGGCATACAGCAGAAGCTCTTCTGCCAGCCTGTAATACAGGACAACAAAATCAATCAGCTTATTTTCTTCATACAGGCGCTCCGCAGAATTATACAGGTAGGAAATGAACGCCTTCTGATCCCGTTCCCTCAGCTTTATCATGCCTGCCGCATAATCAGCAAGCTCTTTGTCTTCCCCCATATCACGGAGCGTGCGGGCCATCAGGTCAAAATAATCCTCCTGGCCCTTCCCGCCCGACAGATCCAGGCTCTTCAGCCTTTCTCCGAACATCAGCATATCTGAAAGAGGAGCACTGTCGGTATATCGCTGCGCGAGCTTACGGGCAGACTTATAATTCCTCGCGCAGATCAGGTTATGAATGCTGTCATATATATTTTGTTCCTTATCTTCATTCTTCTTGAAGGCCGGAATGATTTTATTCTTTTTAATAAAATACACATGCCTGTCACTGTTCTCGAGCAGCACCTGCATGAATACGAGCTGGAGAATGTCAGGTGCTTCATTCAAAACAAGATAAACCTTTTCCCCGCTGCCCCCATACTCTCCTGCCAATTCTTCAATCTCGGCGGCAGCTTCCTCAAGATTATCGGAGAGCAGATGGAGCCGGATGCTGCCGAATCCTTTTGGCTGGGAGAGCTCTGCTTCTCCTTCCGACTTCTGCCGGAAAACATGGAGCACCGGCTTTGAACTGCCGTTTCCCCTGTCCTGGGCCTTAAGCTCCCCATGATCTTTATAACTGCAGAACACGTGATGTTTCATCTTCTCTCTGTCCTCTCTCTTCAAAGTCTAAGTCCATTTGCAGCATGATCTCCATAAGCTCTGTATAATTGTCATCAAGCTCCGCCCCAAGATCCCGGAGCATCAGGTTTGATTCGAGCAGAAACCGTTTCTTCACCCGTGAAACAGACGCCCTTTTATTGCCGAAGTAAGAGTGCCAGAGTTCCTCGGAATTAATCTCTTCACGTCCATGGCCGATGAAACTCTGGTTTCTAACCCGCAGGGTATGGGCAACATTCAGGCTTTTCAGATAAAAATAGGCACCCATATATTCCTCGATTTCGCCTTCTTCATACCGTTTCTCGAGTTCCTCTATCAGCTGGTAGATCGAGGAGTTATTCTTCATCGGCTCTTCCTCCTGATAGCCAGAGCCGTGTTTCAGGAGGAATGTCAAAATCGCTTCCCGCGCCCGGTAGAAACGGGTCAGGAAAGCAGCCATATCATCTATTTCTATGCAGACCTCCATCTGCCGGTAAAGTTCTTCTATAAGAGCAAGATCCTGCTCCCTGCCTTCTTTGGACAGCAGCTTTTCTAAAAGCAGCCGTGTCTCCTTTATTGCCGGCTCGTCTTTAAGCAGTCTTTCACATTCAACCGCATGTTGATGGGCCTCGCTGAAACAGAAATTCATCCGGCTGACCATCATCTTCAGCATGAGTCTGAGCGGTTCGGGGGCCGGCTGTCCCTTCACAAGCTCCAGAGCCCCCTGGAAGTCGAATTCCCGGAGAGAGCCCTTCACCTGAAGCTTCAGGGAACGGTCCGATACAGCCTGCCGTGATAATGAAATCTCTGCTTTCCCCTCGCTATAGAATAGAAAGCCATGCCGGCTGCCCAGCTGCTTTGTGCTCTCGAGGAATATCGCCTGAAAGCATTCGGCATCACCCGTGCCGCTCAGCTGGATGATCGTTTCGTAAGGATAGTAAAAGCTGAGCTTGTGGATCAGCAGCCCTGCTTCAGTTAAGATTCTCGTAAAGCCGCCGCCCTCCCGCTTCTGGATGAAGTAAAGGTCTGCGCTCCATTCCTCCGGCAGACGGGCCGTGATCAGATCTTCAAGCTTTTGATCCAGTTTATACAAAGCCTTCCTGCCGATCCTTCCCTCTACGGGCACCACGCATATAAGCGTCTTCGTTTCATCCGGAACTGCTTCAAGCTTAGGGAGGAGAGGCTCCGCTTCCCTCGCTGCATAATATTTTATATGATCCCTGTCATCCTTCAGATCCAGGGTATTAAAAACTGCCAGCGGCAGAATGTCTTCAATCATGCCTTGTACCCCCAAATTTTATATATAAAATTCTTTTAAGAATATAAGTTCCTATAGGTTTATACCCAAAAAAGGCGGGCGAGAGACATCTTACAAAAATTTCTATAAAAAAGGCCCGGCAGGATCACTGCGCCGGGCCTCACTTTTCTATTTCATTTTTCTGACCGATATCATATAGGCAATCAGAATCGGCAGCTGCAGGATTCCTACCCAGAACAGGGAGGTCCGGAGCGTAAACCGGCTCCCGATATATCCGATCCCGGGGCCGCCCGCAATCTGGCCGAATGCATCCATCTGTCCCGCCATGGAAAGGACCGTCGCCCTCCTCCCTGAGGGGATCAGCTGGTTGATCCAGGTACTGAACAGCGGATACGAGACGGTTGAAGCCATGGAAACAATATTCAGCCAAAAGAGCGCCATCCAGAAATCTGAAGCGAAGCTGAAGCCAAGGATTGCGCATGCCCTTAAAACCGTCAATCCTGTCAGAACGATGGCCACCGCTTTTTCGTTTTCTGTTCTTACAAACTTTCTCGTGATGACAGATGCCAGATATCCTGAAGCTGCGGTAACCAGGCTGATCACCCCAAACCAGGCAGCCTCGTTAAAGTTGAACAGTTTCGGGAAATCCAGATTCATCAGGAATTGAGCTTCCCATAGCCGGTCCCATCCTTCCACGG